>JAZRDT010000090.1:0-22826 GCA_045660385.1 Bacteroidaceae bacterium | reverse complement strand
GCCCACCGCTTGAGTACCATACGCCATGCCGACGAGATATGCGTGATGCTCGAAGGTGAGATTGTGGAGCGCGGCACACACGAAGAACTGCTGGCCAAGGGTGGCTACTACAAGCGCCTCAACGACATGCAAAGCCTGTAGGCACGCACATCATTTGCGTGATCCACTTCACGTTCGAGCACTGTGATGCGTGCCAACAATTCTTTGTTGCCCATAGTTCTATAATGATTAAAAATCGATCCTAAAAATCCCCACAGCCCATAGAACCGTGGGGAAGCAGAAGTTATTACTTCTTATTACGTAAAAACAAGCATTCAAACAGCGTAGGGTTCTCCAGCCTTACCCGTCCCAGCAAACCATATTTGTCGAGAAAGAGAGGATATATCTCCTCGTTGGGCCCGAAGCTGAGCTCCACGCTCCTCATCTTCATCATGTGGTCATACTTGGGGGTGGTGCTTGCGATGTAGCCCTTAAATTCGCATTGGATGTAGCGGTACAGGACAGGCATGCCCTCCTCCAGCTTAGGCAGGTCATGCTCCTTTATGAATGCCACTCCTGTGTAGTACCCACCCGTAGAGTCACTGTACTCGCGCGTTACCCGCGACTCCACCCACAAGTACTTGGGACATCGGATGAAGCAGCTGGCCACAAGGAACGCCACCAGCAGTCCACAGATGATACCCAGTCCCCACCGCACTGTCTTCGAAGGTATACGGCTCATCAGTTCCTGCACATCCTCGCTGTAGTCGTGCAGCTCCGGTAGTTCTCTTTTTTTCATTGTAGTTTTGTTTTTATGGTTCAACAATAGTTCAATTACCCAATTCCAGTTGGTTCTTCACCAGCGCATAGTACTCGCCGCGCCTCTCTACCAGTTCGCGGTGCGTGCCCACTTCCACGATACGGCCTTTCTTCATCACCACTATCTGGTCGGCATTCATCACCGTGCTCAGGCGGTGTGCCGCCACTACCACCGTCTTTCCCTTGTAGAAGTCATAGAGGTTGTTCATGATAAGGCGTTCGTTCGTGGCATCGAGAGCATTGGTGGCTTCATCGAAAAACAGGTATTCGGGATTCTTGTATATGGCACGCGCTATCAGTATACGTTGCCGCTGACCTTGACTCACCCCGTTGCCCTCCATACCTATCTTGGTGTTGTATCCCATAGGCATAGCCGAGATGAACTCATCGGCATTGGCCAGTATGGCTGCATCGTACATGCGCTCCACATCTATCTCGTCGGTGTCAAGTGCGATGTTTCGGGCTATTGTGTCAGAGAAGATGAAACTCTCCTGCATCACTGACCCCGTGCGGCTGCGCCATAGGTGCGGGTTGATGGCATTGAGCGGCATACCGCCCACGCGTATACTGCCGCTATTGGGGGTGTAGAATCCTTGCAACAGCTTTATCAGTGTTGACTTGCCGCAACCGCTTTCGCCCACCAGTGCTGTCACCTTTTGTTCGGGTATGCTGAGGTTGATTTCTCTTACGGCATAGTCGCGCTCGGCACCGCTGTAGCTGAATGTCAGGTTCTTGATTTCGACACTACGGTTCTTTGGCAGTCGGCTCATCTTCATGTCGATGTCGTGCTCCTCATCCTCCTGTGCATGTATCTCGTTGAGACGTTCGAGACTTATCTTTGCATCCTGCCACTTTTGCGCGAATCCTATGAAGTCGCGTATGGGTGCCGATACCTGTCCCAAGATATAGGTAAGCGACATCATCATACCCAAGGTCATCTCACCGTTGACCACCGCGCGTGCTGCGATGTAGGTTGTCAGTATGTTGGTCGACTGGGTAAAGAATGCCGACCCCGTCTGTTGCACCTGTCCGATGGTGAGTCCGCGCACACTGATCTTGAACAGTTTCACCTGTATGCGCTCCCACTCCCACCGTTGCTGCTTCTCGCAGTTGTTGAGTTTGATGTCCTGCATGCCCTGTATCATCTGTATCATCTTGCTCTGCTCGGTGGAAGCCTGATAGAAGCGCTTGATGTCGAGTTCCCTGCGATAGCGCATGAAGTAGAGCACCCACAGCACGTAGAGCGTGTTGCCTACGGCGAATATTCCCAATATGGTCAAGTTGTAGTAGGCCAACACAGCGGTGAAGACGAAGAAGTTGACGATGGAGAACACCATATTGAGCGAGTTGCCCATGAGCAGTGATTTGATGCGCCCGTGGTCGCTTATGCGCTGCATGATGTCGCCCGTACGCTTCGTGTCGAAGAAGTGGAGCGGCATGCTCATCAGCTTCATCAGGAAGTCCGAGATAAGGGCTATGTTGATGCGCGAACTCACATGCAGCATAATCCAACTGCGTATATACCCCACCGAGAGCTGCACCACGAACAATACCAATTGGGCGATGAGTATGAGCGTAATGACATTCATGTCGCCTCCCTCGATGCCCCAGTCCACCATAGCCTGTGTGAGGAACGGGAATATCAATTGCAGCACACTGCCCACCAGCAGTCCCATCATCAGTTGCACAAATTGGCTCTTGTAAGGTTTCAAGTAACGGAGGAAGTAGCCCAGGCTATGCTTGCCAGTCTCGATATCATCTTCACGTTCACCGAACTCCACACCGGGCTCCAGCATCAGGGCTGTGCCGCAGTCGTGCCCCTTCTCCTTGGTACTTATCCAGCATTTGAGGAACTCCTTCCTGTTGAAGCAGAGTTTCTGCGTAGCAGGGTCGGAGATATAGATGTCGTAGTCCCCGTCGCGCCGTTTCTTGATTCTGTAGCACACCACAAAGTGGTTCTGGTTCCAATGCAGTATGCATGGGTATGTGCCGTCGCGCACCAGCTGCTCAAAGGTAATCTTCACCCCCAGCGTATGGAAACCGATATACTCGGCCGCATCGCTGATACCCAGCATCGACACTCCCTCACGCGATATGTAGCTGTGCTTGCGCAGCATCTCTGCCGAGTACACCTTGCCGTAGTGCTTGGCTATCATGCGCAGACAGGTGGGGCCACAGTCCACGGCCTCCTGTTGCTGATAGTGAGGAAAGGACATCATCGTGGCATTGTTTTTATATATTCACTCAACTCCTCCCGGTTCATACTGCATACCTTGACAAATTCACGCCGGGTCGATACCGCTGTCTCTTCATTGAAGAAGCGCGAGTTCTCATTTCTGGGATGGTACAGATGATAAGCACAACCGTCACTTGCCCATCCGACTTTATGCCCCATGATTTGTGTGCGTCGCAGACGTTCCGCATCTTCAGGACCCCATCCGACAAAGAACGCATTTTCGCCACCTATGCTGTGGTATTTCTGTTTGTCAACGATGTATGCTCCTCCACAGAAGGGACGGTCCAGAATACTTCTGAGTTTCCTTCTGTTCAGATAACCGATATCACCGTCTGACGCAAACTTTTGGCTCAACTTCTCGTCCAGACTGATAAATCTGCTATCGTATGGATATGCTAAGGTACATCCCTCCTCAACAAGGCAATGGTACACAGCATAGAGTATCTGTTTATGGTCAATGATTATATCGGTATCCCACACAGCAACAAAAGGGGTTGTTGACATCTGTAACAGTCTATTGATATAGTGAGTCCGATGAAATATAGGCTCCTCGTCTTTAATGTAATGTATATTGACACATGGTTGTGTGAAATCCTTCGGATAGACCTGCTGCTCCTTGTCGGCTTCCAGTATATGGATCTGTGCACCGAGAGGACTCAGCCAGTCAACTGCCATGTGCAGGTTTCTCATACGTTCTTTGCTGTCTATACGTACTGGAATCACAAAAGTACAGACATCTTCTAATGATGTTCTCATAGGTGAAAGTAGGTGTTATAGATGTTCAACGCATTGTTTATGATAGTTTCCTTGTCGGCCTTGACTGATAAAGCAAACCTCTCTTTTTGTTCCAAATACTCTTGGACGGGCAACAAGTCTATAATAGATTGTATTTTTGTTTTGTAAAATCCAGCTTCGAGAAGTTGGTATAGCACATACAGCAAGGACCCGTCTTCAAGGATACGGCCGTATTCCCGTTCTTTAACCAATACATCATACACCCAATCCACATAATATATCATGTGCTCTTGCAACATATAGGATGAGAAGACACCAGCTTTATCCCCTTTCCTATCAAACTCCCCTATGCGATACCACATATAGCATCCAATGCCAGCCAATCCTTTGGCATCCGCATCGATATCCATATAGCTGTTGATAAGTCCTATCATTTTTGAATCCAAATAAGGATAGAAAGCATCGGAGACTGAAGCATCGTCACCAACAGCTGCGCATATATCAGATATAGACTTCTGCATACAATCAAGCGTGTATCGTTCATGATACAGGCGATTTTGTAGTACCGATACACTATGGCATAATTCGGCATTTCCGAGCAGACTTTCCATTTTCTCACTCAGTTCTCCTACAAACGAACTCTCATCGAAGTCCACCTCGTTAATGTGAATTATACATTCTGGCGTATAATCCATCATTTCACCAAGTCCTGTCGTATCGGTAGCTATCAGGGGGATTCCATGCCCCATCATCTCTATGGAAGAGTAGCTGCATTGCTCATGAAAAGATGGTTGCACTGCTATAGTTGCACTACGATAAAGTTCTGCGAGCTGTGTCTTGTTAATCTTCCCTGTAAAGGTCACCCTGTTCCAAATGCCGTCACATAGTGAAAGATATTGGCTGAAATTGCCATCCCCAACCAATGTAAGATGGGCGTCCATGCCTCTCTCCAATAGCAAACGGAAAGCCTTGATGATATAGTCTATCCCTTTAATGGAGTCCAGTCGGCCCACAAAAAGGATGTCTTTCCTCTTTACTTCTTCATGGTAGTGAAAATCTGCTGTCAGTTCATTGGTGTCCATACCATTATATACCAGGCAAATCTTTTCTGAAGCTACGCCATAGTCTGTCTCTAACAGATTGGCTGTAAAAGAAGAAAGAGCAATCACTTTATCGCATAGGGCAAGGAAGCGTGTATCATCACTATAACCCTGCAATACTCCCCGATCCATTTCCTCGACAATCTCATTCTTTTGCACAATGTTTCTGAAGCGGGTGACATTCCCATTCAGTGTGAAACACCAGCCAAAATAATGGATCGCAAAAATCAGGTGACTGTGTGGATAGCGCGACTTCAACAGGCGTGCTAAGTCATAATGCTGGAAATAATTGAAATGAAATACACAACGTCCCTCCGTTGGCAGATATTCAGCCAACAGATTCACCATGGCATGAGCATACAATTCGCCTCCATAAGGCTTGTTGTTCAGCGGTATTATTAAATGCTCGACACCATCAGTTTCAGTCACCGAAAACTCATCCACATCGGCAGAGATATCAATCAATACCGGTTCCACCGCGGGAATACCTTTCAGACATTGCAACAGATTATTTATATAGGTACCTATACCGTATGCAGCAGCACGGCTGGCATGATTAATCAGATAGTACTTCATCATATATCTCCTTTATTATGTAGTATGCACATCCGTTATCTATCCCAAGCTCCTTATCTTTGTACTCTACGAGTGTCCATATTGGCGCATTGATATCGTCCATCATGTGTGTATATTGCTCACATTTTTCTCTGTTCCTTTCCAGGGCAAGAGCCAGTTCCCTCTCAAAAATAGGGTCGATAGTATCTGATACCCCATAGTACTTACGGCGTGTGTCGATATAGTACTTTATACCGCATAATCCGGTACGGAAAGAAAAATCATCGTATCGTCGCGGGTCATACCTCATCAGTTGGGCATCAATGTCGGCCAATATATCGTCCAAATTACCGTCAATGAGTCCTTTTCTGTGTAGTATCGTGATGCCGTATCCTATACCGGCAAGTCCCTCTGCAAAGCCAGGCGACATATTCTCCGGAATATTATCACACACATTGAGCAGCAGACGTTCGGCGTAATCGTGCAGATAGGGCCTGTCGTGATGCCGGGCATATATCATCAGTGCCATGGCAATTCCCATTTTCCCATGATACAGGCTCAGCGCATGCGTCGTGGCACTGCGCAGTACCAGATAGCGGATCAAGCGGTCGAGAGTATCCATAGTGTTATTGTTGGTTGACGGTACATAAATCGCACTTGCCGATAGCCAGTTCATAATTGGATAGAGGCGGACATATAAACTGGTATACACATCGGCTGCAGGGAGCAGCATCCCGCACTTTGCGCCATGCGGTATTGTCTATCATCTCCTTGAATATGATGTCGATAATCTCATCGTCCATGATATTGCCTATGACCGCACTGTTGGGGTTGGCCCTCACTGTACCGTCAGGATAGAAATACAGGCTGCCGAAGAAGTTGGCATTCATCTTCTGGTTGCGGAAAATCTCACGTATCGACAGTTTGCCCGATTCTATGTCCTCTTTGCTGAGGTATACATTCTCTTTGAAGAAATCCATATTCGCCCCATTATAGAACGGATGTATCTGAAAGTCTTCAACCTGTGCCTCTTCCAATATCGATGCGATGGCTTCGTACTGCTGCCCATCCTCCACGATGGCATGGAAGTGTACATCCTTTTGTCTTGTCTGTGCGATTACCTCCTTAAGCCTGTCTGTATGGAGCGGAGTATTGACCAAAACATGTATCCGATGACAGTCTACTGTCTCGTGGGGACGATAGTTGAGATAGTTGACGAAGAAGTTCAATATCTTCGTCCCTGCAGCAAACTGGGAGGAGAACAAGTCAAGATGCTTGTAGGTATAGATGTCGCCTCCCGTAATATTGATGGTGCGCACAGGATAATGGCTCACCTGCCGTAATAGCCTTTCCAGACTATCTGCCGGCAGTTGTCCTATGGGTTCACGACCTTGTGAACAGCAGGGAAACTGCTTGCAATAGCCACTGCAATGGGAGCACGACAGAGGACAATGGTCTGTCAGCTGTATGTTTACATCCAGCAGGTATTTGGTGATGTCCTTGGACAGGAGCAACCTTCCCTCCTCCTTGTCCATCAGCTTGTCGACATCCTTGTTGAGCGACAATATGGGAAGCAATGACACAGGCTTTACGGGGCACTCATCCATTGCAACGAGGCGCGCCATGCCAGAATCGCATAATAGGCGTATGCACTCCCCCCTTTCCGCATCAAGCATATCATTGCTGTTGACCTCAACGGAACCGAGGTTCAGATCCTCGTACAGCGCTTTTATCAGGGTGGTCTGTGCCTCATGGGATAGGGTTATACACTTGCCGCTGTCTGTATCGTACAGCAGTGTCTGCTTCTCCTTGAAGTCGGCATATACATTTGACTTCATCAGTAACCAATATTTCTTGTCCATAGTAGTATGTGTGTATGAATTGTTTGTCATAATAGCTTGAATCGCACCTTGGCTACCACGTTCATCGGGCGCAGCTGGCATACGTTGCGATAGATGTTGAGGTTGCTGTAGTTGACCTGCGTGTAGGCCTGCTGGTTGAAGAGGTTGCTGGCCTCCACCTCGAGGTCGATGCGCTTCATCTTGTACTTCACCTTGGCGTCGGCAAACCAGTGGTGGCGGTTCTCGTCGGTGAGGTTGTTGTAGCTGTCCTCGGCCGAGGCAGAGAGGGTGAGCGTCTTCGTCAGGTGCAGGTTCATCGTCAGGCGATGGGTGGCGGTGGTGATGGTGCGTGCCGAGGCTGCACCGCCCTGCACGTAGCTCTGGCTCATGCCGCAGCCCGAGCTGAAGACGAGGTTGATCTGGCGTATGGGCGTGATGGTGCCCGCACCGCCGAACGACAGGCTGCGGTACTCCATGGGGTAGATGATGCCGCCGATGTACTGCTCGTCCTGAGTGAGCGAAGCATTGGCGAAGAGGCTCATCGTGGCCTGCCACCAGTCGAAGCCCTGGCTGAGGCTGGCTCCGGCGCGGTAGGTATCGGAATGGGTATCCTGCTCTATGCCCTCGACGATGGAGGTGACCCCGTCGTAGCGGTAGCCGTACACGACATTCTCGTCGAGGCGGGTGTAACCGAACTCGGCATTGGCAAAGGTGCCCGAGAGGCTGTTGGCATAGCGCACATCGGCATTGGCGGCGAGTGTGCCGCGATTGAAGAGGCGGTCCACGTAGTCGCGCTGGAAGGTGCGGTAGTTGGTCATGATGGCTCCCTGATAGATGGCATTGGGGTTGCCCACGTTGCGGTGGTAGCGCACGCTGGCTCCGCCCGACAGTTCATTGCCCGTGTAGCTGAGTGCCAACGACGGCGCCACGAGCAGCTGCATGTGGTGGTAGTTGCCCGAGTGGATGCGGTCGTCGAGGTTCTGCGTGTTGAAGTTGAGCGGCAGGGTAAGGGTAGCCTTGAAGTCTTCGTACTTGTAGGTGTACTCCTGCCCCAATACCAGTTCGTAGAGGCGGTACCACACATCGTTCTGCAGGGCGCTGCCCGTGAGCGGAGTGTAGCCGTCGAGGTCGCTCTCCACGTGGTGTATGCCGCCCACGAAGTTGATGCCGTAATTGAGGCGGAAGTTGCCGAGCCCTATGCCATAGCCCGTGTGGAACGTGGCGGCGTAGTGCTGCGAGGTGATGTCCTGCGTGTAGCGGGCGGTGCTGTCGATGCTCACGCCGAGGGTGCTCGGCCTGTGGGCAGCGCCCACGGAGAAGTTAAGGCGGAAGTTGTTGTCGCCGATGCTGCGGATGGTGTTGGCAGTGTTCTTGATGGAGAACTCGGGACGGTCAAACCGCTGCGTCACGCGCTGCGCACCGCTCAGGGCGTTCGAGGTGAGCGTACCCGTCACGGCATCGCGGTTCCACGAGCCCTTCACCTGCAGGCGGTTGTTGAAGAATCCCTCGTCGGCATTCCACTGGTAGTGCGCCTGGGCATTGAGGTTGTGCAGGTGGGTTTCAGATGTGAGCGTCTCTTCCGTCACGAGGCGTGTGTTGGCAGTCACGAAGCGGTCGTTCATCGTGTATCCCTCGCGGCGTATATCGTCGTTATGGTAGGTGGCGTTGAGGGTGAGCTCGGTGTCCTTGTTGAGCTTCTCCAGATGGTTGAGCCCCACCACATGGGTACGGTTGTCAAGGTATCGGCGCTTGGGCAGCCCTGCACTGGAGGGCATCACCGCCCCCATGGGGCAGAAGGGGTAGAGCCCCACGCCTCCCATGGTGTACTGCTCGGTCAGCTCGGTGGATACGTCGTTGCCCGCATTGTCGCCCTTGTAGACGGTCATGTGCTGGCGGCGCTTGCCGAAGTACATGGCCGTGGCCTCGCCCGCCATGAGCGGATTACTGCCTACGTTACCCTGCAGCTGCGCACCGCCGCCCAGCATGGCGTTGAGGGAGAAGGTGCCCTTGGCCTCGGGGCGCAGCTTGAGGTTGACGGCCACCTTGTCGGTAATCTCCTTCCCCTGCAGCGACTTGATGGCCTGGTGGTTCTCCATCACCTGTACGGTGGCCACATCCTGTGCGCTGACGTTCTTCGTGGCCAGTCCGTAGCGCGAGTGCAGCATGTCCATGTCCTCGATGTAGAACTTCGAGATGCTCTGCCCGTTGTACTTGATGCCTCCGCTCTCGCTCACCTCCATGCCGGGCATACGCTTGATGACGTCGGCAATCACGCGGTCGTCCTGCTGCTTGTAGGCGGCCACGTTGTAGTTGATGGTGTCGCCGCTCCGCCGTATCTTGTCGGCCACAATGCTCACCTCCTTGATTGTTATCGATTGTTCCACGGTGAGGAAGTCGAGCCGTTGCGAGCGGTTGGGCACCATCTTTATGTTCTGTCCGATGGTCATGCCCGCCGCCGTCACCGTCACGGAGTCGGTGTCGAAGGCAAACTCCACCTTGTAGTAGCCGCTCGCCACATCCACATCGGCAAAGCCGAGGATGATGCCCTTGCCCTTGGGCGATACGGTGACGTAGGCATCGGCGGCCTTGCCGTCGGCACCCTTCACGTAGCCGTCAATAACCGTTTTGTTTTGGGCAACGCTATCCAGCGCTATCGCCGTCAAGAAGGCGACAAGTAGTATGTGGTGAAGTTTCATGTTCATCGTGCATCGTTTTAAGGGTTGGTTATTCCAGTTCAAGGGGTTCGTAGGGGGTATGGATGGAGAGTGGCTCGCGTGGTTCTACTTTGCCATTCGGCATAATTTCGGCTCGACGATAGTCAACCGCCTTATACCAATTCTCGGCAAACTCACGTTGCATTTTTTGTATTTTTTCACGACTTTCTTCCTTATAATCTTTATACTCGTAGCGAATGATCGGATGTTTGCCTGTCTCTATTTTTACGGCCTCGAAAATATAGAGTGTGTCTGCATCGTGTGCTTTGAGGATGAGGCCTGGCAAACCGCCAAGTTTCCACGGTCCTTGGCGCACAGGAATGTCGGGTGCGAACCATGCCACATAGTCCCGCCCACGGAAATGACACGTGGCTTTTTGGCAAGTATAGCCCAATATCTCTTGCATCTCAAAGGATATAATCCACGACTGGCGGGGAATAGGTTCGGAATACTGTGAGTTGTACTTATGTAGCCACCCTGGCATGCAGGCGTATTCGGTAAGCATACCATTCTGCATATATAAATCGGAGAATTCATATTGTATCCATGTGCTTTTGTCCTTGCCACCTGGCCCTTGCCACGATGGAGCAGACTGTGCCTTGGGGTGAGCTTTGTGCCATTCACGCAGTAACGAGTCACTGTTATATACAAACCAACTGTAATACTTGGAAATGCTGTCGCCTACATCCAGACGTTGATAGTCGATATAGGTGTTCATATCGGCTATGCTATCGGCATTCATGGCATACCATACACGGAGGCGCGTGGAGTCCATGACAGACATCTTGCCTTGATTCTTCTTGAATGGAGCACGCGCATGGCCTTGCTTCTGCTGTGAATAAACCGTATTTGAAATCGAACAACTTACAATCAGTAATAAAATAACTTTTTTCATTTGATGTTATTATTAATATTTATGTACAATCAGCATATTGGAAATTTCCAATATGCTGATCTTCATCTAGGATGCAGTCACATTCCCTGACCAGCCAACATTTCCTGTAGCTGAATCGTACTCCAATTCATTACATCCTGTAGTTGAATAAAGGCCATCTGCAGCATTAGCAACCATGTTGTCACTCTGGGTTGAGCCACCTTGGTTGGCATAGGCACATGAACATCTACAAGTGTCATGTCCACCAACAATTGCATTCATCTCTTTGTCCTGCAAACAGCTTTCGGACAAAGCATTCAATTTGATTCTGTTTAGTTTCATAACTAAAAGATTAAAATGTTAATAAATTAATGAATTAAAAAACAGCTTATGCTGTATGGGTGAATTTGCTATATGGTTATCGTCTCTTCCATAATCTTGCGATATGCATCAGGATGAGTGTATAGAAAATGCATCTGAGCATTATGCACTTGTTTGTGTAGCTTATCATTCATATAACCATGACAAATAGGATGATTCTCCAGATTTCCCAAATTATACAGACATTGTGTGCATCCTGGTTGATTCTTGCAAGTAGAGCATTGTTTCTGCATCTTATTAAGATAAACATTATATTTATATGTAATATGCTCAATATCTAATAGGATTTCATTGTCGGTAATCGTTCCCATATAATGCTGTTGTCCTATGCGCTCGCATGGAAGAATCTTTCCGTTGACTGTGACAAACAACTTTCGCGAAAATGGGATACAAGTACCTGTGGGCATGTAACGTAGTTGCTTCCTGTCAATGAATAAGTCTGTATAATCATTGAAGTGATATCCGCTATAGCGTTGTAGATATAAGGAGAATACTCTATAGCTACTGCCTTTTATGAACATGTCATTCTCAATCTCCTCATAGTGCTCCGCTTGATGAAGGCTCTCCATCGTATTGCGATACGTATCATTGAACTCCTGCTTCTTGTCATCACGAATGCCTGAATTGTTGAGCTCGCCTATTGAGGGAATCTTATCGTAACGTTGCTTGATAAAGGTGTATATGTCAGCCACACTATTGCGATTGTGCAATACGGAGTTGAAATTAACATATCTGCGAAAATACTCAGGATAGCGCTCTTGCAGTAAATCTACATTGCGAATGACACGCGAGAAAGAGTTGCGTCCGCTGTGGTCTACCCGATAGCTGTGGTTGTATTCATTTCCGTCAAGACTGATAAGCAGATTAAATTTCTTCTCCACCAGATAGTCCATATGGCGATGGAGTAGTATCGCATTGGTAGTCATGGAGAAGCGGAACTCGCGACGTGGGCAATCCAACTGCTCAATATAGGCTACTACCGCTTTCACGAACTCCATGTTCATCAATGCTTCACCTCCATAGAAAGAGATATACATATAGGTGTTGGCCGAAGTGCACCGAGGAGAATTCCAGTATTGCTTGAGGTAGTCTATCAGGCGTATGGCTTTGTCTATGGGAAGCATACTGTTTTCACGTACGTCGTGATCTTCGTAAAACTCGCCATAGATACAGTACTTGCATTTTAGGTTACAAGCATCGGTCACCTCAAAGACCAGTTGAGGAAGATTGGCCAAGGCATCGTATATTTGTTCTGAAGAGATGTATTCTGTCATAATGTTTAATCGAATTTATTTGAGGGGATGAAACAACTTGTCTACAGCGCCGATGTCTCTAATATAAGTCTCTTCATAGACGGGACGATAGCGCATGGTGCCATTGCTCCCCGTATCGTTGACATAATATCGGTTGCCATAACCTGTGGGAACAAACTCTCCATGTCCGCCAATGTCGACAAGGGTATAGCCGTGATTGAAGAGCGCCGTAGGCATCAGCATCTCATAATGTCCCGAATTGCCTGCTTTCAGGAAGGTGTCCATAAACTGAAGGCCACGTGCCGAGAGACGATAAATGGGATTGAAAGACTTGATGCAACGCTCCTTGGGGATGCAACGACCGGCCCACACGGCGGGATGCCACCAGTGCCAACTCCAGTTTGTCGCATTATTACGCTCGATATGTGTGCTGACTAAATCAGCATCGAGGCTATCAATGTCGGCAAATAGAGTATGCCAGTTACCTGTAAACACCACATCGTACTCAACTATCCAGTAGTAATCATACTCGGGATGATCCAAGCCGAAGCGCTGCATCACAAAATTCAAGCTGCCAATCAATGTGGGTGTAATAGCTGTATAACCTAATGCATTGAGCATGGCAGAATCGAAAAAAAAGAATTGCACCTGATTGCTATAAGCCAATGCCTGTGCCTTGTCGCCACCCTCGGCATCGAACGCCCAAAAGAGTTCATGATTGGGCGGTAGCTCGTGGCGCAGCTTCTCATACCGCGCCACGATATCGTCATTGATGATGTGTGATACAAAGAGTACCGCTACCTTGTTCATGATGGAATCAGTCTATAGTAAATGTTCCGTGATATCTATCGCCATAGGCGGTCTCCAAAGTTAGGACATAGCTACCAGCACCACCATTAGCAATGCTAATTTGCCCCATTCCATCGGCAGAATTCACCGTTCCCGACCAGCAATTTCCGGTAGTCGTATTTCGCACGCTTACCTCTACATTACCTACATTGTACGTAAAATCAAGAAAGATGGTTTCGCCTTGGTAGTATGCCTCAAGAGGGATGATAACAACTCCTCGGTCATCACTACCATCTATCATCCCTTCCTCTGTCAATATAATAGGGCCAGTTTGATTTTCAGGAATTTCAAAATCCTCCGCATAAGCAGACTGAACATTACCTACCATCACCAATCCCATCAAAAGGGAAAAGAAAAATACTTTTGTTCTCATTGCTTGTAAAAATTTAAGTTTGTGAATAATTTTGTTTGATTTCTGCGGCAAAGGTAGAGGCTTTTGTACCCTCAAAACAAAGAAAAGGGCAAGAAACCGCCTTGCAAGTGTCCTTGCAAACGATTGATTTATTGCACGTTACAACTTTGCAAGATTTCAAAACCTTGCAAGGTGGTAATGGGCACTGTGAATCAGTGCATTATAGACATGCTCTGCAAGGTGGCAAAATGGGCAAAAACTGCATTGACAGCTGATTCTATAATATCCTGCCATCGTATTTGCTTTATTGAATGGTTTTTTGTACTTTTACGGCAATAAACATACACATTATGACCACACGCAATACACTGCCACTGATATTGGCACTGATGATGGCTCTGTTCACGGGATGCACCAATCGCGCAGCGATGGAGGAGCTTACATACTTGGAGACACGCATGGAGGCTAAGGCCGACAGCGTGCGCACTGCACTGGCTGCCATGGATGGCAACCGGCTGCGTGGTGAGGCACGAGCCTTGCACGCCCTGCTCTATAGCCTGGCACTGGACAAGTGCTATATAGACGTGACCAACGACTCACTGATAAGCATAGCCACAAAGTATTATCGCAAGGGGGATGAGCCGTTGCGTGCATTGCAGGCATTGTACTATCAGGGGCGAGTACGTGAGAATGCCAAAGAATTTCATCAAGCGATGGCACTATATACAGAAGCCGAGCAGTATGTTGGTGAAGTAGAAGACTCTTATATAAAAGGGCTACTATATGCGCACCTGGGAGTACTCAATTCTAGAGATTATGACTATGCCACAGCCTTGAGAAATCTTAAAATAGCGTATGAATATTATAAAGAAGCTAATATTCCTAGATTGCAGTACACTGCGTTAAGGAATATAGGGCACGCATATAAAGCGATGAATGATTTTTCAAATGCAGAAGCAAGCCTGAAGGAAGCTGCCGCATGGGCTTATGCTAATAATCGCAAATCGTTATATGTGAGCTGCTTGCAGCATCTATTTGAGCTGTATGATGCTTTTAACGATTCGAATTCGTTCTTCCAGTTGTACAATAGTGAAGGATATAAAGCATATGCTGCAGATATGAATGTAGAATACTTGTTGGCGCGTCAATATGCATCAAATGGAGAACAAGAAAAAGCTCTCTTTCATCTGGAGAAAGCATGGGAACAGACACGCACGATAGAAGATACAATCTCACTGTACCATCAGGGGTACAAAATATATAAATCAATGGGGGAGTACATGCAGGCTCTTGCAAACCACGAGATAATGTTAAGTCTACAAGACTCATTGTTACGTATTGCTACTCGCCATCCATTAATAGTAACTCAGCGCGACTTTTTTCAGGAACAATCAGAGCTGACAGAGGTGAAGCTACAGAAAAGCCGTCAAGCGATGTTCTTCATCGTGGTGGTAGCCATACTGGCAATAGCCATTATCATTATAGTATCGCGCACACGCGCGCGTAAGAAGCGTGAGGAACTGGACGGCTACGTGAACCTCACAGAAGACCTGCAACGCTCGCTCTACAACAAGGAGGAGGCGATAAACCGTATGGGAGCACAGCTGCAACAGCACGACGAGCAGGCACGCACCATGAGCTCACGCCTGGCCGACCTCATGCGCGGACGATACGAGCTGCTCAACGAACTCACCAACACCTACTATGAGACCAGCGGAAGCAAGGCCGACCGCGAAGCGATATACCAGAAGGTAAAGAAAGCCATAGACCGCATGGCGGGAAACCGCAAGGAGATGCAGGAGCTGGAAAGCATCGTCAATGAATATTGCGACAACGCCATGATGCACATACATGCCGAACTGCCCGAGCTGCCCTACGACGACACCGTGCTGCTCTGCTACATCTACGCCGGATTCTCGGCCAAGGCCATACACCTGTTTACCAAGAACAGCATCTCGAACATCTACTCACGCAAGTCGCGCCTAAGAGAGCACATCAAGCAATCTGACGCTCCCCATCGCCAGCAATTACTGGATATGATGCCGTAACAACGGACACACGTAATACCGAGTCGTGCATGCTCACCCTGAACGCCTACTTCGACCATCAGACCAACATCCCCGTGGTGTCTGCCTCGTCGGACACCACTTCGACCAACGACTTCGGCGTGTCATTGAAGTTCTCGTTGACGAGGTAAAAGAAAAATCGGAGATAAAAAGTATAGGGCAACCACGTTTGCCCTATACTTTTGTAATATCAGTTTTGATTCGAGATTCTTTTTCTGCAAGTTTATAAGTGTCGATATTGTATTTCTGCACATTTATTTAATTATCGTTTCTCCTATAACTTGGATATTGCTTGATCAAATTTTTGGCATTTCAGATAATAGGTTCTTATATTCGGAGGAAGCGATGATAGTCTATCTTTCAACTCACGATTACAAATGACTTCCCAGTTAGAAGGCGTTTCTGCCAATCCCATCATATGCGAATAGAATTCCATAGTTCCATCTTCTTCCACATCAATATCAGTGACAAGTATAAATGCAATAGATGCATCTTTAAATATATTAGTATTTTCTGACACCTCCATACAGATTGACATGCTATCCAACAGTTTCTTCTCTAAATCGTATTTGTTAGCCTGCTCTTCTATCTCAACTTGTAACGTTACAGGATTTGTATGAAAAGTCAGGAAATCAGCCCAACCTTTGAGCTCTACGAAACAATAAAGTCGTTCTTTGTAGGTGAAGCCGTCTACAGATGATTTAGGTGAACCGCTTTTCCCTCTTTGATTTTCTGTTTTTACCTTATCAAAATCAATTATTCTATGTGTCATGGTAGAAGAGCAACGGTGCCCTCCTGATTTATTGCAAGGTTTATGCAAATCACAAAGAATATTTTCTGACAAAAGAAAATCAGAAATTAGCTTTTTATATAATTCGGATGGTGTACTTACCATATTTTATAATTCTAACCCTTGACGCGCAGCATCAATATTCATAATTTTAGTCAATGGGGAAGCTAATTTTTTGAATGCCTTATTTAATTCTTTACTTACATCTTCCATCGTGACAAGATTGTCATTTGTTGGTTGTGCCATATAGTATGACACGAAGTCTTCAACTTTTTCTTTCGCAGAATAATATCGAATAGCTTGTAGGAAATAAGGGCTGTGTGTCGTTATTATCACAGGAACTCCTGATTTATATATGCCTACTAAAACCTTCGCAAATTCGATTTGCCATTCTGGGTGTAAATGATTCTCAGGCTCATCCCATATTAGAGGTCTATTTGCATCAATAAATCCTCCATCTAATAACATTTGAAGAACACCAAAGCTTTTAATGCCAGAAGCTGTATTTAATGGTAAAATAGCCATGCCGTCCTTTATGAAAACGATAGATTTCCTGCTATCATCATATGAAAATTTTCCACCAACAATATCAGCCGTATCAATGGGAGCATTTAAGAACATATTAAGCTGGCCTTTTGCTCCCAAAAAAGACTTTGAAGCATTCATCTTCTCAACAAAGTCTTTTATATGATAAGGAATCATTGGCCTAATCGCGCGGTGACGTTTATCTATTTCTCTATATGCGCCTGCATACATCAGGTTCTCCAGCATGTGAAGATACAATGGAGTTTCAACATAAGTGACATCTTCTAATGTCTCTTCGTTTTCACAATGTGATTCTATTGTGTTTTCATCATCAGAATAGCTAAAATACGATTTAGAATTATCATCAGCCAATAACTCTAATGACACATCCTTACTATTTCCAAACTGATTCATAAATTCAGACTCTAAAAGGTATCTAAATTCTGTAAATAAGTTTGCAGCTCTATTTCCCCTTTCTTTTGTGCATATTCCTATAAGATGTAAATCTTCTTTCATTAGAGACTTAAGTCTAGGTGTTGCCTCCAGTTGGTCTATGAAAGAAGATACTTTTTCGATAAATCCATCAATGGACTCTGTCTTTTTTAGACATTCAGCAAATTCATAGGAATTTCTTGGCAATAAAAAATCTTCACGGATATTACCAGCTATAGAGGACTGTCCTATGCCGATGCTGCTCAGTCGGCGGTATAAGGATTGAACATGCTTGTCTAATAATTTTTCTTGCTTTTGTACATTGTTCGTTTTTGTGTTAACTAAAGATTTTATCACAGAAAAGAGAACGCGTCCAATTGTGCTCTTACCCGAATCGTTCTCTCCAACAATAACGGTCAATCCATTAAGCTTTATATTAGCAGACTTTATCTTATTGACATTTCGTATTTTTAGTTCCATACTTAAGAGCATTTAATTTGCTGACAAAATTAACAAACATTTTGAATAAAGAAGTTTCTATACCTTTAATATTAAACTTAATTAACCGTTTGTATTAACTTATGACAAACAGAATAGGCATTATTACATAACTTCCTTTCACTGCAAAAGAACTGATATTGCCCAACCACAATTCCTGAGTTAATGTTGTACGTTCTAGATATGGTTTCTAGAAACTTTGTTGCGGCATATGGATTTATAACCTTTGAAAACAGAGATTTATAGTCTATCCCGCTCCATATCTTTTCATTTGCAAATTTATTCGCCTCATCTTCATATATCTTGTAATTTTGCTCATTCCTAGAGTTGGGATCAGCTTCAATAAAATCGTGATGTCTATTCTTTTTATCAAGAAGATGAAGGCATATATGGCCTAATTCGTGGAAAAGGACAAATGCCAAGTTGTCTATTCTATTCAATCGTTTTGTAATGACAATCGTCGGGTTGTCTCCATCCCAAAAAGAATACCCATCAACAGGCATTTTTTCCAGTTTCTTTTCTTCTATGAATTTTACACCAAAATCACCCAATGTTTTTTCAAGACGTGCAACAGTGTTTTTGTTATCGAATAGTATATAATTTATATTTTCAACCAACTGATCGATACGATTTATATCGAATCGTCTATCCAGATGCATGATTTCACTTCTATGGCGAACAATCGCCACCCATGTCATCAAATTAATGTAATTGGTCTGAAGACTATCCGATTTGCGGAAATAAGAACTTAAAGACGCGATTTTCTCTTCTAATTGAACTGCAGAACTAACACCGAGAAAGGAAAAAATTATATTGATATTTTCTTTAATTTCTTTACCTAATCCCAATCTTTTTTTTAGGTAATTGACATTAATCGTATTTTTAAGGGTATTCCAAGTTGCAATGAATGATTGAGCATCCTGTATTTCTTTTTGCTTTCTTATTTCCTGTAAGTCAAACTGTGATTGCCATTCGAGCCATTGCTCAGCTTTGATATTGCCAAAAATGGCTTCAAGCAAAACTGCTATTTCAACATTAATGTTTCGTTTCCCTTTGATGATGTCATTAATGACTGGAGTTGCCTTACCTGTCGCCTCAGACAAATCCTTTTGAGACATGCCCCTGATTTCTAGTTCGCAACGAAGAATCTCTCCTGGATGAGAGACGACAGCTTCAAGGTTATCTATATGAAAATCAATCATATGAAATGTAAATGCTTGACGATATGCTTAATTTTTGTGCAAAGGTACGAATATTTTTCGTAACACAAAAACTTTTCACCCAACTTTATTAATTAACTTTTTTGATAATTATCTTTATAAAAAAATTTCCTTATAATGCTTGCGTATTTAACAAACTGGTTATACCTTTGCCGAAAAATTAAATGAAAGGAGGTTAAGACAAAAGATAAAAGCAGACCTTTGAAACGGCCGGAGTGATATAAGCGGCAACTCATATCACTCCAGAAAAATTAAAATGCTTGGGGAAGCAAAAAAATGAAAAAATCGTTCTATCTGCCGAAGAGCGAAATTTTCAAATGTTTAATTTTTCGACAAATGTACTCTGTTTTGGCCACAAAAGCAAGAGTTGCCAGAGATTTTTTGGGTGATGGCAGCAGCCTAAGTATTATTAATGCCTAAAATTACAACTATGGCAAGAAAAAAATATAATTTTTTAGTGGCAAACAAGCCCTATTTTACCGAGCAACAGTTTCTTACTGGTGCGCAAATCAAAGCAATGGCAGATATTCCTGCCGAGTATCAACTGTATATGACTGCACCTCATATGCGTGACGAACTGATTGAAGATGACAGAGTAGTCAATTTCGCACTACCTGGAGTTGAAAAGTTTGATGCTCGCAAGCCTCATGAGGGCATTGAGATTATTGTCAATGGCAGTTTGATCCCATACAATAGTCCTACTATTTCATATGAAAAACTCGGGGAGATTGTTTACGGAACAAACAATATTGCAGGAAATCGAGGATATACGGTTGTTTATAAGGATGGACCCGATCAGAATCCCGAAGGGGTACTGTCTAAGGGAAATGAAGTTTTTGTCAAACATAAAATGAAATTCGATGTCACAAGAACTCATTTGTCGTAATCCCGTTTTGCAGCAACTGCAATCAGAAGGGTATGAGATTGAGGTGCGTGATGGACTTTTAATAGTCCATCACATACCTTATCTTAACAATAAAGTTGAGATGCTGTCTGGCACATTAATTATGCCACTTGTAACCTCTGGCGATATTGTCAAGAAACCAAGAGATCACACCGCACGATGGGCTGGTCAACAACCTTGCAATTCTGATGGCACGATTATATCATCATTGGTAAACTCACGCCAGCAACAGAATCATGGGAAAGGCTTGATTTCTGATTATTACCTCTCATGTTGCCCAGATACAACAAACAGATACGAGGATTATCACGAAAAGGTGTCCACATATTTCAATATGATTTCAGCTCCAGCACAGAATTTTGATTATACAAGATTTCGCCAACTCAGGGAAACAATAATCACTCATTCTGAATCTTCAGCATTGTGTTACGATGACACAAATTCTAGTAGAGCAGGGATTGTAGGTGTCAATGAAAAATTATCTGGGCAGAAAGTTGTCATTGTAGGTCTAGGTGGTACGGGATCATATTTACTAGACTATTTGGCTAAAACAGATGTTGCCGAAATTCATTTGTACGACAACGACACATTTGACACCCACAACGCTTTTCGAGGTCCAGGAGCTCCTTCCTTAGAGCAACTGCGTTCACAACAAAGGAAAGTTGACTATTGGAGCGAGATCTACAAGCGAATGCATTCTGGAGTTATCGCACATCCTGTTCGAATAACGAAAGACAATCAGTCAGAACTCGTGGATAAGGATATGGTATTTATATGCGTAGATAGTCCATCGGTTAGAAATTCCATTTCCGCATATTTAGCCGAAAACGAAATTCCATTTATCGATTCGGGGATGGGATTGGAATGTTCAAACAATAGCCTTAATGGTTTAGTCCGAGTAACAACGGGATTTCACGGACATTACAATCATTTGAAAGAGGCATACGGTGATGGCTTAGCCGATGTAGAAGATGACGTATATAAGAGCAACATCCAAATAGCAGAGTTGAACTCTTTGGCCG
The DNA here is from genome assembly GCA_045660385.1 of Bacteroidaceae bacterium. Taxonomy (GTDB): domain Bacteria; phylum Bacteroidota; class Bacteroidia; order Bacteroidales; family Bacteroidaceae; genus UBA1189. The sequence goes on along the minus strand of JAZRDT010000090.1, from coordinate 1,681 downwards.
CAGTACTATCCATTATAAAATGGAAAAAGATGCTCGGAGTTTACAACGATTATGCTGGGGGTAGCTTAAATCTTATCTATTCTGTAGCTAGCGATAACATTACACACCCAAAATATGAAGATTGACAAATTCACGCCTAAATTTGTTGAATACATTCCGTTGGAATTAGAGGAAGGTGTTTTATATATTTCCATGATGTATGCTACTGCCACTCATCTATGTGCTTGTGGATGTAAACAAAAAGTAATAACACCACTTTCACCTCAAGCGTGGTCATTAATGTACGATGGAGAAGGTGTTACTCTTTCCCCATCAATAGGAAATTATGAGCAAGATTGTCTTTCCCATTATTTTATACGCAAGAATCATGTTATTTGGTGTTTGCAAGACAACAGTCAAGCTGAAGCCTCATTCAAGAAAAAGAAGAAAAAGCGTAAACGTAAATGGCTGAGATTTTGGAATAAATAGACTCAACTCTTTATAAAAAGATTAAAATTCAATCCCCGATGCCACGCATCGGGGATGTTTTTTATCGGCTCATTCAACAAAATCCTATCCACTATCCTGATAGTCCACCTCGAGTATGGGAGATTCAGAAAGTGCAACGGTGTTGGTATTTATGTCGATAATCTGATTCCGCAGCATGCCCGGCACATAGGAGATGTGCAGCCATCGGTAACCCTTCTCGGCGATGACTTGGGTGAAGCGGATGGCGTGGGCAGCCTGCATCTCTATAATAAGGGCGAAGAGCGTCCTATTTCGTTCTATGCTTCCTGTAGTGATATCCGCCGCACATCCTATGATGTGGTGACTGTTGGCGACTCCGCCAACGGCGGTGTTGAGAGCCGGGCAACGGTAGCCCGAAGTGACGATGATGGGTGCACCGTAGCGACGGCGTATGGGATCTAGCAGCTGCTCCACAAGGACAGTGAGCATCTGCTGTGCTACACGAGGCGGTGTATTGTCGATGGCGAGGCGCTCAGCGGTAGCGCTGGCGGTAAGTTCTTGAATAGTGAAATGCTGCATACTTTGATAGTGTTTCTTATTGGTTAAACCACGGATTACACCGATTACTCGGATTTCAATTCACACAGAAATACTCTTAATCTGAGTAATCCGAGTAATCTGTGGTTATAATTAATTGGCGAATAGAAATTTGATTTGTGCTAAGAATTAAGGGGCCAGCGGGGCGCGATGCGCCCTACTGACCCCATCGCTACCATCTTCCGCAAGCGCTCAACCCTAATGCACCTGCAAGCGCAGTGAGCACGGTGATGAGTATCTTGAGCAGAAGGCTCCAGCTGAAAGTAGTTTTTTCGGTCTTCATTTGTCTTTGTTTTTTTGGGTTAATAATTTTTTATGTCAACGGTCAACAGCCTACAGTCTACAGTCCCCATCCAGAAGAAACTTTATGTTGCTATCGTCAAGGCCTGTCGACCGTTGACTGTTGTCTGTTGAATGCTTAATCAGCGCAAGCGCTGATTAAGCCATCGCCTCACTTGACACACGCTACAGCGCGAGTGCACCTGCGATAGCGCTCTTGAGCTTTGCCTCGGGGCGGAACACGATGCGGTGTCCCTTGATCATGCTTGAGGGCGCGAACTCCTTGTCCTGCAACGCCTCGGCAGGATAAAGTCGGAGGCCAAGCGGTCTTAGGAAGACAACATTCACACACAACTCC
>JAZRDT010000089.1:0-28492 GCA_045660385.1 Bacteroidaceae bacterium | reverse complement strand
AGCTGCTCGTAAGCGTCTGTGGGGAAGTCCTTACCGGTCTGCTCCTTAACAGCAGCCTTGAACTTCTTAACGAGCTCTTTCAAATCCTCAACCTCAAGCTCATTGTCGAGCTTAACGCCCTTAGCCTCCTTCACCTCTTCGATGATAGCCTCGAACGGATCGATGTCTTCTTTGTTTACAGGCTTCATACCCAATACTACGTCACCGTACATCTGTACGAAACGACGGTATGAGTCCCAAGCAAAGCGTGCGTTGCCGGTCTTGCGTACCATACCCTCAACTACTTCGTCGTTCAAACCGAGGTTGAGGATAGTATCCATCATGCCGGGCATTGAAGCGCGAGCACCTGAACGTACAGAAACCAACAAGGGGTTCTCAATGTCACCGAACTTTGAGTTCATCAAGGTCTCAACGTGTGCTACTGCTGCATGCACGTCGTCCTTCAACAACTCAACAACTTCAGCCTTGCCTAAACGATAGTAATCGTTACAAGTGTCTGTAGTAATGGTGAAACCGGGAGGAACGGGTACACCAATCAGGTTCATTTCAGCCAGATTGGCACCTTTACCACCGAGCAGATTTCTCATGTCTGCCTTACCTTCGGCCTTACCATTACCGAATAAGTAAACTCTTTTTTCGCTCATAATTTTTAATAATTATTAAGTAGTAAAAATATGTTTGTTGATAATAGTCTAATATAATATAGGTATACTTCGCCCATTAACAGAGCAAAGATAGCACTTTTTCACGAAAGGATGAAATTATAGAGCCACGTTTTTCACTTGAAATATAAATTTTTCACTTTCGCTACCACCATATGGATATTTTATGTAATTTTGTCGAAATTAGAAAAGAATAGCCCGATTGCGGCGTACGGAAGCGGCCGGACGGCCGGCAGTGCCCGACCGAAGGCTTCGGACAGCAGAAACAAAGAGTGTAACAATGGCAAGAAAGAAGAAAGAACTCCCGTTATTGGAGCAGATTACAATAACCGACGTGGCAGCCGAGGGCAAGGCATTGGCCCGCGTGAATGATATGGTAGTGTTTGTGCCCTATGTGGTGCCGGGCGACGTGGTGGACCTGCAGGTGAAGCGCAAGAAGCATAGCTATGCCGAGGCGGTGGCCGTGAAATTCCACGAATACTCGCCCCTGCGCAGCGAGCCCTTCTGCAAGCATTTCGGTGTGTGCGGCGGCTGCAAGTGGCAATGTCTCAACTACGAAGACCAGATACGTTTCAAGCAGAAGCAGGTGACCGACAACCTGGTGCGCATAGGCAAGATTGAACTGCCCGAGATATCGCCCATTCTGGGTTCAGAACTGACGGAGCGCTACCGCAACAAGCTGGAGTTCACCTTTAGCAACAAGCGTTGGCTCACCCAGGAGGAGATCGATTCTCAATTGACAATTGACAATGGACAATTGACAATGGACAATGGACAATTGACAATTGACAATTGTCAATTTAACAGGAATGCCGTGGGATTCCACATCCCCGGAGCATTCGACAAGGTGCTGGCCATCGACGAATGTCACTTGATGGACGATATATGCAACAGGATACGAAATGGTGTGCGCGACTTTGCCTACGAGCATAACTACAGCTTCTTCAACCTGCGCACGCAGGAGGGTATGCTGCGCAACATGATGATTCGCATCGCCGAGGACGAGAACGACCGAAGCATCAAGGGATTGATGGTGGTAATGCAGTTCAAGATTGTGGATGCAGCCGAGGAGAAGCAGATGATGCAGCTGTTGCAGTTCATGGCCGACTCATGGCCCGAGATTACATCGCTCATCTATGTCATCAACAACAAGTGCAACGACACCATCGGCGACCTCCCCATTCATGTATTCAAGGGCGACGACCACATCATCGAGGAGATGGAGGGACTGAAGTTCAAGGTGGGCCCCAAATCGTTCTATCAGACCAACAGCCGCCAGGCTTACAATTTATATAAGGTAACGCGCGACTTTGCGGGACTCACGGGCGACGAACTGGTATACGACCTCTACACGGGCACGGGTACCATCGCCAACTTTGTATCGCGCAAGGCACGCCAAGTAATCGGTATCGAGTATGTACCCGAAGCAATTGAGGATGCCAAGGTAAACTCAGCGCTCAACGGCATCGACAACACCCTATTCTTTGCCGGCGACATGAAGGATATCCTGAATCAGGAGTTCATCAACGAATATGGCCGCCCCGACGTCATCATCACCGACCCCCCAAGAGCCGGCATGCATGGCGACGTGATTGACACCATCCTCTTTGCCGAGCCCAAGCGCATCGTGTATGTGAGCTGCAACCCCGCCACACAGGCACGCGACCTGAATCTGCTCGACGTGAAATACAGGGTGACGCGCGTGCAACCGGTCGACATGTTCCCTCACACTCACCACGTAGAGAATGTGGTATTGTTGGAATTGAAGTAATCACAAGGTAGGGAGCCCGGCTTCCTACCTTTTTTAATCATACAGACTACAATTTTTTGAACCATGAAAAAATATGCCGCCACGATTGGCCTGATACTGGGCATCCTCCTTGCCGCATGCGGAAGCGGGGAGCACACATCCATCATCCCCGTTCCCCTGAGCGTGGAACTGCAGAAACTGACATTCACCCTGAACGGACACACCCGACTGTGGATGGACGCACCCGAGGGAGAGGGTGCCTACCTGAAGGAATATATCGACAGGCACGCTTTAGGCCAATGGAGCGACACCAGGCCTACAGACAATGCCATCATCCTGGAACTTGCCGACACCCTTCCCGGCATAAACAAGGCCGAGGGCTACATATTGTCGGCAGACAAATCAGGGGTCAGAATCGGTGCCTTATCGGAGGCCGGACTCTTCTATGGCATACAGACACTGCTGCAGATGAGCTACGAGGACGGGGCCATAGCCTATGGCACAATCGTGGACGAGCCGAGGTTCGAGTATCGAGGCATGATGCTCGACGTGTCGCGCCACTTCTTCGACGCGGACTTCATCAAGAAGCAGATAGAGGCGATGGCCTACTACAAGCTCAACCACCTGCACCTGCACCTGACCGATGCTGCCGGATGGCGCATCGAGATAAAGCGCTACCCCGAGCTCACCCGACAGGCCGCATGGCGCACACATGCCTTATGGAAGGACTGGTGGAATGGGGACCGGCATTATGCGACCGAAGGGGAGGCGGATGCCCATGGAGGATACTACACGCAGGAGCAGATACGAGATATCGTAGCCTACGCGCAGAAGCACTACATCACCGTAATCCCCGAAATAGAGATGCCGTCGCATTCCGAAGAGGTGCTAACCGTTTATCCCGAGCTCTCGTGCTCGCACACCCCCTATAAGGAGGCCGACTTCTGCGCAGGCAACGAAAAGGTGTTCGAGTTTATCGAGAATGTATTGCTCGAGGTGATGGAGCTGTTCCCCTCGCACTACATCCATATCGGTGGCGACGAGGCCAGCAAGCAGTCATGGAAGGAGTGCGCCCTGTGCAAGGCCCGCATGCAACAGGAGGGACTCGACAATGTAGACGAGCTGCAGAGCTACTTTATCCACCGCATCGAGAAATTCCTGAATGCACACGGACGCAGTTTGCTGGGATGGGACGAAATCCTCGACGGAGGTTTGGCTCCCCATGCCTCTGTCATGTCGTGGCGCGGCACCGACGGCGGTCTGAAGGCCATGCAGATGGGCCACAGAGCCATCATGACTCCCGGTGAGTTTTGCTACTTCGACGCCTACCAGGATGCGCCTCACACGCAGCCCGAGGCCTTCGGGGGATACCTGCCCTTGCAGAAGGTCTATTCGTACGACCCGATTCCCGACACGCTCGACCATGAGACAGCCCAACTCCTGTACGGTGTGCAAGGCAACCTGTTTGCCGAATACATCCCCACCGAGGAGCACATGGAGTACATGGCCTATCCGCGCATCCTGGCGCTTGCCGAGGTGGCATGGAGCGCGCCGGAGAACAAGTGCTTCGAGGATTTCCACGTCCGGGCACTGAAGGCCGTAGAGGCATTGCGCGCCAAGGGTTACCACCCGTTCGACCTGCATCACGAGGTAGGAAACCGCCCGGGAGCCGACAAGCCCATACGGCACCTGGGGGTTGGCAAGCGGGTTGTCTACGCTGACGGATCGGCCTACTACAAAGGCTATGCGGCAGGCGGAGACAGCGCCCTGGTGGATGGCATACGCGGAGGATGGACCTACGGAGACAAGCGTTGGCAAGGATTCCTCGGAAGAAAGGGCGTGGACGCCATCATCGACTTGGGCGAGACAACGCCTATCACCTCCATCAGCGCCGATTTCATGCAGATATGCGGCCCCGGCGTCTTCATGCCGGCACAGGTGATCATCTCGGTATCGCACGACGGAGAGACCTTTACCGAACTGAAACGCGAGGAGATCGAAGTCGTGAAGGACGATGCCGTGACCTTCAAGACCTTCGGGTGGGAGGGCACAGCAGAAGCGCGGTACGTGCGCTATCAGGCGCTGCGAAGCGACTTCGGCGGATTCCTCTTCATCGATGAGATTGTGATTGAGTGAAAAAAGAAAAGCCCCAGCACAAACGTGCCGGGGCTTATATTTCTGAAACGATTTAAAATAAAAAAGAGGCCTATTGCCTTAGACCTCTATGAGCGGAAAACGAGGCTCGAACTCGCGACCCCAACCTTGGCAAGGTTGTGCTCTACCAACTGAGCTATTTCCGCAATCTGGTGAAGAGAATGAGACTCGAACTCACACGACCCAACGGTCACTACCCCCTCAAAGTAGCGCGTCTACCAATTCCGCCATCTCTCCATTTATTCATTAAGTCAATACTCGTTTGGTTTGTGCCCAGAACAGGACTCGAACCTGCACGTCTCTCAACACTCGCACCTGAAACGAGCGCGTCTACCATTCCGCCACCTGGGCTTACACCGACTCATCGGTTGTAGACACAAATTCAAACTTGTGAGCGGAAAACGAGGCTCGAACTCGCGACCCCAACCTTGGCAAGGTTGTGCTCTACCAACTGAGCTATTTCCGCAATTTTGTTTTGCTTATTTCTTCAACATTTCAAAGAACAAACGGCATCGTTCCGTTTTGCGAGTGCAAAGGTACGGCTTTTATTTTAATCACCAAACAAAAACACAAAAAAAATCACTTTTTCTTTGTTTTTTTTCAAAAATCGGGGTTTTTCAGCCATCTTTCGGACTTTTCGGGCGTTTTCCGTCGGATTTTCCGCAACCATACCGCATCCACCGCCCAACACTTATTCCAGCTTTTATAGTCCAAAACTCAAGAAACGTTTGCTACAGTGGAGGAATCTTCGTACCTTCGCATCATGTTTGGCCGGCACAGCGGTCTGGCCAACCGGACAATGGGTATATAATATTAATGTAATAATAAAAACTCACTAAAAACAATGACAAAACAACTGCAACAAACACTGCGCGATTCGAAGGCAGCCCGCTGGACAGCCCTGATCATCGTTTCGTTTACCATGATGTGGGGATACTTCCTCACCGACGCCATGTCGCCCCTCATGACCATGCTCGAAGTAGAGATGGATTGGTCAAGTTCTGACTTCGGCATCTTCAACTGGGCCTATTGCTGGTTCAACGTATTCCTCTTCATGCTCATCTTCGGTGGCATGATTCTCGACAAGCTGGGCGTGCGCATCACCGGTATCGCCTCGTGTGCCCTGATGGTAATCGGTGCCTTCATCAAGTATTATGCCGTAGAGTATATCTCTCCGGGACCTGACGCCGGCTACATCTTCGGCATCCGCACACAGGTAATGATTGCGAGTCTCGGATATGCCGTCTTTGCGGTAGGTACCGAGAACTGCGGCATCACCGTAACCAAGGTAATCGCCAAATGGTTCAAAGGCAAGGAAATTGCACTGGCTATGGGTATCCAGGTAGCTGTAGCCCGCTTAGGCACAGCTCTGGCCATGATTGTGAGTCCGCTCATCGTGAAGAACTTCAGCATGTCGACTCCCCTACTCTTCGCGCTCGTGCTTATCGCTATCGGACTCCTGGCCTATTGCGTATTCTGCGTAATGGATACCCGACTCGACAAGCAACTTGTAGCTGAAGCCGATGGTGGCAGCGAAGGAGACGAGACCTTCCATATATCAGACCTGAAGGAGATTATCACCAACAAGGGTTTCTGGATCATCGCCCTGCTCTGCCTGATGTTCTACTCAGCCGTATTCCCCTTCATGAAGTATGCAACCTCACTCATGGAGAACAAGTATGGAATGGCCAACACGGTGGCAGGATGGATTCCCGCCCTCATCCCCATGGGTAACCTCATCATGACTCCGCTCTTCGGAGGAATCTACGACCGCAAGGGTAAGGGTGCCACCATCATGATCATCGGTTCGGCAATGCTCATTGGCGTACACGTATTGTTTGCTCTGCCCATCCTCAACTACTGGTGGTTTGCCGGATTCATCGCCATCGTATTGGGCGTAGCCTTCTCACTCGTACCCTCAGCGATGTGGCCCAGCGTACCCAAGATCATCCCCGAGAAGTTGCTCGGATCGGCTTATGCCCTCATCTTCTGGGTGCAGAACATCGGTCTCGGATTCGTGCCTCTGCTCATCGGATGGTTGCTCAACGAGTACTGCATCGTTGGCGAACGCGTTGTTGACGGACAGGTCTTCACTCAGTACAACTACACCTTGCCGATGATTGTATTCGCCTGCTTCGGCATCATCGCCCTCCTGCTCGCATTCTCACTCAAGAAGGAGGACAAGCGCAAGGGATACGGATTGGAGCTTCCCAACATCAAGTAAGATAAAGTTCAACCCATTGCATACAATAAAGGAAGGGCGCGGAATACCGCAACCTTCCTTTTTTTTCGTTTCCGGGTACCCCAAAAAACAGGGATTTGACAACAAGTAAGAGGAAAGCGTCTTCGTGAAATCATTTTTTTGCACTACATTTGCACCTATTATGAAGAAAGTAGCTATACAAGGTTTCGAAGGCTCGTATCACGACATTGCCACGAGGGAATTTTTCAAGGAAGAAAACACCGAACTGATCTGCTGCGAGACATTCAACGACGTGTTTGACGCCATTGCTGCAGACAGCAACGTGGTGGCACTTGTGGCCATCGAGAATACGATTGCCGGCAGTCTGCTCCACAACTACGAGCTGCTGCGCAATAGCGGTGTCGTGATTGTTGGCGAACAAAAGCTGCGTATTGCCCACTGCATCTGCTGTCTGCCCGAGGAGGATTGGTCCGACCTGCATGAGGTACACTCGCACCCCGTAGCCCTGGCACAGTGCGAAGCCTTCCTCCAGCGTCACCCCGAGCTGAAAGCCGTACAGGCCGAGGACACGGCGCTCAGTGCCAAGGAGATCTCCGAGAAGCATCTGCACGGACATGCCGCCATATGCTCTACACATGCAGCCAAGATGTATGGAATGCGCATACTTCAGGAAAACATCGAGACCAACAAGCACAACTTCACCCGATTCCTTGTGGTGGCCGACCGCTGGAGAGCCGACGAACTGAAGGCTGAAGGCTGCATCGACCGGAATATAGACAAGGCCAACATCGTCTTCTCGCTCCCCCACCAAGAGGGAAGCCTATCGCAAATCCTCTCCATCTTCACCTTCTACCGCATCAACCTCACCAAGATCCAGTCATTGCCGATCATCGGACGCGAATGGGAGTATATGTTTTACGTTGATGTCACATTCAACGACTACACACGCTTCCACCAAAGCATCGACGCCGTGCGACCACTCACCAAGGAGTTGGCAATCTTGGGCGAATATCATGCATTTGAAAACAACCGATAAAGTCATGAGAAAAATCATCCTCCTCCTCTCCACAGCTATCGCAATGTTAAGCGCCTGCACAAATACCAAGGACGACAAGAGTGCGGCAGCCGACAGCACACGTTCGGCATTTCTTACCGAGTTCTTCACGCACTACCCTCATGCCACACTGCAAGATGTCTACAAGGGGGAGTTTCAGGATGAATTCGGACCCGCACACCTACTCACCAACCGCGAAGCGGTGAAAAGCTACATCGTGCGGGAACTATCGCTATCCGACACACTGGGAGGCGGCTATTGCGAACCTTGCGGATGGAAGAGACGATACTGGAGGGTAAACCTCTCGGTAATCAGAGACAGCATATTGTCGGTCGACGACTTTGTAGACGCCTTTATGGCCAGCGCAGCAGACACACTGCCCACCCTCTCGCAAAGCTGGATAAACGAATGGAACGCGACGCAGCGCATTGCCAAGACGGTAATGCCCCACCCCGACAGCTACGCCGAAGACTCGACCCGTATCGCCCAGCTCCATAGCGAAGGAAACTACGTGATGCATCACAGCCGCGATTTCAACAAGCATCACCACCCTCACTACCGCATCATGCGCAGAGACATTGTGGAGAAGGTCGTATTGCCCGCCATCGAAGCCGCATCAGCACAACCGGCCGAGTAGGCACCCAAAAACGCCAGCATACCCCTATCCATACAAGAAAACATCCCGTCTGTCATAGGCGGGATGTTCATTTTATATAGGTCCGTATTAGTCAAGCTTGAGCACGGCAAGGAAGGCTTTCTGGGGCACCTCTACATTACCGATCTGCTTCATGCGCTTCTTACCCTTCTTCTGCTTCTCAAGGAGCTTGCGCTTACGCGACACGTCGCCACCATAACACTTGGCTGTCACGTCCTTACGCACCTGCTTCACGGTTTCACGAGCGATAATCTTACCGCCGATAGCTGCCTGGATGGCAATATCGAACTGCTGGCGTGGGATGAGCTCCTTGAGCTTCTCACACATGCGACGACCAAAGTCGTAGGCATTGTCGATATGAGTCAAGGTAGAGAGGGCATCCACAGGTTCGCCATTGAGCAGGATATCGAGCTTTACCAGCTTTGAAGGACGGAATCCTGCCGGGTGGTAGTCGAACGAGGCGTATCCCTTGGAAATGCTCTTGAGCTTGTCATAGAAGTCGATCACAATCTCACCCAAAGGCATCATGTAATGTATCTCAACGCGGTTACCGGAGATATACTCCTGCTTGAGCAACTCGCCACGCTTGCCGAGGCACAGGGTCATGATGGGACCAATATAGTCGGTAGCAGTGATGACCGATGCCTTGATATAGGGCTCTTCGATGTGGTCGATGAGGGTAACGTCGGGCATGCCGCCAGGGTTGTGTACCTCGATGCACTCACCATGCTTGTCATAGACATTGTATGATACGTTGGGCACGGTGGTGATAACGCTCATGTCAAACTCGCGATCCAAGCGCTCCTGCACGATCTCCATGTGGAGCAAGCCGAGGAAGCCGCAACGGAAGCCGAAGCCAAGGGCAAGTGAGGACTCGGGGAAGAATGAGAGCGAAGCGTCGTTGAGCTGCAACTTCTCAAGCGAGGCGCGCAGGTCCTCGTAGTCCTCGGCGTCAATAGGATATACACCGGCAAATACCATGGGCTTGCTCTCCTCGAAACCGGCAATGGCTTCGGTGCAACCTCCCTTAACATGGGTAATGGTGTCGCCCACCTTTACCTCCGTAGAGGTTTTGATTCCCGATATGATGTAACCTACGTTACCGGCCTTGAGCACCTTTTGGGGAACCATATCCATCTTGAGTACACCGATTTCGTCGGCATCGTACTCCTTGCCGGTATTGAAGAACTTCACCATGTCGCCCTGGCGGATGGTGCCGTTGAGTATCTTGAAGTAGGCGATGATGCCGCGGAACGAGTTGAACACCGAGTCGAAGATAAGGCACTGCAACGGTGCATTCTCATCACCCTCAGGAGCAGGAATGCGCTCAATGACAGCAGCCAGTACATCCTCGACACCGAAACCGGTCTTACCCGAAGCACGGATAATCTCCTCACGTTTGCAGCCGAGGAGCTCGATAATTTCATCCTCTACCTTCTCCGGCTCGGCACTGGGCATGTCGCACTTGTTGATGACGGGAATAATCTCCAGATCGTGCTCAATGGCCATATAGAGATTGGAGATAGTCTGCGCCTGCACACCCTGCGAGGCATCCACCACGAGCAATGCGCCCTCGCATGCGGCGATAGAGCGTGACACTTCGTAGGAGAAGTCTACGTGTCCCGGAGTGTCAATGAGGTTGAGTACATATTTCTCGCCCTGGTAGGTATACTCCATCTGTATGGCGTGGCTCTTGATGGTGATGCCGCGCTCTTTTTCGAGATCCATATCATCGAGCATTTGACCCTCGGTCACCTTGATGGTATTGGTGAACTCAAGCAGACGGTCGGCAAGGGTCGACTTACCATGGTCGATGTGTGCAATGATGCAGAAGTTTCTGATATGTTTCATTCTACGATATACTTTTTCTAATAAATTGCAAATTTAGCACAAAATTTTGATTATCCGAAAACAACGCTCATTTTACTTGTCAAGAAAATGATTATAGCCTCAGAAAAAGCATATCCTGCTTCCTCTGAGGCTATATTATCTGTCTGAAGAAAAGATCAATACATCTGCAGCACAATATTATACTCTTCTGCCAGTCGGCGCATACCCAACAGTGCATAGCGCATACGACCAAGGGCGGTATTGATGCTCACGCCCGTAATCTCGGCAATCTCCTTGAAGCTAAGGTCCTGGTAGTAGCGCATATACACCACCTCGCGTTGATTGTCGGGGAGGGCATCTACAAGGCGACGTACATCGACAAGTGTCTGGTCATTGACCATCTGCGTTTCAACATTGTCATCACACAGGTCGGCATTGTTCAGCAGATCGACCTCGGAATCGTCATTGGAGATTGTATTGTCATTGCGGTCCTGACGAAAAGAGTCGATGACCAGATTATGAGCAATGCGCATAATCCATGCACCGAAACGACCATCGCCCGAATAGCGACGTTGCTGAATGGTTACAATGGCTTTCACAAAGGTCTCCTGAAAGATATCTTCGGCCAGTTCCTGGTTGCGTACAGCGAAAAGGATATAATTGTAGAGTTTGCTCTGATAGCGAGCCAACAACTCATCGAACGCTTTATCGTCACCTTCCTGATAGCGGGTCACCAACATGTCGTCAGTGAGCACATTCAAGTTCTCCATTACTACTTACTTTTAGTGTTTGTTAGCGTAAGAGTGTTCCGATAGGCAATGCGTTTTTAGTTGTTACTGATAATTTTTTGGCAAAGAAAAGCATAAATTTGCTTTCGTGCAACATTTTTGCACGATTTTAACACAATAAGCCGCAAAAAACTCCGTTATTACACCATTTTGCTACCCTCAGCAAGGCGGAAACCACGCAGAAAGTCTTCAACACCCATGCGTTTCTTTCCGGCAAGTTGCAGGGTGCGCAGACTCAACATGCCATCAGCCGTGCCCACATGGAGATAGCTCTTGCCATCGGTCTTGATGGCTCCGCATGAAAGGCCGGTCGAACAGCCCGCTACAATGCTTGCCTCATACACCTTGACAACCATTTCATTGCCATCCGGACCAACCAATGTGGTCCATGCGGCAGGATAGGGCGACAAGCCACGAACGAAATCATACACCTGCTTGGTGCTTCTGCCCCACTCTATGCGGCAGGTATCCTTGAAGATCTTGGGTGCAGGGCGCAGCTCTTCGGTAATCATCTGCTCCTGGGGAGTCGCTTCAGCTGTGCCATCGATAATGGCATCCACCGTTTCGCACACCACACCTCCGCCAAGCAGCATCAGGCGGTCGTGCACATCACCCACACAGTCTGTTTCACTGATAGGCACGCGTACCTGACGAATGACAGCACCTGTGTCAATCTCATGTTTGAGAAAGAAGGTGGTGACGCCGGTTTCTGTATCGCCATTGATGACCGCCCAGTTGATGGGAGCAGCACCACGATACTGCGGCAACAACGACGCATGCAGGTTAAAGGTACCCAAGCGCGGCATGGCCCACACCACCTCGGGGAGCATACGGAAAGCGACCACAATCTGGAGGTCGGCCTGCAAGGAACGCAGCTCCTCAATGAAGGCCTCATCCTTCAAGCGCTCCGGCTGCAGCACACGCAACCCGTGCTCAACGGCATACTGCTTTACGGGAGTGGGCTGCAACACACTGCCATGGCGGCCTACCGCCTTATCGGGGCCCGTCACAACGCCTACCACATTATATCCGCCTTCGACAAGGCAACGCAGGCTCTCCACAGCAAAATCGGGAGTACCCATATATACGATTCTCAGATCTTCTTTGGTCATTCTGTATTTCCTTTGTGTTATATAATAAAGGAGCGACGATGTCGCTCCTTATTGAATGCTATTCACTGGTAGCGCAGACCCTATTTCTGATGTTGGTCGCGCAAGAGATCGTTCACGGTCTTCACCGGATTGAATGTACTCAAGGGTACCTCAACGAAGATGGTGTTCCAATCACTCATGGCACCGTTCCACAAACCGGGAAGTTCGAGCGCCTTCAGTGAGCGGCCACCCTTTGACTTTGATGAGATGAATCCGGTAGACTTATCAACAAACTTGGGAAGGTCAAACTTCTCGCCCTTATAGTCTTTAATAGCGCACACCAAATCAACGGGATTGAAGTGTGTACCCTCAAGGAACATGGCCTTCTTTACAGGATTATCCATGTCAATCTGCGAGCTCTCCAGAATCTGCAACGATACGGTACCATCGGCGTTATAAGCGAGGAAAGGTCCGCCACCGGGCTCACCCACATTCTGCACCATACCACACACACGCATGGGACGGTTCAACTTTTTCTTCAGATAGGTAGCCAGCACGTCTCCCTTGAGGGTTTCGATGGCAGGATGGTGACAATAGAGCTTATTCTCAAGGAAATCAACCATCTGCTGGAGCTCCTCCTCGGTGCAGTTGCCCTCATCCAAACGACGGAGATAGGCAAAAGCCTGCGCCTGCAATGACACCAACACACCGGCAAGCAGGCGCTTGTAGGTTACGGTATCATCCTTCAAGCGGTCAGGAACGACATTGTCAATATTCTTGATAAACACGACATCGGCATCCAAATCGTTCAAGTTCTCAATGAGTGCACCATGACCACCGGGACGGAACACGAGGCCGCCATCCGCATCGCGGAAGGGATTATTGTCTTTATCAGCGGCAACCGTATCGGTACATGCCTTCTGCTCCGAGAAGGTAATATCATATTTCACGCCAAACTCAGCTTCGTAACGAGCTACCACAGCATCGACACGTGCCTTGAAGAGCTCGCGATGCTCGGGCGACACGGTGAAGTGTACATGTACGTTCTTATCCTCGTCCTGCGCATACAACGCACCCTCAACAAGATGCTCCTCGAGCGGAGTGCGTACAGTATCATCCACATAGAGATGGAAGAGCAGCAAGCCCTTGGGTAACTGGCCGAAGTTCAACCCCTCAGGATTGAGCAAAGCAGCCACAACCTGGCGGTAAAGCCCCTCTTCCATTAAGGCATTGACGCCTTTTCCATAAAGTTCAACACACTTTGCATCAAGTGCGGCATAGAAGCCAAAGAACTCAATATGATCAAAGAAAACATGCTCGAAATCTGTCACAGGCTCATCGTGGCCACCGTTGAGGAACTCAAAGAGATTCTTGAACATACGACTGGCTGCACCGGATGCAGGAACAAACTTCACGATACGATGGTCAGCAGCAAGATATGCATTCCAATCGTTGGCTGCCTGCTTCAAGAGTGCCTCATCGGCCTTCACTACTCCAGTCTTGACTGAAGCAGGACCCTCTAAGGTAAGATAGGGAAAACCCTTCTTGAAACATTCCAACTGTTCCAGCACATGCGCTTCCGATATACCTCTTTTTACAAAACCCTGTTGATCTTCTGATGTAAACATTATTATTCGAATTTACTATAATATTCAACTTAATTGATGCACAAAGATAGAAATAATAAAATAGCTTTGCTAATTTTTCCACAGAAAACTATCTTTTTCATGCAACATCAAGTTTTTTTCTTCGTCGGGTCACTCTACACACTGTCAAACTGAAACACAGAGAATACACTCAGCGCAAACAAAATCGAGTTGCATTCACGACCGGCGCCCGACTGGAGAGAGAAACAAAACAAAAAAAATCTCAACGAAAGTTAATATATCCGCCTTTACACCCTACAAATTACAGAAAAAACCGTACTTTTGTATTTAAATAATAGGTACATCATGGGCGATACTATATATAACACATTCTTCTCCACGGAAGAAAAAGATTTATACCACGCATTGAAGGCGCAATTGGCCGAACTTGCAGGCGAGAGTCTGCAGGCCAATGAAGCATCCGCGATCGAATCTCTGCTGTTTCAAGCCGCAGAAAACGGACAGCTCGTGCGCGACACCTTCGGATTAAATCCTCTCATCAATAATCTACAGACTGCAATCATTGTTGTTGACGAAATGGGTATGCGCCGTGCAGCCATCGTGAGTATCCTACTTCACGACATTGTAAAATGCGGATTTATAACCACCGAAGAGGTTGCCGACAAATTTGGAGCAGATGTAGCAGGCATTCTGCACGGATTGGTACGCACAGCCAGCCTGTATGAGAAGAATCCGACCATCGAGTCAGAGAACTTCCGCAACCTGTTGCTTTCGTTCGCCGAAGACATGCGTGTAATCCTCATCATGATTGCCGACCGCGTGAACACAATGCGTCAAATCAAAGAGGCGACCAATGAGGAGGCACGGCTCAAAGTTGCCGGCGAGGCTGCATACCTGTATGCCCCATTAGCACACAAGTTAGGTTTGTACAAGCTTAAATCCGAGCTTGAAGACCTCTCGCTCAAGTACATGCAACACGACATGTACTACCACATCAAGGAGAAGCTGAACGCGACAAAAGCTGCACGCGACAAATACATTGCCTCATTCATCCAGCCGATTGACGAGAAATTGGCTGCGGCAGGACTGAAATACCACATCAAAGGCCGCACAAAGAGCATACACTCCATCAGCCAAAAGATGAAGAAGCAAAAGACCAACTTCGAGGGAATCTACGACCTCTTCGCCATACGCATCATACTCGACTCAGAGTATGACAAGGAGAAACAGGAATGTTGGCAAGCCTACTCGATTGTCACCGATATGTATCAGCCCAACCCCAAGCGCTTGCGCGACTGGCTCTCTATCCCCAAAAGCAATGGATACGAGTCGCTGCACACCACCGTGATGGGCCCCGAAGGAAAGTGGGTAGAGGTACAAATACGCACCGAGCGCATGGATGAGATTGCCGAGCGCGGACTTGCTGCCCACTGGCGCTACAAAGGCGTAAAAAGTGAAACGGGACTTGACGAATGGCTCACAAGCATTCGCGAGGCATTGGAGCATACCGACGATGGCATGGAGTTGATGGATCAGTTCAAGATGGACCTCTACAAAGACGACGTGTTCGTGTTTACCCCGAAGGGAGACCTCTTCAAGCTTCCTCACGGCGCCACGGTCCTTGACTTTGCCTTCCACATACACACCAATGTCGGCTGCCGCTGTACGGGTGGAAAGGTCAATGGCAAGCATGCCCAACTGCGACAAGTCTTAAGCAATGGCGATCAAGTAGAAATATTGACCTCAAACACACAAAGCCCCAAACAGGGTTGGCTCGATATCGTAACAACCTCAAAGGCACGCAACAAGATACGCCAAAGCCTCAACGAAATAGAATCGCGCCAAGCTGCTTTTGCCCGCGAAACCATCGAGCGTAAGTTCAAGAATCGCAAGATTGACTACGATGAGCCTACAATGATGCGCCTCATCAAGCGCATGGGCTACAAGCAGGTAAAGGAGTTTTACCAAAAGATTGCCGATGGCCTGCTTGACGTAAACCAATTCATCGACCGCTACGTACAGGCCATAGAGCAGGTTACTGAGCCGCACGACGTAACGATACGTAGCGCCGAAGGCTATAGCATGCAGCAGGACGAGCAGGTCAAGCAGAGCTTCTCGGGCGACGTGTTGGTCATTGACCAGAACCTCAAGGGCATCGACTTCAAATTGGCAGGCTGCTGCAACCCCATCTATGGCGATGAGGTGTTCGGATTCGTCACAACTGGCGGAGGCATCAAGATACACCGTTGCGACTGCCCCAATGCCCATGACCTGCACACCCGCTTCGGCTACCGCGTGGTGAAGGCTCGCTGGGCCGGCAAGAGCAAGGGTTCACTCTACCCCATCACGCTCACCGTGATCGGGCACGACGACATTGGCATTGTCAACAACATCACCTCCATCATCTCCAAAGAAGAGAATATACAGTTGCGCAATATCAGCATCAACTCGCACGACGGACTCTTTTCGGGCACACTCACCGTACTCATCGAAGAGAATGCCCGTCTGCAAGCCCTGATAAAGAAACTACGTACAGTAAAAGGCGTCAAACAAGTAAACAGAAACTAACCATATCCGATAACGACAATTACAATTATGAAAAAACTTATCGTATTTGCATCTATGCTATGCATAGCACTCGCAGGTTTTGCACAAGAGGAGGTAAAGCCTAGAATTAAAGGCGAGATGAAATTTGAAGAGACCCGTCACAACTTTGGCGTATTTGCTCAGGACACTGCCATCGTAAGCCACGACTTCATCTTCACCAACGTAGGAAAGGCTCCACTTATCATACATCAAGCAAGCGCTTCATGCGGATGCACTGTGCCCGAATATACGCTCGAGCCGGTGATGCCAGGCGAAAAGGGAAAAATCACCGTCACATACAATGGTAAAGGACGCCGACCGGGTATCTTCCGTAAGAGCATCACCATACACAACAATGGAAAGCAGACCCCCCTACGCATATATATAGAGGGAGAGATGATTGGCGACGAACTTCCCATCAAAGAGGTGGAACTCATACAGGACAGTACACTTTATACCGGTTCCGGTAAATAAGGCAACTATTTCAGCCGCAACAAGCAAGAATACAATTAAACCAACATCTTAAAATAATAGCCTATGAAAAACTTTATGGACGAAAACTTCCTGTTGACAACAGAAACTGCACAGAAGTTGTATCACGAGCACGCTAAAAAGATGCCTATCATCGACTATCATTGCCACCTCATACCGCAAATGGTAGCTGACGACCATCAGTTCCGTTCACTCACAGAGATCTGGCTTGGCGGAGACCACTACAAGTGGCGTGCCATGCGCACCAACGGCATCGACGAGCGCTATTGCACAGGCAAAGACACCACAGATTGGGAGAAGTTTGAGAAGTGGGCAGAAACGGTACCCTACACCTTCCGCAACCCACTCTATCATTGGACGCACCTTGAACTGAAGACCGCTTTCGGCATCGACAAGATTCTGAGTCCAAAGACTGCACGTGAGATATACGAAGAATGTAACGAAAAGCTCAAACAGCCCGAGTATACCGCTCGCGGATTTATGCGCCGCTACAATGTAGAGGTGGTATGCACGACCGACGATCCTATCGATTCATTGGAGCACCACATCAAAACACGCGAAAGCGGCTTTGAGGTAAAAATGCTTCCCACATGGCGTCCCGACAAGGCCATGGCAGTAGAGGTGCCCGAAAACTTCCGAGCATATATCGACAAACTCGCAGAGGTCAGCGGAGTAACGATCAGCAAATTCAGCGATGTTATCGAGGCATTGCGCGTACGCCATAAATTCTTTGAAGAACAAGGCTGCAAATTGAGCGACCATGGTATTGAGGAGTTCTACGCAGAAGACTATACCGACGCAGAAATTGAGGCTATATTCAACAAGGTATATGGCGGTACCACACTCAGCAAAGAGGAGATCCTGAAATACAAGAGCGCCATGATGATTGAATTTGGAATCATGGATGCCGAAACAGGCTGGACACAGCAATTCCACTATGGCGCAATCCGCGACAACAACAGCAAGATGTTCCGCTTACTTGGTCCCGACACCGGATTCGACTCTATCGGTGAATTCACCACGGCTAAGGCATTGGCCAAATACCTTGACAAGCTCAATTCAATGGGCAAGTTGGCCAAGACTATCCTCTACAACCTGAATCCTTGCGCCAATGAAGTTATTGCCACCATGCTCGGCAATTTCCAGGATGGCTCAGTTCCAGGAAAGATTCAGTTTGGCTCAGGCTGGTGGTTCCTTGACCAAAAAGATGGTATGGAAAAGCAGATGAATGCCCTCTCTGTATTGGGTCTGCTGAGCCGATTTGCAGGCATGCTTACCGACTCACGCTCATTCCTCTCATACCCTCGCCACGAATATTTCCGTCGCACGTTATGTAACCTCGTAGGACGTGATGTTGAGAATGGAGAAATCCCCTATAGCGAAATGGAGCGCGTCTGTCAGATGATTGAAGACATCAGCTATAACAACGCCAAGAACTATTTCCATTTCTAACAGTTCAAGGATACAATAAAACACAAGTTAGGGACATCCGAAGATGTCCCTAACTTATTATATAGCATCGTCTTCCCAACAATTAAAATAAAAGAGAGGAAGGCAAAGCCCTCCTCTCATATACATACCGGTTGAGGTATATTAGAGATTCATGATCTTCTCAATCTCCTCAAACTCCTTACCCATGTTAAGCATGTAGTAGCAGGTGTAGAGACCGTTAGTCCAAGCACTCTTCACGTCAGGATCTGAACCATCATCAATCTTACGCAAGTGCTCGTAAATGGGGAGAGCCAACTTATACCAGCCGTTAATTTCCTCCTTCTTAGCTTTATAGGCCTTACTCTTGATATCGAGAGTAGAAGCAGCATCGCTCATGTCCTGCGCAATCTGGCAGTAGCAGATACCAAGGTTACGGTAAGCACCAGTATAGTTGGGATCCTTCTCTATTGCAACCTTATACTCTTCAATAGCCTTATCATACTCCTTCTGGTTCTGGTATACAAAACCCTTTACAAAGTGGAAGATAGGAAGAGGATTCTTGGCCAACATCTCATCGGCAAAGGCAACCAGGTCAGCGGTATTGCCATTGCTATTATAGTAAGAGATGAGGTTTGAATAGAAATACTCTACCTCGGGATACTTCTCAACACCAACCTTCAAGGCGTTCAACCAGTTGATTGTATCACCCAGGTTGAGGTACGACATAGCCTTGTACTCGATAGCCTTCTGCGCTACATCCTCTTTCTTCATTGCCAAGTCAACATACTTAAGAGCCTTGTTGTAGTCCTCCAGCTTCAAACCAGCCAAAGTAGCATAGTATGCGATCTCAGGCATCAAAGAATCAGTCTCAGCGTAGTTAAACTGTGCAAACATAGGAGCATCAGCTACATCAATATACTTTGAGAAAAGTTCGAAAGCCTTCTCGTTGTTGTCAGCGTTGAAGTATGTTACGCCACCACTTACCAAGTTGATACGAATACGTGAAAGCAAATCTGTAATCTCGGGGCGATACTTTGCGATTACTCTACCCTTCTCATCGGGAATCTGCTCCAATGAGTCACAAACGATGAAGTAGTCAAACATCTTTGACAAGCTACCGAAGAACTTGTCCTGATTGTATTCCTGCTGCAAATACATTTTTTCGTTCTCCTTGTCGTAGTACTTATTCTGAATTTTACCAGCAGTGTACCATGTATCAGGATTTGATGCAGTGTGCTTGTTGGTCATAGCAACCTCAATAAGAGCGTTTGCCTGGTCCACATTACCATCCACTGCAGTGAGGGCGGTCTGTGCCTCTCTCAACACCTTGTTTGCCTCTTTAATCTCTGCTTTGAGAGCCTTAGCTGCAGCCTTTGCAGCCTTTGCAGCTTCCTTGTCGTCAACCTGAGCGAAGGTAACCGACACCGACATTGCGGCAGCTGCCACTAATAATAATACTTTCTTCATAATTGTAATGATTAGTGATTATTGGTTTATATTCCTTTAACTTTATTATTCTTCGTTCTGTTCAGTTTCTGCTGCGGTTTCGGGAGCTTCAACAATGGGAGTCTCGTTCTCTACAACCTCTGCATCCTTTACTTCGGGCTCTTCGGTCTCTGTTGTAACCTTACATACCGAGCTGATCTGATCGTTGCGCTTGCCAAGATTGATAAGGCGTACACCCTGTGTAGCACGACCCTGGATACGTACATCAGCAACCTTAAGACGAATCACCACGCCCGATTTGTTGATAATCATCAAATCGTTGTCATCGGTAACGGTCTTGATGGCAACAAGTTTACCGGTCTTCTCGGTGATGTCGAGGGTCTTCACACCCTTACCACCACGGTTGGTGATGCGGTATTCCTCTACATCGCTACGCTTACCATAACCCTGCTCTGATACTACCATGATATTTTCATACTCTGCATCATTGATTACGATCATACCGATTACTTCGTCCTGACCATCCTCGTCGAGCGTCATACCACGCACACCAGTAGCCGTACGGCCCATTTCGCGAACTACACCTTCGTGGAAACGGATAGCGCGACCATTCTTGTTGGCCAAGATAATCTCATTGTCGCCATTGGTCATCACAACCTCAATCACGCGGTCGTCTTCACGAATGGTGATAGCGTTCACACCATTGGTGCGGGGGCGTGAATAGGCCTCCAAACAAGTCTTCTTCACTACACCGTTCTTGGTACAGAAAACGAGGTAGTGTGAGTTCACGAAGTCCTTATCAGCAAGGTTCTTCACGTGTACGAATGCGTTCACCTTATCGTCGGGCTCGATGTTGAGCATATTCTGGATAGCACGTCCCTTTGAGTTCTTCGTACCCTCAGGAATCTCATATACCTTGAGCCAGTAGCAGCGTCCCTTCTGGGTAAAGAAGATCATGGTGTTGTGCATGGTAGCCATGTAGATGTACTCTACGAAGTCGGCCTCACGGGTATCGCTACCCTTTGAGCCTACGCCACCACGGTTCTGTGTGCGGAACTCGCTGAGCGGAGTACGCTTGATGTATCCGAGGTGTGAGATGGTGATTACCATTTCGTCATCGGCATAGAAGTCTTCGGGGTTGAACTCCTCAGAAGAGTATACGATCTCTGACTTGCGATCGTCGCCATACTTCTCGGCTACCTCGACGAGCTCGTCCTTCATCACCTGCTTGCAGAGGTCGTCGTTGACGAGGATCTCCTTCAAGTGGGCAATAAGTTTCATAATCTCGGCATACTCTGCACGAAGTTGCTCTTGCTGCAGACCGGTGAGCTGACGCAAGCGCATCTCTACGATAGCTCGTGCCTGAGCATCGCTGAGCGAGAAACGCTGCATCAATCCTGCGATAGCATCTGCAGGAGTGTGCGCAGCCTTGATGATGCGGATAACCTCGTCAATATTATCTGATGCAATGATCAATCCTTCGAGAATATGTGCACGCTCTTCTGCTTTGCGGAGGTCGTACTTGGTGCGACGGATAACCACCTCGTGACGGTGCTGTACGAAGTACTTGATGCAGTCGCGCAACGAGAGCACCATGGGGCGGAGCTTGTCGTTGTGCTCGCCGCAGGGTACGAGAGCCACGCTGTTTACGCTGAAGGCGGTCTGCAGCTGGGTCATCTTAAAGAGTTTGTTGAGCACTACGCTGGCATTGGCATCGCGCTTCACGTCGACTACGATGCGCATACCGTCCTTGTCGGACTCGTCGTTAACGTTGCTGATACCGTCAATCTTCTTGTCGCTCACGAGGCCTGCGATGTACTTGATGAGCTCGGCCTTGTTTACGCCATAGGGTATCTCGGTCACGATGATCTTATCGTGGTTGGCATCGGTCTCAATCTCAGTCTTGGCACGCATTACCACACGTCCACGACCGGTCTCGTAGGCCTCCTTCACGCCAGCCATACCATATATATATCCACCGGTAGGGAAGTCGGGAGCCTTCACATACTGCATCAGCTCCTCGGTGGTGAGCTCGGGATTGTCAATATAGGCCACACAAGCGTCAATCACTTCGCGGAGGTTGTGTGTGGGCATATTGGTCGCCATACCTACGGCAATACCGGTGGCACCGTTTACCAAAAGGTTGGGGATACGGGTCGAGAGCACACGGGGCTCTTTGTCCTTACCGTCGTAGTTCTCTTGGAAGTCTACAGTCTCCTTATAAATATCCTGCATCATGTCCTCACCGATCTTGCGCAGACGAGCCTCGGTGTAACGCATAGCTGCAGGGCTATCACCGTCGACTGAACCGAAGTTACCTTGACCATCAATCAAGGTATAACGCATAGCCCAATCCTGAGCCATACGTACGAGTGAGCCGTAGATGGATGAGTCACCATGAGGGTGGTATTTACCCATCACATCACCGACCGTACGAGCCGATTTACGATAACCTTTGTCCGAGGTGTTGCCCTGTTCCATCATACTGTACAGGATTCTGCGGTGAACGGGCTTGAGGCCATCACGCACATCGGGCAAGGCACGCTCCACAATCACCGACATAGAGTAGTCGATATACGATTTGCGCATCTCCTGCTCAATATCGACCTTAATAATTCTGTCTTGATCTAAATTCATATTTTAATAGTAATTCTGTCTAAACCTAAAAACGTGTAAAATTACGCATTTTTGACGAAATGGCCAACTGGCACGCGGCTTTTTTGTTGTTTTTTTACACGTTGACACCCCGTATTCTCCACTCATAGGGAAAAAACGGGGTGCGCGAATGTTATGATGGCTTATTTGAACAGCTGAAAGCTCTTCCGTTTGGGATTTTTCTTAGCCATGAACAGCATTTCGATAAGCAAGAGGATGAAAGCGATCCATGCCATTACCATGAATTGTTCGTTGTATTCAGAGTAGGTCGTGGTCTCTACATCTGCCTTTGCAAGTTTGTCTATCTCCTTCTGCAGAATTCTCTGTGCGTTGTTTGTGTTGTCTATACGAATGTATACACCATTGCCAGCCGCAGCTATCTCTTGACACATTTGCTCGTTGAGTTTGGTAATGATGGGTTTTCCGCTCTTGTCGAGGCGGAATTCGCCTGCACGGCCAGTTGGAATTGGAGAACCCTCAGGTGTTCCTACTCCCATAACATATACCATCATTCCCTTCTCTGCCGCAGCTTTGGCTGCTTCTTTGGCCCCTCCTTCATGGTTTTCACCGTCTGTAATAATAATGATGGCTTTTCCTATGCCCTCTTTTGGGGTGAAGCTTCGTGTGGCCATGTCGATTGCGGCTTTGATATTGGTGCCTTGTTGCATAATGAGGCTGGGATTTATTGACTCAAGGAACATCTTGGCCGAGATGAAATCATTTGTTATGGGGAGCTGGATGTATGCTTCTCCTGCAAAAACGATTAGCCCTATTTTGTCATCGACAAATCCGTCAACTAGTCTAGATATTATGTTTTTTGATTTTTCTAGTCGACTAGGTGCTACGTCCTCTGCGAGCATGGAGTTTGAGATGTCGAGCGCAATGATCGTTTCTATGCCTTGGCGAGTGATGGTCTCCATCTTTGAACCAAACTGTGGACGGGCCAGCAGTAGCACCATGAAGCAGAGGGCTGTGAAGGTCATCCAGAATTTGAGCGCAGGGCGAAAGTTCGAAACTTCGGGCATCATGGGTCCAAGTAGTTCGGGGGATCCATAGCGGAGTAGGGCCTTTTTGCGGCGTTGGCGGGCTATAAAGTATATACCGGCTACAATCGCGAGCAAGATGTATAGGAATAGGGCATTCGGATTGGCAAACTTAAACATATGTGATTTTGTAATATTGTTTCTGAGATGCGAAATTACAACTTTTCTCTGAAAAATAAAATGTATGTGGCTGGTTTATGACCGATTTTGTGTGTGTTGGATAGAAAAACGAATAAAATTTACAAAAATACCGTTTATGGTTTGGTTGTTTGAAAAAAATGATATACCTTTGCACTCGCAAACCAAGGGTACCTTGGCCGAGTGGCTAGGCAACGGTCTGCAAAACCGTGTACGGCGGTTCGAATCCGCCAGGTACCTCACAATAAGAGACGCATATATGCGCCTCTTATTTTTTTGTCTGCTTCTTTATGTGATTTTGACCGCTGGTTAGGATTCGAGGATTTCGTTGATCAGTTGTAGCTCCTCGGTACTGAACTCTTTATTGTCGAGTGCATGGAGGTTATTTCTAAGCTGTGTTACCGAACTAGCGCCTACGATGACAGAGCTGATGCGTTGGTCGCGCAATATCCATGCTAGGGCCATCTCTGCAAATGTTTGTTTGCGTGCTAAAGCAAGTTTGTTGAGTTTATGCAGTTTGCTCAGTAGCTTGTCGGTTAATATTTCGGGACGGAGAAAGAGGTTTCTGGTCATTCGAGAGTCCTCAGGGATGCCTTGCAAGTAGCGGTCAGTAAGCAGGCCCTGGGCTAGGGGAGAGAAGGCGATAAATCCTGTTCCGTTGTTGTGTGCTTGAGGTATCACGTCTGCTTCAGGTTGGCGTGTGAGCATATTGTAGCGTCCTTGGTACAAAACGCAGTGTATGTCGCGTTCTTCAAGGTAGGCGTAAGCTTTGCTGGCTACTTCAGCGGGGTATTTTGATAGACCTACATATAATGCTTTTCCTGCTCTTACGATATCGACTAGTGCTTGCATGGTCTCTTCGAGTGGGGCGTTGGGGTCGTATCGGTGTGAGTAGTAAATATCTACGTAGTCGAGGTTCATCCTGCGCAGGCTTTGGTCAAGGCTAGCTATCAAGCTTTTGCGTGACCCCCAATCTCCATAGGGGCCTTCCCACATTTGGTGACCAGCTTTAGTGGCTATAAACATCTCGTCTCGATGAGTGTACATCGATTGTTTCATATATCTGCCAAATCGCTCTTCGGCTGCACCATTGGGTGGACCATAGTTGTTGGCGAGATCAAAATGGCATATGCCATGGTCGAAGGCGTAGTGTACGATATCCAATCCTGTGGCTTCGTCGTGATTTTCGCCAAAGTTGTGCCAAAAGCCTAGCGAGATTTCGGGTAGCATGACTCCGCTATTTCCGCAGCGGCGGTAGCTCATCTTGTTGTATCGATTTGAGTCGGGTATGTATGAGTTGCTGTTCATGGCTATTCGGTGTCGATTTATTTGATTCTATACTTTGATAGCTCCTCCCATGTTCCGTTAAATACGTTGAGGTCTACATTGGTGTCAATACCAGGTACTGTGCCATAATCGGTATGTTGCCAAAAGTTCCACTCTCCTTCGTATGAAAGGTTGTCGACATAGTAGTGTGCTATCCAGAAGGGGTAGGCATTGAACTCGGGTGAGTCGAGGTATCGCAGCCTATATTTATAAGAGGTGTATATAATAGGCTTTATGCCATAGTGCTGCTCCAGTCGATTTAAGAATTTCTTGAGGTCTGCCTGAAGCTTGGCTTTGTCGCGTGGCTTACGCTCGATGTCGAGCACAGGAGCTAAATCGCCTTTTGTGAGCTTCACTTGAGATATGAAGAAGTCGGCCTGTTTGATGGGGTCTGTGTTGGGATTATAGAAATGGTATGCCCCACGAACGAGTCCTGCTTCGGCTGCTTGTCGGAAATTCTCACTGAAGAGTCTGTCCTTGTAGTCTCCGCCTTCGGTGGCCTTGATGAATGCGAAACGGATAGGATCTTTCTGTTTCTCTGTGGCCTTGATTGCTTTCCAGTCGATTGTTCCTTGATGGTGTGAAGCATCGATACCATGCACTTTGTATCCTAGAGGCAGGCACACGCCATACCCTTTGCTTCCATAGCAAGGTTTCCAACGGTAGCTATAGGGGCGAATGAAGAATCGATAGAAAAAGAAAAGAATGGCCACGGCGACAACAGCGGTGAGTATCCAATGGGTGATGCCCGATTGGTGTATGCGTGTCCAGCGGCGCATACGCATCTTTTGGCGCTGTGCTTTGCGCTTTGCTTGCTCGCGTGCTCTAGCTTTCGCTTTGGCTCTCTTGAGCTTTTCCTTTTCAGATAAGGGTTTGCGCTTCGCCGTTGGTTTCTTGGATGTCTGTGGCTTAGCTTTGCTTCCGCTCATCTGAATGGTGGTGGTGCGTATGGTGCTTTTGTTATTTGCCATTCTATTATTATGTATAAGTAGGGGCAGACGATAGCCTGCCCTTACTTACAGAATTATTTTAAGAGTCAATGTGGCTTAGAGATCGCCCAACTCGTAGCGGAGAGTCATAGTGGGCTGGTCGCATACCTCGCGGGGGCCATAATACTGGATGGGGCCGGGGAATACGTACTCAGTCTCGTTAGCCCACTGGTCACGCTTAGCAACGAATGCCTGGAAGGGAGCGCCATCGAGCTTCACGAGCGCCTTCTTGATAACGGGCTTCATCTGACCGTGACGACGCTCCATGTTCATCATCATGGTGATGGGTATACCGCCTGTCAACCACTCCTCAGCAGGACGTGTGGTCTGACGGATTGAGGGCATGTAACCTGTCTTGCCATCAGCGATGAGCAATGAAGCTGCATAACCGAGTGAGTAGCAGTAGTCTGCGTCATAGTTAGAGGGAGCAGCGCAACGGCCTTCGTAACCGAAGAAGTGGTGCTGAGCAGCAAACTTACCATTGTACTTGCCAGCAGCCTTCCACTCCTCGAGCTTGTTGCCTACCATCTCAGAGAGCAACTTCTCGGTCTCGATGAGCGATACCTGTACGTTGCCGTGGGGGTCGCGGTCGAGTGAGAGCTGACGTGCTACGCCTTCAGGAAGACTTGCGTAAACCTTGGCGTTAGCCTCAGAGAGGTGGTCGATGATGTACTGACGCTGCTCGTCCTCGGCAACGGAAGCAAACTCAGCTGCATTGTGAGCGAGGAAGTCGTTGAGCTCGCTGATGAGCGACTTGATCTCGGGGATAAACTCGATGAGACCCTCGGGGATGAGGACAGTACCGAAGTTGTTGCCATTAGCAGCACGCTTAGCTACTACTTCAGCGATGTAGGTCACTACGTCGTCGAGTGACTGGTTCTTAGCCTCTACCTCCTCAGAGATGATACAGATGTTGGGCTGTACCTGAAGAGCAACCTCAAGGGCAATGTGAGAAGCTGAACGACCCATCAACTTGATGAAGTGGTAGTACTTGCGAGCAGAGTCGCAGTCGCGCTCAATGTTACCTACTACCTCAGCGTATACCTTACAAGCGGTGTCGAAACCGAATGATGTCTCGATCATCTCGTTCTTCAAGTCACCGTCGATTGTCTTGGGGCAACCGATAACCTGTACACCAGCATTGATAGAAGCATAGTACTCGGCGAGTACGCAAGCGTTGGTGTTAGAGTCGTCACCACCGATGATTACGAGGGCGCTGATGTTGAGCTTCTTGAGGATCTCAAGACCCTTGTCATACTGCTCCTTAGCCTCGAGCTTGGTGCGGCCTGAGCCAATCATGTCGAAACCACCAGTGTTGCGGTACTGATCGATAACGTCAGCGGTGAGCTCGCGGTAGTTGTGCTTTACGAGACCATCGGGGCCCATGAGGAAACCGAAGAGGCGGCTCTCAGCGTTGAGCATCTTAAGACCGTCGAACAAACCGGAGATTACGTTGTGGCCACCAGGAGCCTGACCGCCAGAGAGGATAACACCCACGTTGATGGGCTTGCTCTCCATCTTCTCGGCAGGAACGAACTTCAACATAGGAGTACCATAAGTGTTGGGGAACAACTCCTTGATAGCCTCTTGGTCTGCTACAGACTGAGTGGGAGCACCTTCCTCAATTCTTACTGCACTTCTCAATACTTGGGGCAACTTCGGCTGATACGAAGATCTTGCCATTTGCAATGCGCTTTTCTTCATTGTAGTTATTATTAAAGTAAGTATAAAAGTTTTGTCGGCTTTAACCAACCTTTCCTATGTGTTGGCACTCGGAATGGTTGGTGACGCAAATTTTGCAATTTTTTGTGAGATTATCAAATTTCTCTGCATTTTTTCGCTAAAGTTTGGCTCATTAATTTTTATTGTCTACCTTTACCCCACAATTGGACAAACAGATTGTAACTTCAATGTTGCACTTGACCGATTGGGCTAATCGTTTAACCACAAAAATTAACTGCTATGGCAAACAAGAGAAATTTGAAGAAGGCTATCAACTACGTAGCTAGCGACCTTTTCTTAGAGTGCATCGTTTTGAAACAGATAAAGAAGGCTGAAGCAGCCAAGGCTGATGAGATTTTGGCAGACATCCTCTGCTTGCAGGGCGAATTTCTAGCTCGTGCCGGTCATCCAGAACCCGGTTGTGTGAAGAAGTATTATCGTCAGCTTAATGAAGACTTCGGCAATGAGGTGGAAGCTATCATTCGCCGTATGCAAGCGATGTGACGAGTTCGTTAGGTATAAGCAACAGATGATTGGCCTTCGGGGAAGAGTTCTCGAAGGCCAATTGTGTATCTGTTTGCATACATCTCGTGTGGATGTGATTTAGTGATCCATGCTCTTATATGTTGACTTTCGCAATATTATCTGCCGTAGTGTCGCCATAGTGCTTTAAGAGTCTATGTATTAGTCTGATAATGGCGACGCATTGTACGAAATTACATGCACAATTGGGGATTGTCAATAAATTTATCGGAGCTATAGTTTTCTCCAGAACTATGGCTGCAAATTCTCTTGTCTCCGCGGAGATGAGGAGATTTCTCCGCAGAGGTGAAGCGGAGTCTCTGCGGAGATGGTATAATATCTCCGCGG
>JAZRDT010000088.1:0-39901 GCA_045660385.1 Bacteroidaceae bacterium | reverse complement strand
CCCACCCGCCTCTTTAGCTCAGTTGGCCAGAGCACGTGATTTGTAATCTCGGGGTCGTTGGTTCGAATCCGACAAGAGGCTCGGAAATGAAGAGAGAGATCTGCTGACAGATCTCTCTCTTCATTTGTCATGTGCCTGCTCATGCAATAGACATTCGTACAATTATGCAAAGAAATGCAGCATCAAGATGTACGACTAAAATACACTTTAACAATCAACAGATAGAACGCTGACACACAATGCTATGCAAAGCATATTATACACAAAAACACCGGCGTAATTTTGTACAGATTTCGCCGGTGTTTTCGCGTGAAGTTTTGTATGGATTTATCTGGCCAATAAACTATCAATCGTAGCAACCAAGTCATTAAATTCAGCCTCTTCAAAACGACGGGTAAGCTTAACGATACGGCCATCACGGTCAATAAGCACATTACGTGTGATACCCGACTTGCGCACTGCATAGCTAGCAAACACGTCCCCCTTATCGTCGAGCAACATCGGATAGGTAGTGCCCAACTTGGCTGTATACTCCTCTACCACCTCACGCGGCTCCTCACGATCAACACCCACCAGTACAAAGTCTGCATTATCCTTATGGGGCTGCCAGATGCGACTCTCGATATGAGGCATCTCACCGCGACAGATACCGCACCAACTGGCTGTGAACTGCAACATCACCACCTTACCACGCAAAGCAGAAAGGGTAAACTCCGACCCATCGGTATACTTCAGTGTAAAATCGGGAGCCATATCGCCCACCTTCACCAAATATTCATGCTCATACACAATGGTATCCTTCACCTGTGCCTCTACTGCAGCATCAGTCCCCTCACTCTTTTTGGTCACATTGTTGCATGCGGCAAGCATCACAAGCGCTGCCATCAAGAAAAAATTCTTCTTCATACCTTACTATTATGTTTTATTCGTTCGTAAATGATTCGACGGCGAAATTAAACAAAAATCCTGAGAAAGAATATTCAATATACTAAAAAAAAACGTGAAGCACTGAAATCCCACCCATTACCACAAACGAACAATGCCCACAAACCACAAAAAAAGAGTCCAATATTTTCACTTCTGCCAAAGATGTAGTATCTTAGCGCATCAAAACAACTAAAAGCAACAATGATGGACTTAGTAAATAGATTCATGCGCTATGTGCGCATCAATACCGAGTCGGCCGAAGATGCCGGAGTAACGCCCAGTACACCTGGACAGATGGAGTTTGTGCAGAGACTACAGACCGAACTGGAAGCAATGGGCCTTGAGGAGATCACGCTCGACGAACATGGCTACCTCTTTGCCACCCTACCCGCCAACACCACACGCACGGTGCCTACTATCGGATTTATCGCACACGTAGACACAAGCCCCGATGTTACAGGCGAGAATGTAAATCCGCGCATCGTGGAGAACTATAACGGAACAGACATTGTACTCTCAGCAGAGAATCACACGATACTCTCCACCGAAGAGTTTCCCGAGCTGCTGCGTTACGTGGGCAATGACCTTATCGTGACGGACGGACAAACCCTGCTCGGAGCCGATGACAAGGCTGGCGTAGCTGAGATTGTATCAGCCATAGCCTATCTACAGGCACATCCGGAGATTGAACACGGAAAGATCCGTATTGGATTCAATCCCGACGAAGAGATTGGTCTCGGCGCCCATAAATTTGACGTCAAACAGTTTGGATGCGACTGGGCCTACACGATGGATGGCGGCGAAGTCGGAGAACTGGAATATGAAAACTTCAACGCAGCTGCTGCACGTATCACCATCAAGGGACGCAACGTACATCCAGGCTATGCAAAGGACAAGATGCTCAACTCGATGCGTATAGCCACTGAGTTCATTCAGCTGCTTCCCAAGAACGAAACCCCCGAAAACACCGAGGGATACGAAGGATTCTACCACGTCGTAGGCATCAAGGGCGGTGTTGAGGAAACCACCATCAGTCTCATCGTGCGCGACCACAGTGCAGACATCTTCAAGAAACGCAAGGAGTTACTACAAGCATGCGTCAAGGGACTCAACGAAAAATATGGCACCGACATTGTGACCATGGAGCTCACCGACCAATACTCAAACATGCGCGAAGTGATTGAACCCATCATGTATGTCATCGACATTGCATGCCAAGCCATGCGCGAGGTTGGAGTAGAGCCCGAGATCAAACCTATCCGAGGAGGTACCGATGGTGCACAACTCTCCTTCAAGGGACTCCCCTGCCCCAACATCTTCGCCGGAGGAGTCAACTTCCATAGCCGATACGAGTTCGTACCCGTACAGTCAATGGAGAAGGCCATGATGACCATTGTAAAAATTGCAGAATTGGTAGCTAAGCACTAAAACAAGCAGCAACCTGTTTTTAACTCAGATATCCTACTTGGCACACAAGTTTGGGTAATAATGGGAAGAGTGGCGTAGACAAAAGATGCGTGTCTGACAGCTCATTCCTCTCCCAATAAGACTTTGATCTTTTCGTCGGTCTTATAGAGTTTGTCTTTGCACAACTTGATCAGTTTTTGTGCCTCCTTGAGTCGATCAGCCAATTGATCGATATCAAGTTCGTTATTTGTAATCTGCGAAACGATCGTCTCAAGCTGCTGTATAGCTTCTTCGTATTTCATTGTCATCTGTTAATATAGAAAGAAAAAAGGTTAATTCTGAGGGGTACGCACCTCACTTTGCACCATTCCGTCGGCAAACTCCGTGGTGAGCAGGACTCCTGGCGACAAGATGGAAGCGTCGCGTACGACCTTCCCATTGCATCGGGTTATGGAGTATCCACGTTGCAGCATCAGCTGGGGCGAGGCACTCTCGGTAACTTGTTCAATCAGCTGCAATCGATGGGTTTCCTTTACCATCAGTTGTTTCAAGGATGTTCTCAAATGACTCTCAAGTTGTTCAATGCGATGCATCTGACGAGTATGTGCAAGAGAGAAGAGAAACGGTAACTGAGCCGCAATTTGCGTCAAGCGCTGTTCTTCACTACGCATACGCATGTTAACCACGTGAGCCAATGCCTCCACCTGCGCATTGAGGGCATCGGCCGCATCAACCAACCGCGCTATGAGAAATTCAGCTGCTGCCGTAGGTGTTTTTACGCGAGTATGCGCTACAGCATCAAGCACCGTATCGTCACGCTCATGACCTATGCCCGTAATAATAGGCAAAGGGAACTGGGCACAGTTAGTTGCCAGGAGATAGGTATCGAATCCCGAAAGATCACTCGTGGCACCTCCTCCGCGGATGATGACTACCACATCCCATTGAGTATCGTCAGAGATAATGCTGTCCAAAGCAGCGATGACGCTTTCCTCAACTCTATCGCCCTGCATTACAGCGGGGAACAGCCGAGGATAAAAGACAAAGCCATAGGGATTATGCATCAATTGATCACAAAAATCCCCATAACCTGCAGCTCCTGCAGCTGAAACAACAGCCACCCGCTGAGGAAGCATAGGCATGGAAAGCTCCTTATTGAGTGTAAGCACACCCTCGGACTCGAGTTGCATCAATATTTCACGACGACGACGAGCCATATCTCCCAACGTATATGTCGGGTCAATATCATGCACAGTGAGAGAAAGTCCATATTGTTCATGAAAATCTACGCTTACCTGCAGCAACACCTTAATACCTGCGACAAAACGCTGTCCCGTGGTATTCTCAAAATAAGGTTTCAGCATGCGGTATACATTCGCCCATATGGAGCCTCTCGCTTTAGCCACAAAGGTGTTTCCCTGTTCTGATTTCTGAACCAGCTCAATATAGCAATGCCCATTATAGGCCTCACGCACCTCGCTCAATTCGGCCTGCACCCAATAGGCATTGGACAAACCGCGATGTAGCGTCAGACGTATCAGTCGGTTCAATTCGTAGAGAGAAAGCGTTTCCATCAGATATACATATTGATTCCACGTTGTGAAGCAATAAAAGCGCCACCCACCAGACGATTACCGACATAAAACACGGCCGACTGCCCTGGAGTGATAGCCGACACTGCCTCGTGAAAATGAACCAGCAATTTGCCATCTTCAACTTCACGCACCACCTCGCAGGGTACTGAACGACTGCGATAGCGGATGCGCACAGAGAGATTGCTCTCATTATAGAAAGCCTCCTCATCGACAACCCTCAGACGCTCAACAAGCATATAGGAGGTCGCCAATTGTTCGGCATCGCCCAACATGACGGTATTCTTATCGGGATTAAGCTTCAACACATAAGCTGGCCTACCCAATGCTATGCCCAAGCCCTTGCGTTGACCAATGGTATAGTAAGGATATCCCTGATGCACACCCAACGTACGCCCCGCACTATCAACGAATTTACCTTGTCCCACCTTTGCATCAATTTCAGGGCAATGCTCGCGCAGGAAATCGCGATAGTCGCCCTCAATAAAGCAGACCTCCATGCTCTCACCCTCTTTAGCCTTTATTTCAAAGCCCTTGTCGGCGAGATATTGTCTGACATTAGGTTTCTTCCACCCTCCAAGAGGGAACACGCATCGCGCAAGCACCTCCTGGCTGAGATTCCAGAGGAAATAACTCTGGTCTTTCTGAGGGTCATCGCCTGTAACGATATAGAATTTCCCCTCCACACATTCTGTCTGCACATAGTGTCCTGTAGCAATATAGGCACAGCCAAGGCGATCGGCCCATTCCGTAAGCACACGGAATTTGAAGAGCGGATTGCACATGACACAAGGGTTAGGTGTACGTCCAGCCATATACTCATCCACAAAGTAGCGCACGACTTTATCGCCAAACCCTACGCGTTCGTCGGCTACATGATGCTCTATTCCCAAGCGGTTGGCCACATCGCGAGCCTCAGCAATAAAACGAGGTTCACCACTGGGGGCCAATTGTGATGCAATATCAAACACACGCATCGTCACACCTACGACTTCGTACCCCTGCTCCTGCAACATGAGGCAGGCGGCTGTACTGTCAATGCCGCCGCTCATGCCTATCAACACTCGTTTATCCCGTTGCATACTGCTATCCATAAACACAGTGCAGCAATATACTCCCTTATTTCACCTCTATCTGGAACTGATAGCTCTCAGCTGCAGGAATATTGGCTGTAGATATATGCTTACCATTGACAATCCAGTAGCTGCTGCCACCGTTGCCGGCATTGCGTATGGCAAACTTACCATTCTGCTCGGTCAGCACGTAGGTGTTCCACAAGGCATTGTAGGGATTAGAGCCGAAGTTACCTATCTCATTCACGTAACGGCCGTCGGCAGCACTGGTGAGGTTGAAGCGACCAGTCTCGTCAACGAGGTTGAACTGCCAGAGCTGGCTGTTGTCCTCCTTCCGCTCCATAAACTCGGGTGTACCACCCACACCGTTCACTGAGGTGTTGGTGAGGTAGCGTCCCTCGCTGTCAGCGATGCGCACGGCTGCACCAGGTTCAAATGTGGGGTACTCTGTGGTTTTTCCACCCACGGGGATGAACTCGAAGATGAAGTATTCGTAGCGAATATTCTTCTCCGCTGTGGGCTTGATACGTTCCTCGTCAGCACTCCACATGAGACCACCGGCATTGCCAGCCCTCTGGATGGCATACTTGCCATTCAAGCGGTAGATATTGAATGAGTGCCATGCCGGATCGTAGGGATTATCGTTCTTGTCGCGCCAGAAGTTACCCATCTCGTTGATGTAGCGGCCATCCTGTGCGTTGGTGATCTTGTAGCGTTCCGTCGTGGGGTCTATGCTGATATTCCACTCCTGACGTTGGGGATTGATGACATCCTCCGAAGCCTGGAATACGGGATAGTCGCCCGTGCGGTCCGGATTGGCATTCACATCCGTTAGCCAGCGTCCATTCACCTTTATATAATAGCGTCCCTCTTCGAGAAGTTCTGCCGGGAAGATGTCGGTACGATATGAGAACTTACTCTTATAGCTGCGAATGAGTCCCTTTGTACATGTTTTGATAAAAGGAACCACCTCCTCATTAGCCACCGTTGGGTTAGGTTTCTTTATTGAACCTTCGAAGCCACGTGAAATAATCGCCTTCTGTGCCTGCTCAAGTTTTGCCAACTGCTCGTAGGTTGCAACAAAACCCTTCTCGTCACCTTTTTCCAAGAGTGTATAGAGATTCATCACATGTTCGCCTCGTTGGCCGATAATCTTCATCACTTCAAGCCAAGGAGCGATTTCTGCAATCATTTCGGGTTCCTCAGAAGAATTGAGAAGTTCATCAGCAGCAGCGACCATTCCGGTAAACTCCTTTGTCATCTCCTCTACCGCGTCGGCATTGTATCCTTGAGCGATAGCTGCACTGAATTTTTCGGCAGTCTGCTTGAAGGCCGCAGACTCCCCCTTACGACGCAGACCATGGCCTGTAGGTCCGAGGTCTACATTATGCTGACAGAAAACACGGAATGCGTCCACATGCTCAGGCATGAGTACACGAAGGGCGCGTTCCCATGAGGTCTGCGACTCGTATGCATCCATATTCCAGGTATAGTCAGCGATACTATAGAGCGACACCTTCGAAGCCTCGGCATATTCCATCGGATTAGAAACGAATCCACTCAATTGATGCGCGATATCCAGATCGTTACCATAAGTGGGTCCCATAAGCATATGGTCGATACAGAAATCATTTACCGGATAGTTGAGCCAGATATACGCATTACGGTGGATCTGATTGTTAATCCAATCCATATCCGTCTTGTTGATCATATCAACCACGGTGGCACCTGTCCACATAATTCGGATATCCTTATCCATCGTGCTACCCAAGTCATTCAGATACGAACCGCCCGACCAGCTTTTGTTATACTGTGTGGGGCACAGGATGAGCGGAGCCACGTCGTCGTGCTTCTGCACGAACTCGCGGTTCAGCGCATTCATGTACTCGGCCTGCTTGGCACCCTTCGACTGTTCGGCACCAAAGATATCATCAAAGAAGATCGCGAAGGCACGTACGCCCAAGCCATACATCCACTCCAACTTCTGCACCGAGCTCTTTAGGTCCTCCTCGTTCCACTGTATGTCGCCACCCGGGTGCATGGCCCACACGAAGTCCACCTTGTTTTGAGCTGCAGCCTTAGCCAATTCACTGATGCGCAACGCTTCGTCAGCGGGATATGGGTCACGCCACTGATTGCGATGGTAGGGGTCATCCTTAGGACCATAGATGTATACATTGAGTTTATTCTTACCATAGAACTCAAATTGACGCAGACGGTCCTTGTGGCTCCAGGGATTACCATAAAATCCCTCTACTACACCGCGCTCCATCACGTCAGGCCAGTCCTTAATCTCAGCCTTCATCACCTCAGGCTGCGAAAGCAACTGCATCAGGGTCTGCACGCCATAGTAGGTACCAGCCTCATCATTGCCTGCAACCACAACCTGGTCTTCAGCAACACGGATATAATAGCCCTCTACCTTATCGGGAATCTGGTTTACAAACTTCTTCACCGCCTTGTCGCCACGTTCACCAATGACAACCTTGACACCCTTGTTGCTCGCGGTAAAATGTGAGTTCAACAGAGCCACTGCATCCGTATCGGCCTCTTCGGCTCCCTTTATCTGTATACTTTGAGGTCGGTCAAAAGCTTTCTCGCCCCAAACAATACGTTGAGGTTGGGGAGACACGGTTACGGTCTGTGCCGTAGCAGTAGCGGCCACACACAACGCTGCAGCCAAAGACAGGATAGTTTTGTTCTTCATCATAGGGTAGTAACTTCTATATTTATTTGTGGCGCTAAGATACGCATTCTTTTTCATATATCGGACCGAACGCCCCATATTTTTACGCAACAATGAAGCCACACACAAGAAAAGTTGCCGACGAAAGGATTTACCGAGAGCTATTCTCAGTGAAATATTTCCAAAAAAAAAGAATCTTGAAAGAAAATATTACTACCTTTGCAATACGAAAGGAGCTCCTGTAGCTTGGGTTCGTATACAGTAGCGCCTGAAAAAAGGGAATTCACGAGCCCAATGTTTGACTAATACCATATTAATATCATGAAACAAAGATTTTTACTTGTCATGGTGGCTATGTGCATCTGTTTAGGCGTGTCAGCACAATGGTCTAAACCCGCCCCACCGGCATCAGTTCCGATGCAAACGGATGAAGCCCTGTATCTGTACAACCCCGAAGCCGACGGATTCTTCCTCGGTGCCAACGACTGGGAAACACGTGCCAGCGTTAAGGGAACCAAGGGATATAAGATCTTCTTGGAAAAGTACGAATTGGACGACATTTCCTATTACCTTGCCGACTCCGTAGAGACTAAAGGCAAAATCATGTACACCTTCATTGATGGCGTCGAGAGCATTTGGGTGGACCGCGAATTGGAGTCTACCGTAGAAAAGCTCTTCACCTTCGAAAAGCAGAGCGACGGCACATATTACATAGGCTTGTCGCCCGTAAACGTCAATTTCAATTCAGAGAACTATCCCGGAGCATATCTCGGACTAATTCCCGAGAAGAACGACAGCCGCATTTATCTATGCGACACATCAAGCTACTTCCCTCCCTACTATGATCCTGAACTGTGGCAAAACAAATGGTATTTCGTAGCTCCTGCAGAATACGAGAGCTATGTGGACAAGAAAATCACCTACGAAGCAGCTGTTGCCCTAAAAGAGGATATCGACAAGGCTTTAGCCGAAAACGAGGGCATTGACATCGCATCAGTACAGACTGTATATAACAACACAGCAAGCACTGCCGAGCAGCTCAATGCCGCAGCGGAAACATTGGTACAATTGGTCATTGAGTTCCAAACAGCCAAGGCTTCGCCCGAGACTCCAGCCGACTACACCCCCTACATCACCAATGCATCGTACGACAACAACAGCAATACAGGTTGGCAAGGTACCACCCCCGGTTTCCAGCAATATGGCAATGCCGAGTTTTATTGGTGCAACTACAACACACACCAGACGCTCACTGGCCTGAAAGATGGTATCTATAAGGTAGGAGTTTCAGCATTCTATCGTGCCGGATGGGCCGACAACGATGCTACCGCTTACGATCTCCTGCTCGACGGAAACGATTCATTGCAACATGCATCGCTCTATGCTACCACCACCAATATGGCAACGGTAGAGGCTCCTTTGGTATTTGCCAGTGCCGGTGCCACCACCGACTCATTGGCTACAGGAGTGCTGAGCAACCAATTCGGTAAGATCCCCAACGACATGCATGCAGCCAACGCATACATGAAGGCAGGCAAATATCCAGAAACGAGTGTTCTGGTATATGTAAGCGATGGCAAACTCACGCTCGGTGTAAAGAAAGAGGTTCAGCTCGAAGGCGACTGGACCATACTCGACGATTGGAAACTCCATTACATGGGCAACAGCGACGAAGCATTCAACTACTTTGCATCTGACTACATGGGCAAGTCCGTAGACTACGAAGCATTCTTCGAAGAGAATGAAGATGTATACCACTACAAGGATGGCTACACAGCCTATATGGATGCCCGCGAAACACTTGCCTCGTCTACCGATGCAATCGCTATCAGTGCAGCAATGACCGCATTCGATGCTGCAGTAAAGGAACTCGAAGCAAGCATCGAGGCATACGCCTTGTACGCCGCCAAGGTGGCAGAAGCTACCGATTTCATTGAAAGCAACGACAATCTCGATAGCGAAGAGGTATACCTCCTGACCGACTATCTGACAATGGATGAGGAGCCATCTGAGAGTTACCCGAATGGAAGCGCCTTGTACATCCTTGAGAACGGCAACCTCAATTCCGAACAGATTGTAGCAGAAATCGCCTTCTTGGAGAAGTTGCTGTCCGAAGCCATCGCCAACAGCATGACCGACGGTACCGATTGCACCAACCTGCTTAAGAACGCATCGTTTGCCGAGGAGGGCGGATGGAACAGTCAGCCTGGCGTAACCTTCCCCACCAATGGCATCGCTGTCGGTGAAGGTCCCAACATGGTATTCGACGTCCACCAGGTGCTTGAAGGTTTGCAGAACGGACTCTACGAATTCACCGTCAATGCATGTTATCAGGCTGCAGACTTCACCGCTCTTACCGGCGAAGAGCAGTATAAGGCATATACATATATCAACAATTACGACAAGTTGATCAACTCAATCCTCTCTGACCCGAGCCAGGAATCCACACATGCCGATGATTACCACCACAGCCAATACGGGTACATTCCCAACAGCAGCGCCAGCGCATACCATGCATTCAGCAACGGACGCTATGTACAGACCGTCTACGGACTTGTAACCGATGGCACACTGCGTGTCGGTATCCGCAACGATCTTCGTTATGCCGATGGAAGCCGTGCCTGGTGGACCAACGCCAAGCTTATCTTCCGTGCCAAGAACGTGGAAATCTTAGGCGAAGTAATCACCAGCACCCTGCCCGAAGCCAAGGAGCTGCTCACAAACAAGGCCGGACAGCCCGAGCTCAGCAAGTTGCAAGAGGCTATCAACACAGCCGCTGCAGCCACTGACGAAGAGCGCTACGATGCACTCATCGCCCTGAAACAGGCAATGGAAGAGGTCGTTACCGGAACCGAAACATATGTAAAGCTCAACGCTGCAATTGCCAACCTCCAATCTACAATTCATGAATTCTCTACCACCGCTTCTGACGAGGCAGTCGAGAAGGCCGAACAGCTCTACGAAGTTGCCTCTGCAGCCTACGCAGCAGGCACATACTCTACCGCCGAGGCCCTTGCCATGATCGACGAGATCAACCTCGCAGTAGTAGACATGAAGATACCCGACATCAATGGCGATGGCGACGAGCCCATCGATGTAACCTCATACATCATCAACCCGAACTTTGATCCCGAGAAGGGCGACAAGGGCGCAGGCGTAATCGAAGGTTGGACCACCAGCGCCATGAACGGCTACAAGCAGAACACCGTCAGCTACAACCGTGCAGCCATCACCCTCTACCAGGATCTCGTAGGACTAACACCCGGCAGATACAAGGTAACCGTACACACCTACTACCGCGCAGGCTACTACAACGAGGAATGGGAGCGTATGGAGAAGGGCGAAGAGACCCACCTCACTACCCTTTATGCAGCAACAGCCGACGAGAAGTTCGAGACCAAGGTGATGAACCTCTACGAAGATGCAGCCGATGACACATACGGAGTCAACTGCTACACCTTGGCAAATGGCAAGTTTGCCCCCGACGGCACCTCATCAACCGTTGCATTCTTCAACCAGGGTCACTACCTCAACGAATTGGAGTTTGTAGTAGGCGAAGACGGTAAGGCACGCATCGGCCTCGAAAAGACCGAAATTCTCGCCAACGACTACGAAGTGGTGGGCGAGTGGCACCTCTACTACCTTGGTGCTACAGAACCCGAACCCGTTGATGTAACCTCATTGATGGTGAACCCCAATTTTGATCCCGAGAAGGGCGACAAGTCTACAGGTGTTGTCGAAGGTTGGACCACCAGCGCTATGAACGGTTACAAGCAGAATACCGTCAGCTACAACCGTGCAGCCATCACTCTCTACCAAGACCTCGTAGGTCTGCCCGCTGGTAGATATAAGGTAACCGTCAACACCTATTATCGTGCAGGTTACTACAACGAGGAATGGGAGCGCATGGAGAAGGGCGAAGAGACCCACCTCACCACCCTCTACGCGGAGACAACCGATGAGAAGTTCGAGACCAAGGTCATGAACCTCTACGAAGATGCAGCCGACGACACATACGGTGTCAACTGCTACACCTTGGCTAATGGTAAGTTTGCCCCCGACGGCACCTCATCAACCGTTGCATTCTTCAACCAAGGCCACTACCTCAACGAATTGGAATTTGTTGTAGGCGAGGACGGCAAGGCACGAGTTGGTCTTGAGAAGACCGAAATCTATGCCAACGACTACGAGGTTGTAGGTCCTTGGCACCTCTACTATCTCGGCGAAGTTGAAGGTGAGCCTGAGCCTGTAGACATGAGTTCACTCATCATCAACAACGACTTCAATCCCGAGAAGGGCGACAAGGGTACAGGCGTTATCGAAGGTTGGACCACCAGCGCCATGAACGGCTACAAGCAGAATACCGTAAGCTACAATCGTGCAGCCATCACCCTCTACCAGGATCTCGTAGGTTTGCCCGAGGGACAATACGAAGTAACCGTACACACCTACTACCGTGCAGGCTACTACAACGAGGAATGGGAGCGCATGGAGAAGGGCGAAGAGACCCACCTCACCACCCTTTATGCCGCAACAGCCGACGAGAAGTTCGAGACCAAGGTGATGAACCTCTACGAAGATGCAGCCGATGACACATACGGAGTCAACTGCTACACCCTGGCTAATGGCAAGTTTGCCCCCGACGGCACCTCATCAACCGTTGCATTCTTCAACCAAGGCCACTACCTCAACAAGCTGCAGTTCTATGTAGGCGCCGACGGAAAGGCACGCATCGGACTCGAGAAGACCGAGATTCTTGCCAACGACTACGAAGTAGTGGGCAAGTGGAACCTCTACTATCTTGGCAAGGGCCAGGGCGTTGAAACCATCGAGACCGAGGCAGCAGTCGTTGCTACCGAGATTTACACCCTCGACGGCATCCGCATCAGCGCTCCGCAGCAAGGAATCAACATCTTCCGCATCGTTCGCGCCGATGGCACCGTTGACGTAACGAAAGTTATGGTCAGATAAGCCATCCTGATTAGGTAAATATTGCGAATCGGCATATGTCACGGCATATGCCGATTCCTTTTTTTTTGGTAATAATATAGCTGTTGTCCAGGTCTCTATATTGTCCCCCGAGATTAGGGGGACGAGCGAAGCGGAGGGGGTATTATCCGAGAAATTAGTACCACCTCCCCCTCTTCGAGGGTACTCCTCCTACTTTAGGAGGAGAATTTAAGGTTTTGGACAACAGCTATATTATTACCTTTTTTTTCGCAAGCCACAGATAAAGAAGAACAAAAAGAATGGCAGCCCAACTTTGGGCTGCCATTCCTATCGGGTCGGCAACGATGCATCTATTTGTATATGGGGCCATAAGTGGCACAAGCACGATAATCGGCTCCCTCACGGTCCATGCCATAGGCGTTCCACGCTGCAGGGCGGAAAATCTGCTCCTCCGGCACATTATGCATACACACCGGAATGCGAAGCATCGAAGCCAAGGTGATGAGGTCGGCCCCGATGTGACCATAGCTGATAGCTCCATGGTTAGCCCCCCAATGGTTCATTACAGAATACACATCCTTGAACGGAGCCTTCGACTCATCGAGGCGAGGAACAAACCAAGTAGTAGGCCACGTGGGGTCAGTGCGCATATTGAGCACATCGTGAATTTCAGGAGCCACATCCGCTGTCCATCCCTCAGCAATCTGCAGCACAGGACCAAGTCCCTTAACAAGGTTAAGACGGCTCATTGTCACAGGCATACCACCTTTTGAGAGGAAATGGCTTGAGAAACCGCCACCACGGAAATAGTCGCGATCGGCAGGAGGCCAACTGGTCGCTTTCAAGCAAGCCTCAGCATCCGCTTCAGTCATATCCCAAGCAGGCTTCATGCACGGTTCGCCCGCCGCATTCGTAGCCGCACCGGTAGCATCAAGCGTTGTAGCACCCGAATTGATCAGATGTATCATGCCACCAGCAGCCAATCCAGTCAGTTCGTGTCCCGTAACGCGCTTCACAGCCTCGGGGCTCCAATAGGTACGCACGTCAGAGAACATCTGTCCGCAACCGGTAAGCAACTTGCCAAACAACATGGCAACACCATTGCATGCATCATTCTCCGTTGCAAGCACATAAGCCTCGCGTATGCCATTCCAGTCAAAGGTACTGCACAGGAGCGCCTCGGTAAAGTCACCGTTGGGCTTCCAGTCGGTCCACTGACGCTGCCCCTGAAAACCTGCAGCAATGGCATTATGTCCGATTGCCTCCTCCTTGAATCCCATTTCGCGCAAACGGGGGTTACCCAACATCAAGTCGCGGATAATCAGCGTCATTTTCACCACAAACTCCCAATCGGCATCCTTTCCAGCGCGATCCTTCTGCTTCTCGGGGCGATTCTTATCCCAGCCCTCATTGACCTTACAATATTTTTCAGTCCAAGCCATAGCCTTGGCATACTCCTCACGGTCGTAGATACCCTCGTCCATACGGCGGAGGATCTCCGTTTCATCCACACTCTCATTGCGCATGCCCAGATATTCCTGG
This sequence comes from Bacteroidaceae bacterium, assembly GCA_045660385.1. Classification (GTDB taxonomy): domain Bacteria; phylum Bacteroidota; class Bacteroidia; order Bacteroidales; family Bacteroidaceae; genus UBA1189. Next base: position 25,724 of record JAZRDT010000088.1, on the reverse strand, counting down.
AAGAAGTTCTGGTCCACAATACTACCAGCGATACCCATGCACTGGCTGCCCACCGAGAGGTAGCTCTTACCACGCATCGTAGCTACAGCCTGCGCGGCACGTGCCCAGCGAAGAATCTTCTCGGCCACATCAGCAGGGATTGTGTTATCGGGCAGGTCCTGCACATCATGTCCGTAGATACCGAAGGCAGGGAGCCCCTTCTGCGCATGAGCAGCAAGCACGGCAGCCAGGTACACAGCACCAGGGCGTTCCGTACCATTGAATCCCCACACAGCCTTAGGCCAATAGGGATGCATATCCATTGTTTCCGAGCCATAGCACCAGCACGAAGTCACGCTGATGGTTGCGCCCACCCCTTCACGTTCAAACTTGTCCTGACAGGCAGCGGTTTCAGCCACGCGGCCAATGGTGCCGTCGGCCACCACACATTCCACAGGCGAGCCGTCGGGATTACGCAGGTTCGATGTTATCAACTCGGCCACAGCATGAGCCAATGCCATAGTCTTCTCTTCGAGACTTTCACGCACACCCCCTTGACGACCGTCAATCGTGGGGCGTATGCCAATTTTAGGATATAGTTTCATGGTATAATATAAAATGGTACAATATTAAAATGTTATGCTGCGAAGATACGAAGAAACAAGCAAAAAAACCAAAAAAATTAGGAAATACCCTCAAAAAATTGTTACTTTGTCAGGTCTATTGGCTACGGGCACTCATTCTGATTGTTTATGCAACATAGAACCGTTTAGCCACACCCATAATTAAACGTACGAAAATGGAAATAATACTACTCTCCGGTGATTCAAGCAAACGTCTGTGGCCGCTATCCAACGGCATGCGCACAAAACAGTTTCTACAGCTGCTACGTCGGCCCGACGGACAAAAGGAATCCATGGTGCAACGTGTTGTACGACAAATCGAAGAGGCCTCCTTGTCCACCTCCATCACCATTGTAGCCGGCGCCACCCAGCGCGACTCCATTGAGAGCCAGTTGGGAACGAGCGTAACCATGCTGACAGAGCCCGAGCGTCGCGACACCTTCCCCGCCATCCTTTTAGCGGCAGCACACCTCGCCATGGAGCGCGGCTGCAGTCGCGACGAAGTTGTAGTGGCCATGCCCTGCGACACCTACACCGAAAACTCCTATTTCGACAAGGTACACACCATGGCCTCGCTCGTCGAGGACAACGTAGCCGAACTCGTCCTCATGGGTATCGCACCCACCACCCCCTCCACGAAGTTTGGCTACGTCATCCCTGCCGCCAGCCAGGACCCCGCCCTCCCCTATCGCATAGTCGAACAGTTCGTCGAGAAGCCCCACGAAGAGCATGCCAAGGAGCTGCTATCCCAGCAGGCCCTGTGGAATGGCGGTGTGTTTGCTTTCCGGTTAGGCTACATGATCGATTTCTTGAACCGGTACCTCCCCGTCACCCGTTTCGCTGAGCTGCTCCAGCGCTATGCCGAACTCCCCCGCATCAGCTTCGACTACGAAGTTGCCGAGAAGGCCCCATCGGCCGCCATGGTCCTGTACGACGGACAGTGGAAAGACCTTGGCACATGGGAAGCCATGGCCGAGGAACTGCCTGAGACAGTAATGGGCAACGTAGTTGTCGGGGCCGACACCACAAACAACATCATCATCAACGAGTTGGGACTCCCCATCGTATGCGACGGCCTCAACAATGCAGTTGTCATCGCAGGCCACGACGGCATCCTGGTGTGCAGCAAAGAGGACTCCGAGAATATCCGGACCTATGTAGAGCCCCTCAACAACCGCCCCATGTATGAGGAACGACGTTGGGGAACCTATCGCGTACTCGACGACACCCGCTACCCGACGGGCGAGCATGCCCTCACCAAAAGCATCACCCTGAAGCCCGGCAAGCACATCTCCTATCAGATACACCACCACCGTTCCGAAGTGTGGACCTTTGTCGAAGGCGAGGGCCTGTTTGTCCTCAATGGCGAGATGCGCAAGGTAAAGGCCGGCGACACCGTGGTGATACCGGTGGAGCACTACCATGCCATCAAGGCGCTTACCGAGCTCACCTTCATCGAAGTACAGGCCGGACACCCGCTCATCGAAGAGGACATCGAACGCTTCGACTGGGACTGGGAACAATACACAAACCAATAGCAACAAACAAGTCGTCATACACATAAGACAATAACGTATGAAAAAAGCATTGATCACAGGCGTCACAGGTCAAGATGGCTCCTTCTTGTCCGAGTTTCTGTTAGGCAAAGGCTATGAGGTACATGGCACCATCCGCCGTTCATCGGTAGACTATCGTGAACGCATTGCCCACCTCGAAGGCAACCCCAACTTCCACCTCCACTACGCCGACCTTGGCGATTCACTCAGCCTCATACAGACAATCGGCAAAGTACGTCCCGATGAGATTTACAACCTCGCCGCACAGAGCCACGTACAGGTAAGTTTCGACTCACCCGAGTTTACGGCCAATGTAGATGCCACAGGCGTACTTCGCGTGCTTGAAGCCGTGCGCCTATGCGGACTGGCCGAGACTTGCCACATCTATCAGGCTTCTACCTCAGAACTCTACGGAAAGGTCGAGGAAGTTCCACAAAATGAGAACACCCCTTTCCACCCCTATAGCCCTTATGCAGTGGCTAAGCTCTATGGCCACTGGATTGTGAAAGAGTACCGCGAAGCATACAACATGTTTTGCTGCTCAGGTATCCTCTTCAACCACGAGAGCGAGCGCCGCGGCGAAACCTTCGTAACACGTAAAATCACTCTTGCAGCAGCACGTATCGCTCAGGGCAAGCAAGACAAGCTTTATCTTGGCAATCTCTCCTCATTGCGCGACTGGGGCTATGCCAAGGACTATGTAGAGTGCATGTGGCTGATGTTGCAAAACGACAAACCCGAAGACTTCGTCATCGCAACAGGCGTGCAGCACTCCGTTCGCGACTTCTGCTACTATGCATTCAAGCATGTAGGCATCGAGCTCGAGTTCGTTGGCGAAGGTGCAGCCGAAAAGGGCGTAATCAAGAGCATCAATCCGCAATCAGCTGCTGCAACCAATGCGCTACTGTCTGTAGGCGACGTGCTCATCGAGGTTTCACCCGATTTCTTCCGTCCCACCGATGTGGTAAACCTCTGGGGAGACCCCTCAAAAGCGCGCGAGCAATTGGGTTGGGATCCACAAAAGACCACCTTCGAGGAACTCGTAAAGATCATGGTCGAATCCGATATGGCCAAAGTAGCCGTAGAGCGCACAAGCGAGCACATCACCACCAACCTTGTTGAATACCTCGAGAAGGGCATCGTTAAGTAATTGGCAAGTATGGAGAAAAACAGCAAGATATACGTTGCCGGCCATCGTGGCATGGTAGGTTCGGCTATCGTACGCGAACTACAACGTCAGGGATATACCAATATCATTACCCGTACTCATGCAGAGCTTGACCTTTGCCGTCAAGATCAGGTAGAGAAATTCTTTGCCGACGAGCGTCCCGACTATGTATTCCTGGCCGCAGCTAAGGTAGGTGGAATCATGGCCAACCAAAGTGCATTGGCCGACTTTATGTACGACAACATGATGCTCGAGATGAATGTCATCCATGCAGCCTGGAAGAATGGATGCAAGAAACTCGAGTTTCTCGGTTCATCCTGCATCTACCCCCGCCTGGCGCCACAGCCCATGCCTGAGAGTTGCCTGCTCACCTCCTCGCTGGAGCCCACCAACGAAGCCTATGCGTTAGCTAAGATATCAGGGTTGAAATACTGCGAATACCTCAATCGCCAATATGGGACAGACTATATCAGCCTGATGCCAACCAATCTCTATGGCCCTAACGACAACTATCACCCCACCCACAGCCACGTACTCCCCGCCCTTATCCGCCGCTTCCACGAAGCGAAAGAAGCCGGGCAAGCTTCCGTTACCTGCTGGGGAGATGGAACCCCCCTGCGCGAATTCCTCTATGTTGACGACCTCGCCAATCTCTGCGTATTCTTAATGAACAACTATAGCGGTAACGAGACCGTGAATGCAGGTACAGGAAAAGAGGTTTCAATCAAGGAGTTGACAGAACTGGTAGCCAAGGTAGTAGGCTACAAGGGAGAGATCCTTTGGGACACATCAAAGCCCAATGGCACACCACGCAAGCTGCTCGATGTATCCAAGGCCGAAAAGTTAGGATGGAGATACCAGACAGAATTAGAAGATGGCATCAGACTTTCGTATATGGATTTCCTTCATAATCCGATGCGGGCAGAACGATAACAACGGAAACGGCAGTTTCTATAGAGACATCAACAATAAAAGGAGGCAATCGCCTCCTTTTATCATATATAACACCTGTCGTTTATTTAGGTAATAATATAACTGTTGTCCAAAACCTTAAATTCTCCTCCTAAAGTAGGAGGAGTACCCTCGAAGAGGGGGAGGTGGTACTACTTTCTCGGATAATACCCCCTCCGCTGCGCTCGTCCCCCTACGTTAGGGGGACAATCCTGAGACTTGGACAACTCCTATATTATCTCCTTTATTTATGTCTCTTTGCCAGTTCCTCTTCAAGGTCAGCGAGCGAACAACCCATCTGCTCAGTCAACACCAGAAGATGATACAGCAAATCACCCGCCTCGTACAGATAACGCTCGCGGTTGCCATCAATCGCCTCGATAACAGTCTCCACCGCCTCTTCGCCCACCTTCTGGGCAATCTTGTTCACCCCCTTGTTGAAGAGATAGGTCGTATACGACCCCTCCGGCATCTTGGCACGGCGATCCTTGATGCAAGCCTCCAGCGTACCGAGGAAACCCTCGTTGTCGGGCGTGTCAAAACATGCCGTCGTACCCCGATGGCAGGTAGGACCATCCGGACGTGCCTTAATCAGCAAGGTATCGTCATCGCAGTCCTTATACATCGCCACAATATGCAAATAGTTACCACTCGTCTCCCCCTTTGTCCATAAAGTCTGACGGGTGCGACTGTAGAAAGTAACAACCCCATCGGCCTTGCTCTTTTCAAAAGCCTCCTCATTCATATAGCCAAGCATCAGCACCTTGAGGCTGTCAGCATCCTGTATAATGACGGGCAGCAACCCGTCGGCTGTCTTACTGAGATTAAAATCCTGGAATGTCATATCTGTATCTTTTTTTGTTTCTGTTCGTATATAAAATGTCCGTTCGCATCGTCCCCTTACCTTCGCACAGCGATGCCCCTCTCGGCCAAAGCCCTTTTGAGCACAGGGATCGGGATCTCCCCATAGTGGAAAATGCTGGCAGCCAGTGCCGCATCGGCACACCCGAGCGTCAGCACATCGGCAATGTCCTCCACACTGCCAGCCCCACCCGAAGCAATAATCGGTATGCGCAAGTGCGACGCCAGCTGGGCAAAAGTATCGCAAGGATACCCCTGCCGCGTACCATCATGGTTCATCGAAGTGAAGAGGAGTTCGCCCGCACCACGTTCCTGCGCCTCGTGCGCCCAGGCAAACAGTTCCTTGTCAGTGTCCCTCTTGCCACCGTGCGTAGTCGCAAGCCAGCGGCCATCCGTAAAGCGAGCATCGATAGCGATCACCACAAATTGCGAACCATACTTCGAAGCAATCTCATCAATAAGCTCCGGACGGCGTATGGCAGCACTGTTGATACTTATCTTGTCGGCCCCGGCATCAAGCAAGCGGCTGGCATCGTCAATGGTACCGATTCCCCCACCCACTGTGAAGGGAATATCAATCTCCGCAGCAATGCGGCTCACCAGATGCGTAAAGGTATTACGTCCCTCCTGCGTAGCACTGATATCAAGATACACCAGCTCATCGGCTCCCTCGCGAGCATATTTGCTACCCAGTTCAACCGCATCGCCCACATCGCGCAGGCCCACAAAGTTCACCCCCTTCACCGTACGTCCATCCTTCACATCAAGACAAGGTATTATCCGCTTAGCCAACATACGCCAAATCCTCCATCCTTTTACACATTACCTATACACAGCCGCAATATCCTCCAACGCAATGCGCCCCTCATAGATCGCCTTACCCACGATTACGTGGCGCAACTGCAACTCATCCAGCCGGTAGATATCATCCATACAGCTGATTCCGCCACTCACAATCACATCCAGCTCCGGATAAGAAGCCTGCAACCGAGTATAAAGGTCAAAGCTGGGACCCTGCAGCATACCATCCTTGGCAATATCCGTGCAGATCACCTCACGCAAGCCATGCTGCGTAAACCGCTCGATGAGCGCCCCGATGGTCATTTCCGACTGTTCCAGCCAACCATTGATAGCCACCCGTCCATCGGCCACATCGGCACCCAGCACCAGTCTGTCGCCACCGAAGTCGTCGAGCCAGCGGGCAAACAGCTGCGGGTTGGCCACAGCAACGCTGCCAACAATCAGGTGATTGGCACCGGCATTGAACGCATCGCGCAAGGCCTCATCGCACTTGATGCCGCCTCCCCACTCAATGTCGAGCGACGTGCGCGTAGCAATCTCTTCCAGCACACGCAGGTTCTTGGGGCAGCTACTTTTCGCTCCATCAAGGTCCACAAGGTGCAGTCTCCTCACACCTATGTCCTGATAGCGCAACGCCATGTCCAGCGGCTTCGCGCTATACTCCTTCTTCTGATTATAGTCACCCTTGGTCAGGCGCACACATTTGCCATCTATTACATCAATGGCCGGGATTATGTTTATCATACTTACACGAATGAATCGGCAAATATAGTGCATGCCGAGCGAAAAACAAAATTTATTTATATTTTCCTGAGCCTCAGCCTAAAATCCTTTACCTGACGCCAAGTTGCAGGAGCCACTCCTACCCACCCACATCATCATACCACAAGAACAGCACATCCCATCATTCCAATCAGGATTTATTTTACAACTTATAATATATATATATTATCCATTTTGTCAGTATCATTATTCTACTATTTATTGCACGCACATAGCGCGGTCGTTTATGGAAAAAATCCTATTAGATTGCACGATTTGTCCTAACTCGGAACGCGCTGTTTGGGTAATTTTGCATTTGTTAAGAAAAGTGAATTCAAAACCCACGATATAAAAACCGCACTGCAGCATGAAAAGGATTGCAATCTTCCTGTTGAGTATCTGGACAGCCACTGGTCTATATGCTCAGTCATGGTCGCCCGATGCTGATCGCATTACAGGCGAGCATGAGTCCATGGTCATAGATTTCCGGTTGGTGATTGATGGCGTCGACTATCAGCCCTCGCCCGAATCGTCACCCTACCGCATTGCAGCATTTGTTGACGGGCTGTTTTGTGGCGAGTCCCAGATCAACACATACCAACCGGCTGATGAGACAGTGGGTATCAGCTACTTTACATTGAGGGTATATGGTCTGACCGATCCTGTAACCAAAGAAAACGCCTTTGCCGGCAAGGGAATCACCTTCCGGATATACGATGAGGTGAGTCAGTTGGAGTATATCCTACCTGACACCTACAGCTACCCCTTTGCTGATGGAGCACACATCGGTACGCTCAGCGAGCTGGAAGCACTCTCCTTCACCACCATCACCGGCATGTACCTCACCAACGAGGACATCTATCCCAATACGGAATATAACCTCAACGACTACGTCACCTTCCTTTCTCGTGGCGATGACGTCACCGACGGCACCCGCCTGCGCCTCACCTGGTCGGTCGCCCAGCCCAACAGCATCTCTTCCGATCCTCCCACCGGCTTCCATCTCGATGCCTCCACAGGTATCCTCATGGTAACCGAGGATGCCCATGCGGGCGACTACGAATACCGTGCTCACACCCAGGGTACCACGCTCAAGGAACAGAGGGGTACCCTCACGCTACGCAAGAACGCCGCTTCGATAGAGGTTCTGCGCGACCCCTCCGACGTATTATCGGGCACCAATGCCTTCAGCGGAGCACTGGTCGAGGGCATTGACTACAAGCTCTATCCCGAGGATGCCATCCACGACGTATGGTTCTCATACAGCAACAATGAAATTATCGGCGAGGATGGTCTGCTACGCTATGGCAGCAGCGAGGTCACCATCCATGCCACGTCGAACGACGCGGTGACCGCCACCCTCACCCTCAATGTTTACGACGACGTGAGCGAATTTGGCATCAGTTCCCCCACCCTATACCTTCCTGATACGGTTAGCGATGTAGATGCGTGGCTCAAGCAGCACATCACCCTTGCCCCCTCCACCGCCAAGCAGGAATTGTACTATCTCACGTCATCTGATCACAATATCATAGGCATCCATACCGAGACCCACAAACCCGTCATCAACGCCTTGGGCGAAGCCACCTTGCGTCTATGCCCCGCGCTCACCTCTGGCGATCAGGTACTTTCCGTTACCCTCATTGTATACCATCCAATAGATGAACTCGTGGTAATCAACGACAGCTACGATGCTGTTTTGGGCGAGCCACTCTCTAAGCGTGTATACGAGAGCGATGCCACCTTCTACTTTGCTCCGCAGGGCAGTTCGAGCATCCCCTTCCAATATAATATAGCGGATAAGGCATTCCTCACAGCCGATAGTTGCTTTGCCAAGTTGGGCAGTACCACCATGACCCTATGGCATCCTGCCCGTCCCGAATTGCAGGCCCAGTTATCACTCCACGTATACGACGAGGCCACCCACATCGAGCACGTAGGCGACAAACTCTATGTGCCGCGCAATACCACCGACCTCATGGCCTATCTCCACGAGCATGTCTCCTTAGTGCCCGCCACCGCCAAGCAGGAGTTCAAAATCACCTCCAGCTCCAATGCCGCCGTCATCGGCCGCCAAGCCACAGGTGCCCCATACAGTGTGAGGGACTACGGTACTGCCGGTCTTCTCTTGAAGCCCACGGTAACCAATGCCAACCGCTCCTATTTAGTCACCGTAGTGGTATGCGACCCCGTCACAGATATCAACCTCCTTGTCGACCACATCGAGGGCACAGTAGGTGAGAATATCCATAGCCACATTGCCTATGGCAGCACCTTCGGTTTCGAACCCCGCTACAGTCGGAATATCATCACCGACTTCACGGTGACTCCTACCGACCCCACGATGATCGATGCTGACGGTAATATCCTGCGCGGAGGCCCCACCACTGTGGTCATTGCTTCAGTCAGCAACCCCGAGGTGAAAGCCGAGCTCCCCGTCACCCTCTACGACCTGCCCACAGGCATTGAATTCATCGATGGCGTGGAAAAAGCCTACGTGCCCGACACCTGCACCGACGTGGATGCCTGGCTCAAGCGCTTCATCCAGGTGATTCCCGCCACAGCCCGCCAGGAGTTCCGCTACGCGGCTGCAAGTCCCACTACGGTCGTATATTTGGCAGGCAGCGCCCCCAACCGCTACCCCGTGGTGCGGAATACAGGCGAAGGCACACTCATAATGGCACCCGCCGCACTCCCCGGAAAGATAAAGCAGTTCCCCATCACCGTGTATGAGCCCGTCGAGGAGGTCACCATCCTCCAGGACACCGTGATCGGCTATGTGTACGATGCGCTCAGCGACTTCATAAGCTATGGCACCCACTTCACCTTCAAGCCCGACAATGACAATGTCATCCTTGACTACACCTACACCCTCTCTGACCCCAGCGTGGTAAATGAACAGGGCGAGATTGGCAAGGCCGCTATCGAGGGTGTCACCATCACCGTGTCGCCCGTTACCGACCCCGAAGTGAAGGGCGAGTACACTCTCCTCGCCTACGACAAGACCGAGGACATCGCATACGACGGCGACCTCATCTATATCCCCTACGATGCTGCCGACCCTGCCTCCTACATCAGACGTGCGGTAAGGATATATCCCGCCACGGCCCGCCAGGACATTGCATTCCTTGAGGACTTCATGGAAGATTGCGAAATCTTCGAGCTTGTAGACGGCCAGCTCCGCATCACAGGTGTGGGCGACGACTGGGTTTACGTATCCGGTATTGACGGCTATGGCTACGAAGCTATCCCCGTGCGCGTGATTTACGCAATTAGCGATGTAGTCATCGACGAGCCCACCATCAACGTACCCGTGAGCCACAACGTCCACGACTACATCAAGGCCGGCATACACTACCATATCCTTCCTGAGGATGCCCCGCAAAGCGTCATCGTCATCCCCGACGACACCACCATGCTAGCCCCCGACGGCACCGTGCTGCGCGAGGGCACCTGCACCTTCTCCCTCGCCTCGGAGTACAGCCCAGGCATCGTATCACTGGAGAAGATGACCCTCAACGCCGAGCTCCGTCTCATGGGCTTCACCCTCACCGAGGAGGGCGGCTACCATACCAATAGCCACCGCTTCGAGAAGCACACCCTCACCCTCGTCCCCGTTCCCGATGCGGTAGCGCTCGACCCCGACCGCTTGGATGTAGCCATGCTCGACATGTACAACCTGCAGGGAATGCAGTCCTCGGTAGTGGAGTCGTGCACACCCAACTACCGTGCCGACGGCACCGTCAAGGACTTCACCATCGTGGTACGCCCACAAGGCTTCGGCTATGCCGACCTCATGATTGAGTACAACGATGAGGTGGCCGGCATCATCGACTACAGTTACAACTGGTGGCTTACCGTCAACCTCGACATGCCCCTGCACGACGGGTGGAACTGGAGCGCCTTCTTCGAGGTGCCCAACGGCGACTTTACAGAGTGGGACGATGAGGGCAACCCCATCCTCGAGTCGCTCAGCTACAACTACTTCAACGACGCCGACCGCTTCGCCGGCGGCCTCGTGGACCTGCGCACACAGGGTGGTGGCTACCTGCACAAAGACCCCGTATACGGACTCTTCGGACACATCGACGGGGGCTTCATCAATGGAGCCAAGATCAACTTCGACCATAGCCAGGCCAGTGGCCTCACCTATCTGGCCGACAGCACCCGCATCCTCTACGGTGTAGGATATATGAGCAAGTACCGTGGTGGCAATGCCGACCTCACCCCCGTCATCCATCAGGGGTGGAACTGGATAGGCTACCCCTACCTCTACGACTATAGCATCGAGCTGCTGGGAATCCGCACCAACGACCCCGACTCCGAGCACGCACAGCTCTATGGCCTCCCCACCGACGGCGACATCCTTCTAGCCCACGATGGCAGCATGCTCGTCTACGACGGCACCGCCCACGAGTGGCTCACCCCCGACGGCGACGACTACACCTTCCGCTACGGACAGATGTACCTCTACTATACCACCCGGCCCGACGAGCCAGGTGTAGACCACCGCTTCTACTGGGGCGCCGAGGCTACCCGATACCCCATCTACGACCTCACCGAGGAGGCCTCGCTGGCTCCTTCGCTACACCGTGAGCACAGCGAGTGGACATACGACAGCCACCGCTTTGCCGACAAGATGGCCATCATCGCCCGCCTCGACGGCCTCGACAACCTCGAGGACTACAGCATCGGTGCCTTCGTAGGCGACGAGTGCCGCGGCGAGGGTCGTGCCGTGAAGGACTGGATGTTTATCACTCTCTCGGGCGAAGCCAAAGATCACGTCACCTTCCGCCTGCTCGACAAGCGCACCGGCCTCAGCTACCCGCTCAGCGAGAGCCTGCGCTTCGGCATGCTCGAGGGCACCCTGCGCGCCCCCTACCGTTTCGATGTGCGAGGTATTGATATGGGCATCGCCCCCATCGATGAAGCACCGTCACACACCATCCTCGACGATGTGGTAAGCACCCACGGACTCATCCGCGTATACGACATTCAAGGCAAACTCGTAGTCGAGGGCCACGATGAGGTATCACTCGCCCCCCTCGCGCGCGGTATATATATAATAGTAACGGAAAGTGGAAAGATAAAAGTGAAGAGATGAAAGAGAACGAAAACGAAAACTTACCAACCGGATGGCAACCGTTGACTGTTGACTATAAAAAATCATAAAACAAACATATTACAAACCATTAAAAACAAAACAGTATGAAACGTTTATCACTACTTCTACTGAGTGCATGGATGACCTTAGGTCTGTTTGCACAATCATGGTCCCCCAACGATGAGGGTACCTGGACGCAGGAGCATGCGACCACCATCATTGACTTCCAGCTCGAAGTCGATGGTTCGGTATTCCAGCACACTGCAGCTACCCACAGTCCCAACTTTACCATCGCAGCCATCGTCGATGGCCAGTATCGTGGTAAGGCCACCAACGTGATCCGCAACGATGCCTCAGGCATGGCCATCGGTAGCTACTTCAGCATTACGGTGTATGGTATTACCGACCCTACCACCGCGCAGAACACCCTGGCAGGTAAGGAGATCACCCTCCACCTCTACGATGCAGAAAACAAACTGGAGTACATCCTTCCGCAGACCTTCACCTTCGACGGTGAGCACCACGGAACACTCGAAGCTCTGGAGGAGGTATCCTATACCACCGTTACGTATATATCGCCATTTGCAATAAACACCTATCCTGGCAATGCATTTACGATTGTCTATCCCGCACTACTTCACGATGGTACAAGGATAACCGATGGTACCAAGTTGGTTTTCGACGAATGGTACCTGGATACAGACCTCACAGGTTATACAATCGACAGCAAGACAGGTAAGGTGTCTATCAGTACGGATGCAGAGGTTGGCACTGTGAAATATGGTGTAAAAGCCGGCTCACTCAATGGTTATGGTTACCTCTATGTGTACAATACCGTACAAGAGATTGCGATTCTGCAGAACCCCGCAGATGTGCTCACAGGCACCACGATTGATGAAGCGCTCACCGAGGGCAAGTTCTTCGATATCCTGCCCAACACAGCTAAGCAGACATTTACCTATGAGCTGTCTAACCCCGACATCGTAGGAGAGGATAATACCTTACAGTTGGGCGAGACAGAGGTAACAATCACCTCTGCCGATAACAAGGAGGTAAGCGCCACCTTCACCCTAAGAGTATACGACGACGCCACCTCTATCTCAGTCAGCCAGGATGTTATCTACATGCCCAGCACCACCGAGGATGTGTATGCCTTCCTGAAACCCTACATCACCATCAATCCCGAGACAGCCAAGCAGGATTTCGAGTTTGCATCTTTCAATGGTGACATCTTCCAGATGGACAACTTCGGCAAACTCTCTATCATTGGCACCGGTGAGTCTACCATGATGGTTGTTCCTGCATTGTATACAGAGAGAGTAAGCGCCTCATTCACCGTCGTTGTCTACGACCCCGTAGCTCAGGTGAACATTCTTAGGAACCCCGTCGATGTATTGGTAGGCGAGGGCTTCAATGATAAGATTGTCTATGGCAGAGTCTTCAATTTTACCGATGCTTCAGGCAGCTCTACAGGCGTGTGGAACGAGTTCACCTATACTCTTTCTGACGCATCTATTGTCAATAGCGACGGCATGTTCGACCATGCCCAGACAGGCGTTATTCTGACCATCAGTCCCGTCACCAACCCCGAGGTAAAGGGCCGTCTCACATTGAACGTTTACGACCCTGTAGAAAGCATCAGCTATCAGAACGTACGCATCCCCAACACACTCCAGGGGCACGATGCCATCTATGCAGCCATCATGAGTCAGGTGACCATCGCTCCCGCTACCGCCAAGCAGGATCTTCCCTTCGATGACTTTACCGGCGATGTCATGACTATCCGTGATGGTGTCATGAGCCTCACCGGCGCTACCGGCTCTGCCAACCTCTATGCGAAAGGTCTCGGCTGTGACGAGCCTGTCCAGATCGAGGTAGAGGTATATGCCCCCATCACTAACATTGTCATCGACCAAAATCCGTTGGATATGTTGGTAGGCGAGAGCACACTGAAGCAGGTACACAATAACTTCCACTTCGAGCCCACCGAGGGTATCATCGACGAGTACACCATCGAATACGCCGACCCCACCATCGTCGACGACGAGGGCTTCATTGTCAAGGCTGTTCCCGCGGGCGTTACCGTTACCGTAACATCGGTTACCAACCCTGAGGTGAAGGGCACCTTCACCCTCCGCACCTACGATGAGGTAGAGAGCATCACTGTCAACAACGAGACCGGTAAGGTGCGCATCCCCAACTCATTGTATGGTAAGGGCCATGCCGTTATCTACAACGCCATCATGGAGCAGGTAACCATCGCGCCCGAGACTGCCAAGCAGGAGCTCACCTTCCACTCATCCAGCAATATGGATGTCATCGCCTTCGACTGGGATTCCAAGCAGAACCCCTTGCTCAAGCTTACAAGCGCTGATGTGGTAGGTAAGACCGATCTTACAGCCCGTGCCTACGGATACGATGGCGAGACCGAGCCCATCATCCCCGTAGAGGTATACCAGCCCGCCGGCAACATCGAGATTCTGAAGACATCCGTTGATGCCCCCGTAGGAGCCTCTATTTACGATTGGATTTCTGCAGGTCCCAAAGGCCACTATCAGATTATCCCCTCTACTGCCGACCAGACTGTCACCGTGACCGCCGCGGACAAGAGCATCATGGACGATGAGGGTAAGATCCTGCAGAAGGGTAGCACCACCATCACCCTGGCATCGGTAGCCAACCCCGAGCTGAAGGGCACCATGACCCTCAACACCTATATCGAGGTGACTGGCTACGAGCTCTACGAGGGCGATGAGCTGCTGTGGAGCTCTACTGAGCTGCCCGAAGGAGAGGATACAGGATACATTAACATCCTGATGGACCGTCTCAACAAGAAGACCTTCACCGTACGTCCCATCCCCGAAGATGGTGATATCAGCAAGCCCTTCAATGGTGGTAACATCACGATAGAGAGCTATGACAATCAAGATAACACGGAGAAGACCATCACCTTAGAACCCGGAGTAGAAAACAACTTCACTCCGCTCTACAACGAGGCAGGCGAGATGAACGGACTCACCTTCACCGTACATGTATGGAGACTGAGCGATGGTTACACATTAGTCTTCGAGGAGGATGCCTCCGCAGCATGCATCTGTGAAATCGATGTGCGGGTCGGTGCCGATGTACACCCCGTCGACGGATGGGATTGGGTAACCATATGGGGCTCTTATGGTGCCGATAACAGCGGTACGCTCAACTACCTCAACGATGCCGAGCACTACGGCGGTGGCCTTATCGACGTACGTTCACAGTATGCCCACCTCTACAAGGATCCCCAGTATGGCCTCTATGGCACATTGGATTATATGAATCTTTGGGACGGCTGCTACAAGATGAAGTTCGACGCCTCACAGGCTACCCTGATGGAGAACGACTACTTCATCAACTACAACACCAATGCTGAGGGTGGCGAAGGTCAGACCTGGAGCTATATCGAGAAGGGCTGGAACTGGATGGCTTATCCCTTCCAGTTTGACTACACCATGAGCGAGTTGGGTATCATGGACTACTCTAACTCTGATTACGTACCGGCTGTTGACGGCGACGTTATCCTCGCTTCTGATGGTAGCATGCTCACCTTCAACGCTACTACCAACAAGTGGATCTCTTCAGAGGGTACCGACTACACCTTCCGCTACGGCAAGGGTTACCTCTACTACACCACTGTAGAGGCCGAACACTCCGGCTTCGAGTGGGGCTATGCCCGCGAACTCGAGCCCAAGGATCTCACCACAGCCGAGGCCCGTGCCCGCAAGTTCGACCGCGATGCCAGTTTCTGGGACTACAATCCTCACCAGTACCCCAACCACATGGCCATTATCGCCAAGCTCGAGGGTCTCGACAACCTTGAGGACTTCAGCATCGGTGCCTTCGTCGATGACGAGTGCCGTGGCGAAGGTAAGGCCGCCGAGGAGTGGATGTTCATCACCGTCAATGGTGACGACAAGGAGTATGTGACCTTCCGCCTCATCGACAAGCGCACAGGCATCTGCTACGACCTCACCGAGAGCTTCCAGTTTGGTGGCGTCAGCGGTTCGCTCAAGGATCCCGTGATCTTCCGAACTGGCGACATCGCCTCTGGTATTGCCAACGTCACTGAGGGCAACGCTCTCATCGTACAGGGCAACGTAGCCACTGCTGCCGGTACCATCCAGGTATACGACATCCAAGGCAAGGTAGTAGCCGAAGGCTTCCAGCGTATCGACATGAGCCACCTCAACTCAGGCGTATACGTAGTAAAGGCCGGCAACACCAGCCGCAAGGTGATCAAGTAAAATCAACTGTCAATCGTCAACAGACAACGGTCGCCACGGGTTGGCTGTCCGTTGCCTGTTGGCCGTTGACAATTAAAACCAAACAATAACGGTAACGGAAACATCCAGTTTGACACTGTTGACCGTTGACTGTTGTCTGTTGACAATTAAAACATAACATGAACAAGAGGCCGATAATTCTCCTGCTAAGTATCCTGCTGAGCGTCACTGCCCGTATGAGCGCCCAGGACATAGCATCTATAGCCAAGAGCGACCCGCTCATCATCTCCGGTGCCATAGGTACCCAGAACACGTTCTATCACTCATCAAGTGGTATGGGATATGCGTCGCCGTTGTCGACCTCGTTCTATGCCAATCTCAACATCAGCCTGTACGGCATCAGCATGCCGTTCAGCTTCTACTATACGGGCAACAACACCTCATTCTCATTTCCTCAATTCTCATTCAACATCAGTCCTACCTACAAGGGATGGACCCTTCATCTGGGCCAACGTTCCATGTCGTTCAGCCCCTACACCTTCACCATGCCGTTCAACGGTGTGGGATTGGAATACCGTTCACAGAAGGCCGGTCTCCGTTTCGGTGCATTCTACGGCACCTTACACAAGGCTGTCAACCCCGATCCCGAGGACTTCACCTCGCGCAACCCCATGTACCGCCGCAGTGGTATGGGTGTGAAGGTGGGTTATGGTACTTCGCGCAGCTACCTCGACCTCTATGTGTTCCGCGGTAAGGATCACCTCAACTCCATCGACGACTACTGGCACGATCAGTTCTTCGCACAGGAGAATGTTGCCGTAGGCCTCCGTGGCCGTCTCGCCTTGGGTAATCACGTCTCCTTGGCGGGTAATTTCGGCACCTCAGTGTTCACCTCTGACCTTCGCAGTGAGGTTCCCGAAATCGATTTTGTCGACAAGTACGACGATTACTACGACATCCGCTTCAGCACATTGGCCCGCTTTGCCGGCGACGTGTCGCTGAACCTCAATTTCTCGGCATTCTCATATGCCCTCTACTACCGACTTGTCCAGCCCGACTACACCTCGTTGGGCGTCTCCTATATGACCAACAACTACCAGAGCTTCGGCTGCAATTTAGGCACCCACTTTGGTCGTTTCTCCATCAATGGTAACCTCGCCATTCAAAACAATAACCTCGACGGCAAGCAGCTCTACACAACCGAAGGCTATGTCTATTCAGCCAATGCCTCCTTGCCGCTCGACTGCGGCCTCAATTTCACGGCAGGCTACAACGGCTACATCCAGCGCCAGTCCAACGGTGCAGCAGCAGTCCCCGACAGTATTCGTATACACCGCTCAACGAACAGTTTCTCGTTTGCCCCTTCGTATGAGTTTACTACTACCAACACCAACAACCACCTTTCACTCTCGGCCAACTACACCAGCAACAAGGACCTCAGCCCCTATGCTACGGGCGAGAGCGATGTGCATACTCTGGCCATCGGTGCAGGCTACTCCCTCTCGATAGTTCCCATCGAAACCAACTTCTCGTTCAACTACAGCCATCAGCAATCGGAGGGCTACAATTCACAATACAACACCGACATCTACTCGCTGTCGAGCTCAAGAGCCTTCCTCGAATCAAAGTCCCTGGGAGCATCGGTTACCCTCTCGCTCATCAACAACAACATGACGGGCAGTGGCCGCAACACCTCATTGGGCGGGAGCATGGGTCTGAACTACACTCTACGCGAGGTACACAGCTTCTCCTTCTCGGCCAGCTACAACCGCTATGTCAGCACCAACATCGTTGAGGAGCTCTACCGCCCCAGCAATCGCAACAGCGATATCATGTGTTCACTCAGCTACAACTACACCTTCAACGCCCTCTCCATCAAGCGACAAACCGAGGAGGCTATGAAGGGCAACAATAAAAAATACCTTATCACCTCAGACTTTACCAAGGCAGCGCGCACCGAACGCCGCCTTAAGGCAATGGGAGGACCGAGGAAGTAATTAATGGTTAAAGGTTAAGGGTTAACGAATACGATTAACGTTTAACGAATAACGAATAACGAAAACGAAAACGAAGACTAAAACGAAACACCCGGCAGGCGACCGTTGACTTCGTTGAAGTTGCTACGCTCGGCAGAGCTTGCAAGCAATCTTTGCTCTCGCTCAATCGCAACTTTGACCGTAGACTGTTGACTGTTGACAAAATAAGACGAAGACTAAAACGAAACACCCGGCAGGCGACCGTTGACCGTAGACTGTAGACTGTTGACAAAATAAAACGAAGACTAAAACGAAACAGCCGGCAGGCGACCGTTGACCGTAGTCTGTTGACTGTTGACAAAAATAAGACAGAAATGATGAAACGTAGATTACATACCTTAGTAGCGCTGCTCAGTATGGCAGCTATGCTGACCACCGCGTTTGCCCAGCAGATGCGTGTCAATATCACCCGCAGGCAGAACCCCCTTCCGCCGCAGATCTCGATATACTACGAGAACCCCGCAAGGTTCTTCGACATATCGGTCACCAATGTCGATGCCGACACGCCGGTACCCGTACGTCTCGAAGTATCGTTGGTAGGTCCCATCGCGGGCAATGCTGATGTATGGCCTGCAGCATCGGACTCTTACTTTACGCTCAACTACAACCAGTCGCTACCCAGCAGTTTCATCATACCTCCCAAGCAGACCCGTTTCTTCAACTCCTCAGAGCTCAGTAGTCACCTGATGGGCTATCCCACCTCGTCACGCTATGCCGGCGGTGCCATTGCCAAGGCCATGCAGACCCCCGAGGACGGCAAGCCCTTCGGTCTGCTCGATGAGGGCCACTACGGCATCAAGATTACCGTGAAGAGCAACTTTGCCGGTGACTCGGGCGACGTCCTGGGTGAGGGAACCTGCTTCTTCGACCTCTGCTACTCGGCCACTGCCCCCAGTTTCACCTTCCCCACCGCTATGGGCTTCGACTTCACAGGGCACACCGATATCACGACGGTCAACTTCCCCACTGACTATGCCCATTTCGAGTGGACCACACCACAATTCAACATCCCCTCGCTGGCCACCATGCGCCAGTTCTCCTACGACTTCAAGTTGTATGAGATGCTGTCCAACCAGTCTCCCGAAGAGGCCATCGGTAGCAACCGCATCGCCTTCCAGCAACTGGGTCTCATGGTTCCCTACTGCGACATTCCCCAGAACGTAGTGCACAGCCTCAAACAGCGGGGCACCCAGCACTTTGTGGCCCAGGTAACCGCCAAGCCCGTGATTTCAGACAACAACAACCCCGACTATACCCTCATCAACAATGGTGGTAAGAGCAACTACATGGTGCTCAAGCTATCGAAAGATGGCGGTAGTAGCGGTAGCTTCGAGGACGACCTCACGGTCGAGGATGAGCCCTCCGACGAAGACCCCGTCAAGGTGACCATCGAGACCAAGTTCAAGGAACTCACCAATGAGCTTACTCCCTTCTTCGAAGAGCCAGGTAAGATGTTCCGTGTGACACTCGAGAACACCACAGGCGAAGATCTCACCATCAGCATGCTGTTCCAGTTCTTCAAGGACAACTGGGGTGTATGTCCTTCGCCCAATAAACAACACTCCACCAAGTCGCTCACCATCCTGGCCGGGCAGAGTGTGACACTCTCCGATGACCAGGTCAACTACCTCGCCGGTGGCTACCCCTATAGCGATGTCATCGCTTTCAAGGCACAGACCGGTTTCATCATCGGTAAGCCAGCTCAGAACACCTTCCCCGGCACCGACTATACCCTCTCGGCCCGTGTATGTAAGCATACTGGCAAGCCCGTCCTGCGCGAGGAGGTCTTGGGCAAGGCGCGTGTCGATTTCTCCGTATCCTCAGGTATCGAGGCCGGCGACGTGTTCCGCATCCAGCTTGAGCCCCGGACCCAACCATTGACCAGCAGCACCGATGTGCTCTTCACCAAGCCCTCACGCCTGTTTACCGCCACCATCGAGAACCTCAGCACCATAGACTACGAGGTGCTCCCGCGCATGCTGTTCAAGCTCAAGGGCGACAAGGTCTACGGTGGCTGTGGCTACCACGAGCGTTTCGACAAGGCCATCACCATCCCCGCAGGCGAGACCATCACCCTCGATGGCGACGAGTTTGACGAGGCATGCGGTAACTTCGACAGGGTGAGCCGCTACAACATTGACGAGTTGGAACCCAAGGACACCGTCCGCAAGGAAGACTTCCCCAGCATTGTCAGTTCGCTCGACAACGATGCCGCTGAGCTGTCGCTCTTCGACGTCACCGTCCTGCGCGAGCTCTACGGCACCGATGACAACTATTCCGAGAAGGCCTTCCTGCAAGCCGAAGAGATAGCATACAAGACCTCGATGAACGTTATCTTGGGCGACATCGACGTATCCATCAGTCCCAAGCTCACCGAGATGCCTGCCAATGCCAGTGCCTACTTCCAGAAGAGCTACCTCCTCTTCGATGTAGAGTTCACCAACCGAGGCGACCAGGAGTACAAGGTAACCCCCAACCTGAAGTTCAAGCTTACCGATAACGACGAGATACATACCGCCTGCATCCCCCAGTGGTACAAGCACTTCATCACCATCAAACCAGGCGATACCTACAAGCTCACCGAGGCCGACCACGAGATTTTCTTCGGCAGCAACCGCGTCATCACCTGTGTGCCCGGCGAGAATGGCAAATATGTGACGCGCGACACCACCGAGCTGTACCGCAACCTCGACAACTTCCTAGACGAGAACATCAATATGGAGGAGCTCAGCTATGCCCATATTGACGTTTATAACCAGGAGCTGCTGCAAACCATCAAGGAGAACGACTTCGGCAGTGTGAAGCCCGCCCTCATCGGTCAAGGCGACTGCGATTTCAGCATCGACCCCATCACCTACGTACACGACGTATCCGTGCGCCTCACCCTCCTGCACGACCCCATGCCCGGCAGTGGCGACACCTACATCGGAAAGACGGGCAACCTATACGATATCGAGCTGGTCAACACCACCAACGAGACCATCAAGGGCTTCCCCATCATCCGCTACACCTTCAAGGGCGAGGAGTACAACTATGCCCCTGCTGTGCGCGACCTTTACAAAGACTATATCACCCTCAACCCCAAGGAGCCCATCAAGCTCAATCAGGAGCAGATGAACCGCTACCTGAGCGGTAGCAAGGGTGTGCGCTACAAGGTCGACGGCTCAGCTGCGCCCGACACCCTCACCACCTTCGAAGACCTCATCAATCTGGAGGGCTTCAACTATGTAGGCATCGCCGTCATCGACATCGATTCCATCAACAAGTACAAGGGACAGCGTATACCCGACCTCGAAGCCCGTGTCATCCGAGGCACCATGCGCCTGCCTTTCGAGGCCGACCCCAACGTGTCGCTCGACGATGTCATCGTCAAGATCACCACGCTATACGACCGCATGCCCGAGAACGGTGAGCCCTACGTGCAGACCCCCGGCCGCCTCTTCAAGATAGAGCTCACCAACACCCTCGACCGTACGGTGAAGGTGCGCCCCGCATTCACTTACCAGTTTACCGATACCCCAGGCGAGTACTACGACCCCTGGAACGAAGAGTTCGACAAGGGCGACTCTATCTACACGCTGGCTCCGCTGGCTACCCGTGAGCTCACCATCAGTGAGGTCAACTACGTGTGTGGTGGCACCAAGCTCCTGCATTTCACCCCCGACAAGGCTACCCCCGACACACTCATTGTCTTCGACGACCTGGTGCGCCTCACGGCCGACAACCGAGCCACCTTCCAGGCCTACGACAACGAGAAGCTGACCGAGGTATCAGCCGATGACCCCGACTTTGCCAAGAAGGTGAGCCTGGGCAAGGGTGTCAGCGTCTTCCGTGGTGTCGAGGGCGTCAACCTCGACAAGGTGAACATCTCAATCATCCACCGCATGAACCCCATGCCTGGCAACGGTGGCTACTACAGCCGTATCCCCGGCCGTCTGTTCGATGTAGAGATCACCAATACCACGCAGGAGGAGTTGGCCATCATCCCCGTCATCGAGTACTACTTCGGTGAGGGCAACGCCTACCACGCCATCGACTATGTACCCAAGCTCAACAAGCCCCTCTACCTGAAGGCCGAGGAGAAGCGCAAGCTCACCGTGGAGGAGCTCAACGCCCTCTGTGGTGGTGCCGATATCATGTGCTACTATGCCAACGATAAGACCGCCCGTGGCGACACCATCAAGTCGCTCGCCGATATCGTGGTGCTCAACGACTTCAACAAGGCACGCATGGTAGCCTACGATGCCTACCTGCTCCAGGTGGCCCACGAGCAGGAGTCGGCCAAGACACTGGCCAACCTCTCCAAAGGCATCAGTGCCGTAGAATATATGGAGGCCGCCGAGGACTTCCTCCTGCACCGTAACTTTGCCAGCATCGGTAGCGGTTCTACCCGCTTCGAAGCCTCCAAGGAGGTGGTGCTGAGCGATGTCGAGGTGAAGCTCGTGGCCAAGACCCCCGACATGAGCGATGAGGCCATGCCCTACTTCACCGAGCCGGGCAAGTACTTCGACATGACCCTCAGCAACTATGGCATCGAGGAGGCCCACTTCGGTGTGCGCCTCACGCTCAACGACAAGTACTATGGTGTCACCGACAGCCTCTTCCATCTGCCCCCCGATAGTACCATCGTGCTCACCGAAGAGCAGCTCAACCGCCTCTGTGGCGGCATCAAGCCCGAGCGCATCTACCAGATTGATTCGGTCGACGGTGGTGGCATCACCCGCAAGGTGGTGAGCGGTGAGATGAAGCTCGCCGACATCAACAACAACGTGAAGGCCCTCGCCTGGAACCTCCCCTACGGACGCCAGATGAATGCCAATGGCGACAATGTAGATACCCTCTCGGTAGGCAAGCTTTCGTTCGTCACCGGATTCAAGCAGATCAAGGTGGGCGAGTTCTGGCTTACCCCCTCTGAGATGAACCGCAGCGAGAGCCACGACTCCTGCTACAGCGGTAAGGGATACATCACCTGGAATGCCATGGGCTTCCCCATCAAGATAGCCGTCGAGTACGACACCCTGTATGTCAATAAGGATGCCGTGGCCTACCGCGGTCTCGTCAAGTCGGCCAAGAAGGAAGAACTGCTCAACTTCGCCCCCTTCGAACTCTTCGAGAGCAAGCTCGACAGCCTCGATGCAGGCGAGTTGGGTACCGAGGTGAAGAATATGCTGGCCGGCAGCGACTTTGCCCGCTACTACCAGTATGCCACCGAGACCATGGAGGCCATCCCGATGACCTTCGTCGAGGGTAGTCCCGCCCTGCAGCTTCCGGTCAAGCTGCCCGAGTCGGTAAGCAAGAAGAGCCCCGTCGACATCCAGCTCCTCAGCATGGAGTTCCTTCCCGACAAGGCCAGCATGAACCTCATCGCACAGTTCACCCTCCCCGAGAGCAACTACGTCACCACAGGTGAAAACATCCTCGTGTTCGGTGCTCCTCACCTGGGCGTGAGCGACAGCACCCTCATCCCCAAGTCGGGCGACCTGGCACTGCTCACCGACATCACCATCAAGGACCCCTCTACGGGATTCAATATCACCTTCCTCGCCCCCAGCAGCACCGACCTTGAGAAGGGCAGCGTAGAGCTCGACAACAACGGTTGCTTCGTGGAGTGGGAAAATGGCGAGTTTGCCGGCTTCGTGGTCGATGCCAAGATGGCCATCCCCAGTGACGACATCGTCAAGGTGGTCGACGGCACGGTACAGGAGGAAGCTCCCGATATCCGCCTCACCGCAGTGATTGAGGATAAGGAGGACTGGATAGCCCAGGTGCGCTTCGATGCCTTCGAGCATGTCGATGCCCCCGGCTACACCTTCACCGTAGGTGGCAGCGCGGTAGGTGTGCTCTACGACCACTCCAAGAGCAAAGCCCCCGATGGCATGACAAAGGATGCCTTCCCCGAGGACTACGATTGGAAACTCACCGGTATCAACGAAAAGCACTCCGAGGACCAGAAGATCAAGGAGTGGCAGGGCTTCTACTTCCAGGAACTCAGCGTGGCCTTCCCCGCCTTCATCGAGTTGGACAACAGCGGTGAAGACAAGCGCCTTTCTATTAAGGCCGAGAAGATCATCTACGACAACTCCGGCTTCAGCATGACCCTGGCTGCCCACAACGTGGTCGACAAGAATACAGCCTCTATGGGTGGCTGGCGCATCACGCTCGATGAGGTATACCTCTCCGTACTGCAAAACAACTTCGGCAGCTTCGGCTTCAACGGACGCTTCGATGTGCCCCTGCTCGACGGACAGATTGGCTACGACGCCAAGGTGCTCTATGTAGACAAGGGTAAGGAGACCATCAACAACTCACCTGACCCAGAGAACACTCAGGCAGGCTCGGGTAGCTCAACCGACGATGACGACGACAGCTCTGGTGAGAAGGTGCTCAAGGTAGTCTTCGAGACCCGCCAGGTCGACAGCCTCAGCCTCGACTTCTTCGTGGGTACCATGGACTTCGAGAAAGACAACACCTACTTCAATGTCACCTACCTCGATGGCAACACCGATGTGGAACTGTCCCTCTCGGGCGAGATCAACATTGCCGGCAGCAAATCCGATAAGTCTTCGGTAGGCTTCGCTCTGCCCGGCATCGGTTTCCATAGGATGCGTCTGGCCAACTTCGTCAGCAAGGAGGTGATACAGGGCAATGCCTACCACTTCGAGACTGCCGATCAGAGCTTCTGCTTCGACCTCGGCCGATGGAGCCTCGGCGGTGTCACCCTTGGTGGTGGCAAGGGAGGTTCTGCTCAAGCCAACAACCAACAAGAAGGAAACAAGAACAACCAGCCTGGTAAGAATCAGCAAGCAGACAACAAGAACCAGCAAGCCGGCAATCAAAAAGAGGAAAACAAAGAGGAGGATGCCAACAAACTCGATACCGAAGTGGAGTATGGCCTCAATGTAGCTGGCTTCAGCATCGGCCTCGACGAGTTCAGTATGACTACCCGCAGCCAAGGCGAGGAGACCCAGATCGGTCTTTACATCAACGCCAAGATGAGCCTCGTGGAGAGTGTGTCGGCTACGGCAGGCTTCACCATCTGGGCATCGTTCGATATGGACACCAAGAATGCCGACTATGAGGGTGCCACCTTCAACGACATCGGTGTAGGCGCCAGCATCGGCGGTATCGTCGTCGAGGGCTCCTTCTCGGTGAAGAACGATGAGGAGCATGGCGATGGCTATGCCGGTACGCTCAAGGTTGCGCTCCCCGGCAACCTCTTCACCTTCAATGCCGATGGCGGCTACTTCAAGAAGGTACAGAACGACCCCGAAGTCAGCAACTACGGCAAGAAGGTTTCGTGGGGCTACCTCGAGATAGCTGCAGGCGGCAAGGCCCTCAGTGCCATAAAGCCCATAGGCATCACCGAGCTGAGTGGTGGCTTCTACTTCAACTGCAACGATAAGAAGCAGATGCAGTATGGCTACTATGGCTTGATGCTCGGTGTAGGACTCAGCTTCAGCGACGAGGCTGTGGTGGCCGGTAAGTTTACCCTGCAGTGCTTCTACGACTGTGAGGAAGACCGCCTGGGCCGTCTTAGCCTGCGCGGTACCGCCCACATGGTCGGTGGCGGCACCAACAAGGATGGCTTGCTCAATGCCGAGATGCTCATCATCTACGAGAATACCTA
>JAZRDT010000087.1:0-4552 GCA_045660385.1 Bacteroidaceae bacterium | reverse complement strand
TTCTTACTTCGCACGTTCTCTCAGTTTTTGGGTATACAGTTGTCTTACTTTGTCGACATAGTCATTTGCCGGTTTGTTGATGGTTGGCATCTGTTTTATGAACAAAGCAAAGATTTCCAACGGCGTAGTTGAGGGGAGCTTGATTGTTTCAGAGCAGCAACACGTTGTAGGTATCAGGCATATACTGTTGGTAGAGCTTATTTGTGCAAAGCATTGGTAGTTTTGATAGGATATTATTATAGAATGAGTGTCACCTGATAGATTTACATCGCATAGCTCCAGGTTCGCTTCCTTCAAATATTTCTCAATCTCCTTTGCTGGATTGTCTTGGCTAAGTTTCTGAAATCTAAGACAACTCTCGTTTGCCATACGGAGCAAAGCAAGGTCGAAATATTTATTGATGGCCGATTTCCAAGGTCGCAAAGCAAGGTTTATGATTTTTTCAGTGTTATAGCCATTGCTGATGTATTCATCTATCTTCTGCGACAACGTCGTATTGTCCCAAAGCGTAAAATTGATGACATCATCCATTACTGTTGATGCCATTAAGCGTAGTCTCAGCTTTTTGCTATAGTAGGCAAGCTCCTCCTGGCGCATCTCCATTTCGGCAGCCATTTCCATCAATAACGTTCCTATATTAAGCATACTAAAATCGGTTTCATTCAGAATCATTGATTCCCCGACCAACTGCTCGCAAGGATTCAGTGTATAGTAACCGAAAGGAACTCCTTGGATACTGTATCGCTTGATAACCATGGTAGCCTGCCCATAGGTAAGCTTTACGGTTTCCACATCGGTACATTGTTTGGCGAATTCATTTATCCAACTGTCATTCCGATAATAAGAATAACAGTGATTGTAATGCTTATTGAGATCTATCTTTTCTCCCTCTTTGCGACGTTGGCGCTTCACTTTCATCTCGAAGAGGGTGAGATCGGCCCCTTCGGCAGCCATAGCATCGCGTAGGGCATTCTCCGAGAAGGAAAACTCCCTCTCTCTACACTGCACTATAGGGTTATGCTTCACGAGATGCATCAGGCAATCTCGGTGATTATATTGGATTTTTTGGTATACTTCATTGCGTATCTTATCCAGCGGTGTCCGATCTTTGGCATACCGTTTGGTTCTTGTGTCCCATTTCGTACGCTGCTTGTTCCTTTTCTGTTTACAATATTCGATGATATTCATAGTAGGATAATATTAATTGTCATTGTTATTTTCAGAAAGCACCTCTTCCCATCCCTTCTTGATGTTATCGGCAATCTCGGTGGCGAGGATTTCGCGTATCTGCTCTTCATCGCTACTGAATGCCATGTCACGCTTAATTATCTCCTTGCGTCCACTGCTATAGTCGGTATGGTAGAATATGTATGCAGGATATCGGCCCGATGCTTCCTTGTTGGTCTTCCATATGAGAAATTTGTGTAGCATCACCTTACCGCCCGATACTTTTCTGAACACACGGCGATCAAGCAGGCTGCTGGGTTGCAAGTTGTTGCTTTTGCCCTCCTGCTCCTCGAAAGGACAGATGTCGGTAAGCTGTGACAGACGCACCCCAGTGGGAGTAGGCAGCTTGTCGGTGCGCTCGCGGTCAAAGGTGATGCCCATTGCCGATACACCCGAGGTGGTGCCCTGCATCAGCCACCCCTTCTCTTGATCGTAAACAAGCAGGGGATTGGTCTTTACCTTGTCGTCATTACCGCGTGCTACAAGTTCGAGCACCGATATCTCATACACCACCTCGGGTACTACCATCTGGTAGGCTATGCCGCGCGAGTCAGAGAGGATGTATTGCGACTCCACATGCTTGGCCGAGAGGCGCTCAGCCAGGTCGGCACGCTGCTCATCGCTCATGCCGTTGGATCCGTGAGCAAACATCTGGTATGCACCATCTTCGTGACGCACAGCCATGAGTACATCGCGTATGCCTCGCTCGGTGGTAGAGTAGCCTACAATCACAGCATCTATACTGTGGCGAGGCTTCACCTTGCTTACGATATTGGTCTCATTATGTACTACGAGACCCTCGGCCCCCTCGTCCTCTACCCACTCTTGGTATATCTCTTGCAGCTCATCTATCGATGTGGCGGTGCGCATCTCTACGGGACGACATAGCGAGTTGTCCCCATCGTTCATCGTCATGGCAAACAGCTCTTTCAGTTTGGCATATACCTCCTTGTAGTGGGCCGTAACAAAGGGTTGGCCATCAAGTTCGATGACATCGAAGGGAGCCAGTGCCAGCATATCGCGGCGTGCACTATCGGCGAGAGCGGTTTGCACATCGCCACAACGCGGACGGGCACCTTCACGTGGAAGATACAACTCAGCGGCTATGACGGCACTCTTGATACCAGCCTTGGTCATGAGGTCAGCGAAGACGTCGAGGCACTTCAGGTCTCCTGCGCGCTCCTTGCCTCTGGAGTTGAGCATCACGGCCGCACCGTTGCTATAGAACACACATTGCAGGTGACCGTCTATCTTGCGTGTTACGCAGAAGTCTTCACCGCTGATGCGCGATTTCATTTTTGCACCCTCGACAAGCATGAACTTGCCGGCGATGTTTGCTTTGTAATCTATTGCCTTTTGGCGCATTTCCTGTGTAATTTCCATTGTTGCCATAGTTGTGTTGTTTTTATTTTGTGGGGATTTCTTTAAGTTCAAGGTTGGTAAGTCTCAATATGAGTGCATAGCTTTCGCCATTGACACGCCCTTCGAGAAAGGCGCGGTAGGGAGTGCCTCCATTGCTCATCACCAGGGGTTCGTTGCCTTTGGCACCGCCACCCACCAACATCAAGGCGTCAGCTTCGGCGAGCTTCTTGGCCATGTCATAGAGGAAGTCGAAGGTGAGGCCATTGATATGTTGCACTTGATAGCTTCTTTTGAACATGAACATGCGCATGGCCTTATCCTTGGGTATGAGTTTGCCTGTCCAGCGCAGGGGCACACCTTCGAGAGCGATGTTGGCTGTTGTGGTGCTATCGGGGCGCACCTCCTTCTCTGTGCCATCGGGCAGGTATACATGCTCGTTGAGCGATACACCGTAGGCTACCTTCTGTTGCGGGGTGATATATACTTTCTTCAGTCCTTCGAGCTTGAGTCCTATACGCTCCATATCCACTTCGGGATCACCGGTCACCAGTGCCTCTGCCAGTGCATCGCCATAGGCCTCCAGCAAAGCGGCTTCGGTAGTGGGCATGGTAGCCTTTAGTCGGCGTTCGTTTCTGCCTGTGCTGCCCGTTGTTGTTTTGTACACAATCGTCTCTTTATGCCCTTTATTACCGAATGCCACTTCGGCATCACGTCTGGCATCGTTGGCAATGTTAATCTTTCTCATAGTGTGATATTATTTTTAGAACATACTGAAATCAAGGTCATCAATCTCTTCATTTTCCTCTTCGTCCATTTCATCGATGATGGTTTGGTCGGCCAGTGTTACGAATGCGAACTCCTGCTTCTCGCCAGCAAAGAGGAACAGTCCGCCAGGCGTGTTGATCAGATAGCCGTCGTTCAGGTTGGTGCCACCACGATAGCAGAACTTGAACTTGTAGATATTGTCGCCCACGGCAGTGGCGAGGTCGGCATTCACAAGCTGATATACGGATTCCCATTCGTTGTCGAGAAACTCTTCGGCGGTGACCGTCTGTGTGAGTGCGATGGGTTCATCAAACGAAGAAGGGTAAGTGGGTAGTGCTTCGCCTTCCTCATTGCATGGGGTGAGCGTACTCTTTTCTACCCAGCAACCGTTGGCATCCACTACGCCCTGTTTGTAACCTCCCGATGGAATGAGCAGTGCATCGTCAGGCAACAGATAGGCCGTGTTGCATATTGTACCTTCCTTGTTGGTAGCAATAAGATTGCTCCATCCATAGATCTTTTTTCGCTCCAATTTAATTGGTGCAGATGCATACATAGCACCTGTGAGTGTAAATGTTAGTTCCTTAGCCATGATGTATTTCTCTTTTAATGTTGCGAGCATAATATAGAAACAAAGTGAAAAAAATTCAAAAATGACATGAAAAAAAAATCACGCCATTGCGTTCTTCTCTAATTTTCATCATCTTATATCCCGAAGATTTTTTCGTCAGAACAAAAAAAAGAGGCCACGCCATTGGCGCAGCCTCCTATGTGTTTTGTATAATTCGGTTAGTTAGTCGCAGTCCTCATCGTCCCAATCCTCATCTTCGCATTCATAGGGAGGCACATGACCTTCTACCTTTTCTAAATACGACTTATACTCTTCAAGCACCTCATTTGTGGGTTTGTTGACTAAGACTTCATCGTTATATTCAATACGAATAATATCTGTATCATCATTCCAACAACCACATACTTCATCCCACAATATTTCATAGAGCACTGCCATTAGCGCGAGTCTCTGACTATCATTTTCATCAACACCTGCAAGGGTGATGAAAGCATCAACGATGTTGCCGACTCTCTCCAATGCCTTGTCATGCATTTCACCAAACGTACAGCCAGTGCCCTCAAAAGCATTACTTTCAAAAAAATTCTTAAGTCGAATCGTAGCCATGTCGTTCTGTGTGCCAAGGAG
>JAZRDT010000086.1:0-10914 GCA_045660385.1 Bacteroidaceae bacterium | reverse complement strand
CCCGCGACCTCTTCCTTACCAAGGAAGTGCTCTACCACTGAGCTATAACAGCAACATCAAAAGAGCGGAAGACGGGGCTCAAACCCGCGACCCTCAGCTTGGAAGGCTAATGCTCTATCAACTGAGCTACTTCCGCATCTCTTTGCATGGTGGGCAAAGATGGATTCGAACCACCGTAGTCGAAAGACAGCAGGTTTACAGTCTGCCCCATTTGGCCACTCTGGAATTTGCCCGAGATGTTTTCGCTTTTGATGCTTATCAACAAAATAAAGATCGCTTCTTCTGTTTTGAGCCTCTTGTCGGATTCGAACCAACGACCCCGAGATTACAAATCACGTGCTCTGGCCAACTGAGCTAAAGAGGCAAGTTTTAAGCAGCCGTTCAGCGAACTGCGCTAAAACGGCTGCAAATTTAGGCATTTATTTCAAACCTGCAAAAGGTTTTGCGTTTTTTTTCACTTTCCACGCAATTTTTCTTTATATTTCTCAAGTTGGATGCGCAAAGCGTCCACACATTGGTCAACACTCTCTTCAAAAGTGTCACAAATCTTCGATGCGAAGAGGCTCTCGTTTTTCACCAGCACCTTCACGTCGGCCTGCTTGTTCATGGCCGTTTCGGGCTTCACTACTTTGAGGGTTACCTCCACGGTATCTATCTCGTCGAAGAATTTCTCCAACTTGGCTGTCTTCTTTTCAATAAACGCTTGCAATTGCTCACTTGCATCGAAATGGATGCTCTGGATGTTAGTCTTCATACTTACCTCCTTTTTATTATTGGTTAATACTTGCCCGTGGATGGGCCTTGCTATATGCTTTTTTCAATTCTTCGAATGTGGTATGGGTATAGATCTGCGTGGTACTCACACTCTCGTGCCCCATCAGTTCCTTCACGGCCTCCAGCTCTGCATCGTTATTGAGCATCGCCGTAGCAAACGTGTGGCGCAGCACGTGCGGACTGCGTTTCTTGAGCGTCACCACCTGCGAGAGGTTCTTGCGCACGAGGCGATACACCCAAGCCGGATACACGCGCTTGCCTTTGTCGGTAACGAAAAGCGGAACTTGGAAGTCGGAAGTTGAGGGGCTAAAATACTCGTTCCGTTTTTCCATATATCGCTTCAGGCTCTCAGTCATGCCCTGGCCTATGGGCACAACGCGCTGTTTGTTGCGTTTACCCGTGACCTTGATGATCATCCGTCCAAGATCCACATCGGCATCGTTAAGGCCCACAAGTTCAGAAAGGCGAATGCCTGTTTCGTAAAACAGCTGCAAGATCACATGCTCTCGCATCTCTTGCCACGTTTCGCCTTGGGCGGTGTCATGGAGCAGGCGTTCCATGTCGGCCTCGCGCACAAATTGCGGCAGCGGCTTTTTCTTCTTCGGTCCGCGCACACTCTGCAAGGGCGACACCGCTATCACCTCCTTCTTGAGCAGATACTTGTAGAAGGTGCGTAGCGAACTCAGTTTCCGGTTTACCGAGGTGGCCTTCATACCCGATGCCATAAGATCCATCGCCCACCCTCTCACGAGGTCGGCATCTGCATGGGGCAGCTCAATCGGATCTTCGGGATTCTTAAGGTATGTGTCAAACTCGCGCAGATCGTTCCCATAGCTCGTCACTGTATGGGGCGAGTAGACTCTCTCGTGAGTCAGATAGTCCAAGAAATCATTTATCAATTCCTGTTTCATGGCACACACCTTATTATATATATAATATAGGAGAAAAGGCCAATTTGTTTCCGCTGGCGGAACACTTGCCTATTCAAAGGACGAATATAGTGATTTTTCCTGACTATGCAAAGAAAAGAAGAAAAAAGTTGCAGCGGAGTGTAACAAATCCGCTGCATAGACGTATTATGGGCAAATGATGTTTGAAAAAAGGAAAGTAAACCGTATTTTTGCAGAACGTAACAAGCACTCAATACGCAATGGACAGACAGGACTTTGAAAGAGTCGTCCCTGAGTTGAGATTGAAGCTGCAACGAATCGCTCTTTTCTATCTGGCAGACGATGACGCGCCTCTCCCTACTGGGCAGAAGTCTCGCAGCCGTATCGTAACCAATGGACGATTTCTTTCAGGCACAATACAACGACCCACGTGCGATACGCCATCAAGCGACGCATGTGTATCCATCTGCAACCAACTATATGTGGGATGCATTTCTTCCGAATGATGCTTATTACAAGGATGGAGACACTCTCACGACCCATCTGCTTTATAGCCAACGTCCAGTCGCAGATGACACCGACTACAAAGAGTTTAAGCGTATTGTAGACCAGTACAAGCATGCACACAAATATGATGTAGTAGAGTTTCGGGTAGGCAAAGCTTATGGAATGGTCGCTTGCTATTTCATGGATGAGAATGAAATTCTGAGTCTCTATTCTGGTATTCTCGCAAATGGCGTATTCTGCGTTACAAAAGCTACGGCAGCAGACAAGAAGGGCCTTTGCATAGAAAGCAATTGGTGGAGATAACTCGCCATTCACCGAGTAAAAAAGTTTTATTTTTGGCCTGGCACGGTGCAGCAGCGGAGCTACGGTTGATGGCTTAGAGCTGAATGTTTAGAGATTACTCCGATGAAATGGGCGGTTTCATCGGAGTAATTAAGTGACAAAAGTTTATTTTTGGGTTGGCGCTGGCAGAAAGTCTCAACCATTACCCTCTCTTCACATAGATCAAGCTACTTCCCCTGCCGATGGCGCGAATACTCGATGTCTCCTCCTTACGCACCTTGCGCAGTTCTACGGTAGCAGTCGACAGAGACAACCCGTTTAGCTCGGCATAGTCGCGAGTGCGCATATATCCGTGTTCCCCGATATAAGCGATGGCACGACCAATGCGTTCCTCCAGCGTATAAGGCGAGTGCCTGATGCGATGCTGCTTGCCACGCTCCAGCACACACTGACTACGCACAGCCTTCACCAACTGCTTGTCAGCTCGATAGTGCACACCATTCACCGCGATGCTCTGGGCATTGCGCTGCGGCTCATTATCGACAAACGCATCCTGCTCCTTGCCGTCGCACACGCCCACCGTAGCCTTGAAGGTCCCGATGCCATCAATCGTCACCGCGCAGCCATGCGCCATGAGTCGCGCCAGCGAAGTGGCTGCCTGACTGAGTACCTGCACTGCCGTAGCCTCGCTGATGCCATAGCCCGGAATAGAGATTTCTTTGACAAACTCGGCCATCGTCACGCGACGCGAGGTCTCCATACGGTAATATGCCGAGGCCTCGCCCTCACCATGTATGCTCTTAAACTCTTGCTTGATGTACTTTGCCATAATATCTTAGTTTATTATTCCTTTTCTTTCACTGATTACTCCGTAAAGTTACAAAATATTTGCCTGGAAAGCAAGTTCTCAGTATATAAAAAATAGAATATCCGTGGATATTTAGTTAAATATTTACGATTACGTAATAAAATATCCGCGGATACGTAATTAAATATCCACGGATATGTGAGTTTATCAATAAACAAATCGGAACTTTTGGCTTGCTCCTCGCAAGTTATTGAGCAGTAAGAACCAAACGAAAGAGGCGTGCCATTTCTGACACGCCTCTTTCTATATAAGCATTTTCAATTACTCAGTTATTCCTTTGGGATTCTCACCATATTTGTTTGCTCCCGGCTGGCTATCCTTACAGTACCACACGAGAAGCAAGATGGAGTAGCCGATATAGAGGATATAGGGAATGAGCACCACGCCCCACATCTCCTTCAAGACTGTAAACGTAAAAGCATCAGACTCCACATCTACATTGGCAAGATTCATACCACTGACAACGCCAACCATCTTGACTATCATCCATACGCCCCACACTGTACCGAAAATCAATGAAGCGCCATACCACCAGCCACTGCGTCCGATATCGTGTAGGCGGCGGGTAGAAACAGCAAAGCTGGCAATACCGAGATACACACAAAATGCCAACAAGCCGAATGTGTAGAGCAACATCAGCAACAGATTGTCTTCAGAGATCTCCTCGGCAGGGAGCGTGACTACAAAGCTGAGGATAGTAGAGAACAATATCCACCACCAAAATTCGGAACGGCGTGCACGGCCCTTGAATACGAACGATTTTTTCAGGCAGGTCTTGACGGCTTCAAAGAAGCCCATACGTGTTTTTTCCATAAACATTATTCTTTAGTTATTGTAAATATATGTTTCACATTGCGAAGATAACAAAACTGCATGAGGAATGGTGCGTTATTAGCGAAAAAATGCAAGAATAATCTCGCGCCTACCCATACTTCTTTGTGCAGTACCCCAAAATCGCCGATTTCATTGAGGCATTCCTTTAACCCCAAACATTACCCCCCCCAAAAAAAAACTGCAGCCTCGCTGCGCCGTGCCAGGCCAAAAATAAAACTTTTTTACTCACTCAGAAGCACAACAAACATTCAGCGTACCGATAAATTGTGTTCTTAGAATCGAAATTGCAGATTAGTACGGCTACACACAGGCACACCCCACTCCGTTGCGGGAATCCATTTCGGCATTAGTTTGGCTATTCGAATGGCTTCCTCAACTAGTTCCGTATGAGGAGGTCGGCCATTGGGCGTAAAATTCCTTTTCGCATCAATATTACAGATATTCCCTTCAGCATCAACATCAAACTCAATCAAGACCCTGGCCCTGAGAGGATTCCCGTTCTCATCCGTTGGGCGATTGACATTCGCCGCGAAGAAGGTCTCGAAAGCCTTTCTTCCACCTGGAAAAGATGCCTGCGTTGTCGGTATATGGTCCGCGTACGGATCTTCAGAAGGATAAATCAAACGGTCTGCCCCATCGCTTGTATGTACCACCTTTCCATCCTGCAATATATAGGCTTCATACATGTAGTATGTACCTTCACGCCAAAATGCAGGTCGCTCTATAGGAAGTTCCAACCGCTGCATCATTGTATCATTGGCTACGGTGTAATTCAGGCACAGGATATATTCTCTGTCCAATGGCCGGTACCGATATTTATTGTTTCGTTTGAATGTGATTGCACACTTCTGCTCTTCCCCATGAGGAACAACTATCGTGCGGTCATTCCATGAGCGGAACAACATGGCACGCCTCCCCTCCGCAACAGTATCCACAGAAAACTCAGGGTATATGGCAATGTCGGTGTTCGTATAGTTCTCTACCTTAAGCTCATACCATTCGTAACCGATCCGGCCATCCTTGTCGAAGTGCCATACAGCTTCCATCTTCAAGGTATCATGAGGCATGCATACTTCGTCTGTCTCCTTAGGTGTGTGGCATTCTTTCAAGCCTCCCTCCATAGAGATACTTGCGTTGTTGAGACTCTTACAACTCGACAAAAGAAGCAATATAATGAAAACTATAAGTTTCATAAATTCTAATACCGTGACAATCCCATAACCCTGTTAATATGTTCTGCTTTGATACATACAACTGGTCTAATTTTCTTATTATCCACTACTATAGAATCAGCATATGCAACGTGGATGCCTACAGTGCAATTTGTTCCATTAACATTGTTTATACGTCGTTTTGTATAAACAATTCCCCCACTATCTCCACTTTGTGAAGGATAGTCTGACAATACAACATCTCTAAAGGCAATAGAGTCATTGTAAGGCTTATTATCTGTCGTATCTACCTTAATAGGATATGTGGCATAAGATGAGATTACGCGACCTTGCTGATTCTTTGAACGCATTCCAGACATATACACAATGGTTCCCTTTAACATTTTACTTACAATGTGAGTGGATAGAGTATCCCAATTCGCAGTTGCGGGATTACCTTTTATTGTATAATTAATATTGTTAGTTAGAGAAAACTTCCCATTTTCTACTACACAAAATGCAGCGTCAAGATTATTCACTTTGTAGTAAGATTCCACAGCAAGCCCTATTTTCTCCCATGTGTGCGGGCAATAAACAGACCCAGATAGATTAACGTTATGACCTGCTGTCACAAAACCTTCTTCACCAAATGAATCTATAGCCCTATAGCCTATACTTCCACCATATGTTCCTCCCCCCACGAGGGTATATATTGAATCCCCACAAAGTAAAGCTGGATATGTTGGAGGAGCAGGAGGAAATGTAGCTTCACCAGAATTTACCACACGTGAGAAACTTTCTTCATATATACGACAACCTTGATAGCATACCATAATATTATCTCCAAAGTCACATTTATTCAGTACATTCTCTGTGTAATCGTCTGAAAAACAAACAAACACTCTATTGCTTGCGTCATCAATACCCAACATTGAAACATGTGATAGACTTTCAGGGTTAAAGGCCAAAGTATTTTTAATAGAATCAATAATATCTATCATACGATTATACGAATTTTCGCATGGCTCATATACAACATCATCAATAACTTCAGTTTGAATAGAATTCGCATCCCTTGTTGTTAAATATTCTCTCTTAATAAGGACGACTAATTTGTTCTCATCATTTATGTATGAGCCTCCATAATAGTCTGGATAATCATCAAGGCTATTAGCAGAACGTGTTTGCTGGCTCATTATATTTAATATCTTCGTGTAATTTTCGTATGCCTTTACTTGCATCATGTACTCCTCTGAGAGTGAATCTATAACACATTCGGTATTCCTATCAAAAATGTCGGGAGATTCAATGGTCTCAGGAGCACAACTACATATTATTACAGATAATATTACAGAACAGAAAAAGGCAGCGACAATACTTCTAATTGTTTTCATCGATAATTTGTTTATTATTAGTAAAAGACTACTGCAAATTTACATTAAAAAAATGTAAATCAACAATAGTCTGATAAAGAATTTAAGGTCTTCTACACCATTTCAAGCATAAAGTCGGGAAAATCGTTCACACATTGTAACAAATCTTAACCATGTTCGTATTTAGGGCAGAAAATAAGAACTGAAACATATACGAACATGACAAAGATTAAGTTTATTGCGGTGCTTGCAGCATTGGTGCTGGGCACAGGAGCAGTCAAAGGGTTTGAACCGACAGAGATAACAGAAGTAGAAACGGCTATGAAGACCAAGGCCAGCCCGAAGCCCAAGAAGGGACGCACCATCTCGCTGTGGGGACACGTACGCAACTCGCTCACCCTGCAAGGCGTGCTCGACGCAAAGATTACGCTGATGACTGCCGACAGTGTGGTGATAGATACGCTGCGCACATGGCGAAACAATGGCGACCGAATGAAGGTGGATGCTACGTATAAGTTCACTATCCCTGCCGAACCGGCCCGGTATATCATCCTGGCACAGCACCCCGAGTATGAGGACTGCTACGTAGACCACGAGGTGAAGTACATTGCCCGCAATACCTACTTCGATGCCGAGTGGCACAACATGCGCCTCAAGGAACCGCAGACCAACTTTGAGCATTTTCTCGATGAAGTGGTGGTGAAGGCCACGCAAGTGAAACTCGTGTATAAGGGCGATACGGTAGTGTTCAATGCTGACGCCTTCAACATGCCTGAGGGGAGCATGCTCGACGCACTCATCAAGCAGTTGCCAGGCGTGGAGCTGAAAGATGATGGACAAATATTTGTGAACGGACGCAAGATTGACAACCTCACACTGAATGGCAAGGATTTCTTCAAGGGAGACAATCGGGTGATGCTCGACAATCTGCCCAACTACATGGTGCAGAACGTGGAGATCTACGAAAAGTCGACTGAGAAGAGCGAGTGGCTGGGTATCGACACGGAACAGAAGGAGTTTGTGATGGACGTGAAGCTCAAGCGCGAATACTCTACCGGCTACATCGCCAATGCCTCGCTTGGAGGCGGCACGGAGGAACGCTATAACGGACGCTTATTTGGGCTGCGCTTCACCACCAACACTCGCCTCGCCCTGTATGCAAAATTGAACAACGTGAACGAAGCCCGCTCTCCAGGGAACGAAGGGGAGTGGGACCCCACGAAGCTCAACGATGGAGAAATAGACCTGAAAGTGATTGGTATGAGTCTGCACGCCGAGCACCCCGACAAGGTGTGGCAGGAGCAGGCAAAGATGGAGGTCGGATTGGTTGACGGGACAATGCAATCGCACAGCGCACAGGAGAGTTTCTTGAATACGGGCAACATCTTCAGTCGCACCGAGAAGTTAGACCGCCGGCAGTCGTTCCAAATAGGAGCAGGCAACACATTCACTTGGAAGAAGCCCTTCTGGCTACGTGCAACAACGACATTCCACTACACCAATTCCGATGGATGGCTAGAGCAACGCCATGCACAATTCTCGGACAACCCCGGCAGCTATGGCTCCACACCGCAGATTCTCGACTCGGTATACTCTGCCATACGCACGGCCTCACTTAGCAATATGCTCGTCACCCGTTCAAGAAAGAACCTTTGGGAGGGAGGAGAGTACTATCAGACCGGCCTTGATGTCAACTTCGGCAAGAAGTTGCCGTGGGGCGATGACATAGACCTCTATGCCAACACCCGATACAACTGGAACAACTTCAAGAATCGCAACATCCTCGACAATGAGACGATGGCCACGAGCCGCGACTTCCGCAATGAATACTCCGAGGGTGGGAAGCGTGACCTTGCCATTGATGCAGAGGCCAAATACAGTATCCATGCCCTCAATCGCTGGAACTATCAGGGCTACGTGAAGCTGCACCGCGCATACAACTATGACAACACAGGCATCTTCCGCCTCGACCGCCTTGACGGATGGGGAGCCGAGTCGGAGCGCGACATCTACGAGCTACCCTCTACACGTGACTCTATCTTGCTGACGATGGATATGAACAACACGAAGGAGACCACCTTCAACCGCACCAAGTATGTGCCTGGCACACGCATCTTCTATAATAAGGAGGGCGACGGCGAGTCTACGTGGTTTTGTGTAGACATGCCCTTCCACATCGAGAACCGGAGCTACCGTCATAAAAGCCCCTTGACCGACACCCTCGTACGTCGCCACAACATCATCCCCACACCCTTTGTGGAGTTTACCCGCCGCAGCCACAATTTCGACCGACGCTACTATGCCAAGTATGGAATGAGCTACAACCTGCCAGGACTGGGGCACTTCGTGGATGTGCGCAACGACCTTGACCCGCTCAACATATATATAGGAAACAATGGACTCAAGCCTGCCATCTCTCACGAGTTTGTGCTCGACTACAGTATCCGCAACCGCGACCACAACCAGAACCTTGCCGTGGGTACCACCAGTTGGATACGTCAAAACAGCATCGCCAACGGCTACGCCTATAATACGGAGACTGGTGTGCGCACCTACCGTCCGGAGAATGTCAACGGCAACTGGAGCACAAGCGGATACTTTAACTTCAGCCGCGACCTCGACGAACAACGCCACTGGCATTGGCAAACACGCACCAACTTCAGCTACCACCGCAACGTGGACATCGCATCCACCGAAGGCGCCACAGGCAACGAACGTCTGAGCAAGGTAAACAACTGGTGGATGAAGGAATATACCCGACTTGCTTTCCAATGGGAAGATTTCAAACTCGGCGCCAACGGTACCGTACAGTACCGCATCGTTGACAGCCATCGCCAAAACTTCCAGACTATCCATACTTGGGACTTCAACTATGGATTCACGTGTGAATACCGCTTACCGTTCGGCATGCAGCTTGCCACCGACCTGAAGATGTTTTCGCGCCGCGGCTATGGCGACAGCTCGATGAACACCGACGACCTCGTATGGAACGCCTCGCTCACTCAACCTCTATTCAAAAGCCGTGTGCTGCTCCAGCTCGAAGGCTACGACCTGCTGCACCAGCTCTCCAACGTGTACAGCAACTACAACGCCCAAGGCCGCACAGAGACTTGGCAAAACACCGTCCCCAGCTACGTGATGCTGCACTTGACTTATAAGTTGAATGTGATGCCGAAGAAGCGATGAACGATGTAAACAAAAAACGAGGGCAGACCCGCAAAGGTCTGCCCTCATTCGTATGAGTATCGTATGAGAATTACTCTTCGTTCTGACGCAAGCTCTGAACGTATACGGCACGCTCCATCTTCAGACGCTTAACTGCTGAAGGCTTGTTGAACTGCTGACGACGACGGAGTTCCTTAACTACGCCAGTCTTCTCAAATTTTCTCTTAAATTTCTTGAGAGCTCTTTCGATGTTTTCGCCCTCTTTTACGGGTACTACGATCATTTTGTTTTGTTTTATTATTTTGTTATTACTCTTATTCTGTTTTATTTACGTGCTCGCGGCACGTGCTTCCGGGGTTTACTTTCGGTATATTTCTGTTGGTTTTTACCTCCTTTACACTTTTAGCGGCTGCAAAATTAGTGCAAGCCGAGCGAAAAAACAAATATTTATTTGATTTTTTCCGAGGCGTAGCCTAATTTCTACTTGCAAAGCAAGTTAAAGATAGTGCAAACCGAACGAAATACCAAATCTCAACGAGCGAAAGTTGAGAAAAAGTTTATTTTTACTTTACTGAGCGAGGCAGAGATTCAATGATAAATTAAATTTATATGAATATTTGACTTAAGCCCCTCGTTTTCTATCTCGGGCGTCGACCTAAAGGTTCTGAGGTGCAGCCTATCTTCAACTTGCAAAGCAAGTTAAAATTAGTGCAAACCGAACGAGAATGTCTACAAGACAAGCTAAAAACCGAGCGAAAAGCAGCGGAGACCCAAGGTTTACGCCCTGAGCCTCCGCAAATATTACAATAAGCTATGTGCCGATTATGCCAAGTTGGGGTTCAAAGTAGCCCACTCGCTTACGGGAGGAATGATGCCGAGGCTGATGATCTCGTCGCGCATCACCTGGAGGTGAGCGTATGATGCATCGAGCGCTGCGAGCTCCTCTGCTGTGCCGGTAACCTCACCGAAGTGTACGCCAGTAGCATCCATTACGGTAGGCATAGCCATGAGCACGTTCTTGTACTTCTCGTTGTTAACGTAGCAACCAGCGGGCCAGTGGAACTCAGCGC
>JAZRDT010000085.1:0-2027 GCA_045660385.1 Bacteroidaceae bacterium | reverse complement strand
CTGCCAGGGACAAGGTTTTCAGACCATCTCCCGAGGAGATATTATGAAGGCGATAAGGCTATTAGGCGATAGAGCACCCCAAAAATCAGCAGATTTTTCGGGGACCCCGCTGGCGAAAGGAAATGGACTGCAAATATTGCTAACGCACGACCCATCACATTGGCGAGGAGAGGTTATCCCAAAAACCGATATCCCGCTAACACTCAGCGGACACACGCATGCGGGACAAGTGCGCCTATTCGGCTATCCACTCTCCTTGCTCATGTTCACCGAGTCCGAAGGTTGGTACCACAACGATGGGCAATCCCTCCATATCAACACAGGCCTAGGTTGCACCCTACCCGTCCGCCTTGGCGTCCCACCAGAAATCACCGTTATTACTTTACTAAACAATCAATAACACTATACTGAACTTCTGAACTTCTGAACTCCTGAACTCCCTCATGACCATCCGTCCTACTTTATACGCTGACATTGAAGCCCTACAGGCTATCTTCGCCTACGCTCGTGCTCAGATGATTGCCGACGGTAATCCCACGCAATGGGGCGACGGTTATCCCTCACGCGAGCAGTTGGAGAGCGACATCCAACGCGGCGTGAGTTATATCGTTGAGCACAACGGCCATCACTGCGCAACCTTTGTATTTATCATCGTCAACACCCCTACCTATCATTATATCGAGGATGTTGCGCCATTTTACTACACTATCACATGAAATTATGTGTCGAACAACTTATCACTCCCATAGTATGATGAAGTGGTACTGATAATTGTTTTCATATAAAAATGCTCTTGTCTCTTGCGTATATGTATATTTTTTTGTACCTTTGCACCCAAATTGCGTATTGTGCGCACATATGAACGAAATATATTTTAAGAACAAAAAAGATATGGAACTTAGTGAACAAGAAGTAATCCGCAGAGAAAGTCTGCAAAAGATGCGTGATATGGGTATCAATCCCTATCCTGCTGATGAGTATGTAGTTACAGGTTTTTCTACCGATATTAAGTCAACTTTCGTTGATGAGCAAACCGAAGACGCAGAGTGGTACACTGGCAAACCTGTACGCATTGCAGGTCGTATGATGTCACGTCGTATCATGGGAAAAGCATCGTTCGTAGAGATTCAAGACTCTAAAGGTCGTATCCAAGTATATGTAAGCCGCGATGACATCCAAGCCCCTACCCCAGAAGGCGAAACTGCCACTACTGTAGAGCAACAGATGTACAACGTGGTATTCAAGAAGTTGCTCGACATTGGTGACTTCGTAGGTATCGAGGGTTTTGTCTTCCGCACCCAAATGGGCGAGATCAGCGTACACGCACAAAAACTCACCGTGCTGGCTAAATCACTCCGCCCACTCCCTATCGTGAAATACAAAGACGGCGTAGCATACGACGGCTTCAACGACCCTGAGCAACGCTACCGCCAACGTTATGTGGACCTCGTGGTGAACGAGGGCGTGAAGGACGTCTTCCTCAAGCGTGCAACTATCATCCGAACCATGCGTCAGGTGTTTGACGAGGCAGGTTACACCGAGGTGGAGACCCCAATGCTGCAAGCTATTGCAGGTGGTGCATCGGCTCGTCCGTTCATTACGCACCACAATGCCTTGGACGTGGATATGTACATGCGTATTGCTACTGAGCTCTACCTCAAACGATTGATCGTAGGTGGTTTCGAGGGTGTGTACGAGATTGGTCGTAACTTCCGCAACGAGGGTATGGACCGCACCCACAATCCAGAGTTTACTTGCATGGAGCTCTATGTACAATACAAGGACTACAACTGGATGATGTCCTTCACCGAGCAACTGCTGGAGAAGATTGCCATTGCCGTAAATGGCACCACCGAGGTGAAGATTGGCGATAATATCGTGAACTTCAAGGCGCCATACCGCCGTCTGCCTATCCTGGAGGCTATCCAAGAGAAGACGGGCTATGACCTCAGCACCATGACCGAAGATGAGATTCGCCAAGTGGCTAAGAAATACGGCGTAGAGGATACCGAGAAGATGGGCAAAGG
>JAZRDT010000084.1:0-2483 GCA_045660385.1 Bacteroidaceae bacterium | reverse complement strand
TTGTTTTGTCTTACGTACGACACCGAACCGTCTGCCGAGGTCACATAGTCCGTCGTGCGGTTCAGGTAGGGATTACTGCCCAGCGACAGCTCCGGCAAGTTGTTGGCGCGGTAGTTGCGATAGGTCCAGTAGGCAGCCTTGTAGGTGTTGCGTGCCGCCACGGCATCGGGCGACTCTGTCTGCGCCATCTCCACCACCTCGGCTAGCGTGAGCGTACGCTCCACCCCCTGCGCCATCAAGCCGAGAGGGAGCATCGCCACCACAGCCATCAAGATTCGTTTACTTAGATTGTTCATATCTTATGCGTGTAAATTTCTGTGAACAAAGTTACCGAACCCTGCAAGCACCATCACAAAAAAATGCAACAAAATGCTTTTTTCGATGAAAAGTGTCCAATTTTTTGACACTTTTGGGCTTTAGACCCTGCAGAAGAAGCAAGGATTGTACACCACACACAACATGGAGGCCACCCTCTCGGGCAGCCTCCATCACATTTGAAAAGTATCTATTTATGTTGATGATGTTATCTCTTGTTCTGAATTGTCAATTGTGTTCACTCCTTATACAGCGCCCCCACCGGATCCTCCTTCGCCGCACGGTAGGCGCGGGCTACGACGATGGCCGAGGTCACGGCCAGCACGATGGCGAGAGCGATGAGGAATACCCACCAGTAGAGCGGAATGTGATAGGCAAAGCCTTCGAGCCAACGCGACATGATCAGGTAGCTCACGGGAGCGGCAAAGAGGAAGGCCACGAGCACCATACGGGCATATTGCCACACAAACATCTGCAACACCTGACCTATCTGCGCTCCGTGCACACGGCGTACGGCAATCTCGCGGCGGCGATACTGCGTCTCGAAGAAGACGAGGCCGAAGACTCCCATCAGGGCGATGAGGATGGAGATGAGAGAGAACACGGTGACGAGGCGTGTGAGCTCCTGCTCCTTCTCATACTCGCGGCCCAGCTGTTCGTCGATAGACTGTATTTTAAGCTGTTCGGGATTTACCTGAGGGTCGAGTTTCGCAAACGAACTCTCAATGTGTGCCTTCAAGACATTCAAATCGGCATTTTCGGTCGTGCGAATGTAAGCTACAAAGAAACGTGGGTCTCTTCCTGATACATAGAATGCCGTAGGTCGTG
The DNA here is from genome assembly GCA_045660385.1 of Bacteroidaceae bacterium. Lineage (GTDB taxonomy): Bacteria > Bacteroidota > Bacteroidia > Bacteroidales > Bacteroidaceae > UBA1189. The sequence goes on along the minus strand of JAZRDT010000084.1, from coordinate 1,340 downwards.
TTGCCTTTTGCAGAGGCTGCATTTTTACATCTTCGCAGAAACCTACCAGTCGTGTGTCTCCTCCAGCCAGGGAACTTAGATTCATGCGAGTTTCCATCGTGAGATCGTACTTACGTTTGGCAAACTCTGGATATATGACTGCACCCTGGGGATTTTGCATATCGTGCGACTCGAAGTTACGTCCCTCGGTAATGCCAATCCCCATCACTTCAAGAAAATTGGGCGTCACCTCCTGCAGGTCCATTCGAATCTTGCGATCTTCGCCTATGACTTCGTAGTCATTGCTGGTGCGCCATCCGTCCGACACTATATTTTGAAATGAGAAAGCAACATCCTTTATCATCGGGTTCTCGTTGAGCAGCGACATGAGAGCCGGACGGTTGGCCTTAGTAGTCAGCGCAGCTGCATTAGGCCCCAACTCTACGGCAAGCAAGTGCTTCTTATCCACCCCGATATCGTAACTCATCATATAGGAGTGTTGTTGATTGATGAACAGAGTACAGGTAATCAACGTAATGGCAATCATGTATTGCAAGCCCAGCAACGTAAAGCGCAGACGGCGGCCCACAACTGTATTGCCAAACGACCCTTTAATGGCGAAAGTTGGAGGTATTGAGGTTATATAGTAAGCCGGATAGACGCTGGCAACTACAGCAAGCACAACTCCTGCACCGAGCATCACAAGCACCATATCCCAATTATCTTCCAAGGCAATAGAAGTGGAGATAAATTGATTGGCCCCCACTTCAGGGGCAATCATAAAGATAATGTAGGCCGCCAATAACAAACCGAGCAACACCAACCCGACAGCTTCGCCCACAAACCCGAGGCGCAAGCGACGGACAGTGCTACCAAAAATTTTCTCGGTATTCACTCTCCGTATACGGCGCGGAATCATCGCCATGAAGAAGTTGATGAAATTGACAAAAGCAATGATGATGATAACAATACCTATGGCCAATAGCGTATAGGTGGTAGTAGCATCTGCAGTCTTTGTTTCTGACACCGTCTCAGAGAAATGGATATCCTTAAGCGCTGTCAGCTGCAACTGACGAAATGGGTCGGAGCGGAACTCCTCGAGTGACATTGATTCATACTTCTCCCCATAGATGCTCTTGAACTTGGGATAGAGGCTTTCAAGGAAGGCATCCTTCATCCAAGCTGCCTTCAATTTATAGAAGTAGACAAATTGCCAATTGCCGTCCCATAATCTGAGAGGTGCAACCACAAACATCTGGAGTCCATACAAATCGCAGCTTCTGGGGAAATCCTCAAATATACCGACCACCGTGAGCGAACGGTTATTCGCATCCTGTATCACATCGTCAAGTTCTATGCCA
>JAZRDT010000083.1:0-2186 GCA_045660385.1 Bacteroidaceae bacterium | reverse complement strand
ATGAGGCATCCGCACCGCTTGGAACATCAGTAGATACAAGCCTACAATAGAATTGTCATCGCGTATGAAATCTTCCGCACATTTGTTTAGAGTCGTATAGTAGAGTTCATTCAGCTCACCCATTCGCGGGCTGTCCCACTGGCCGGTGCTGTTTAGTGAATCTAATTGTTGCAATATAGGCGCAATCCTGCGCATCCGCTCGGCGTCAAATTGCTGGAACTTCAAATTTGTAGGACATTTAGTCCTCACCATAGGCCTTTTGGCATCTCTTTCGTAATGGTAGAAAGTGACATTGATCGTACCCTCCTCAGCAAAGAATTCACAGAGGAACATATTTCCGAGATTGTGCTCCTCCATTGAGACGAGTTCATAGGGCATCACCTCATCCACATAGAGGTCGAATGTAAACTTACCGTCTACTACAGGGATACTGTCGGCATCTACCACACGAAAGTCGCTACCCGCTGGAGCAAGAAGCATCATCGTATAGGTAGAGTCGGGCACTGTACCTTTAATGCGGCAATGTATCTTGTCGTTCTTGTTCCCACACGCCCCCAGCAGCATTGCCATGGCAAGGAAGAGGAATAGCTTTGTCTTCATTATGGTTATTGCTTTACTTGTTGTTGCTGGTGTATTCTTTGATAGCCTTTTCCACGAATTCGGTGAGCTCGCCACTGCGATACCCCTGCTTGTAATCAATGACAGTGCCATTGGGCGCGGCCAAGTAGAATCTGGGGTAACCGTCGTAGCAGCCTACGTAATGGTTTACGATACCCAGTTTCTCTTTGTGGTCATTGAAGCTGTTGCCTGTGATGCCGAGGCGCTCGGATGCCTCTTTCCACACATCTACTTTATCGCTGCTGATGCTGACAACGACGAGTTCTCCATTATAGGCTTCCTCAATCTGCTTCAGCTCAGGGATGGCTTGGATGCACGGCTTGCATCCTGCAAACCAAAAGTCGAGCAATACGTATTTGCCACGGTAGTTTATCAGGTGATGTCTCTCGTCGTTCAGATCGTAGAGGGTGCCATCAAAGAGTGGGTCGCCTATCTCCACTTTGGGGGCAGGGAACAGATACCATTCCAGCGTTTTGCCATATTCGCTGGACTTCTGCTCGTCTGACAGGCGGGCATAGAGTGCTTGTCCCTTGCTCTTTACCTCTTCGTCGAGGCTGCGAGCAGCTTCATATAGATTGACTATCCAAGCTTGGTCGACGGGAAGGTCGGCCAACGCATCACAGATGGCACTGCGCAAAGGAACGTCTTCAATGGCGAATGCCATTCCTCTTTGAAACATACGTATGCGGCTATCATATTTCTCGGCGGTATGTCCTTTAAGTGCCCTCATGAAGAAATCGTTGTTGTCTATATTCCCTTCAGAACGCAGATCCCGTGTAGCCGCTACAATCTTATTCTCCGTTTCCTGCTCAGGTGCACCACCTCGGATCTTCCAGTCGCAGTAATTCCAGCCTTTACCTTTGATTGTGGTGCGGGTGCCCTGGCTCACCCACAATCGTGGCAGGCTGCCGTAGTTAGCGTCTACTACTAAGTGGACAAGTTGGGTGGTGCCGGGCAATGTCTCTATCTCGAAGCGGAACTTCCCGTTCTTCAATTGTGTAGTGGCGATGGGCGACAATATTATCATTTCTTCGTTGCTGAAGAGGTGTATTTCGGTACCTTCTTTGATTCCCGAAAGTTTGCCTTCAATGATGTAACTGTTGTTCGCATTGCACGCCCCCAGCAGCACCGCTACGGCAAGCGCAAGAAATAGTTTGGTTGGTTTCATTGTGGTTATGTATTTGTGGCAAATTTATGGATAATTTACGGTAATTTATGTTCAAAGAGAAGAAAACACGAAACGAAGTTCGCCGCCCGCAGGGGCTAAAGGCAATGCTCATGAATTGGCCATGAATTTAAGGGAAGGTTTAGCTCGACGAAGTCAAAATTCTTGTCCCATCCCTATTCTGCCAGATGTTTGTCGAGGAGGGATTCATGTACATGGATGTTTTCCTCCACGATAGAGCCGTCCTTGCCCATCAGTGCTACGTAGGGGATGCCGCTGAAGTTGAATCGCGTCTGCATCAATAGCCACAGGTCGTTGCTGATGCGCAGACTCTCTCCCTTAATCCCCTTTTCTGTAAAGAACTGTTGCACGCGCTCTTCGGGATTGTCCTTCTCGTTGCAGA
>JAZRDT010000082.1:0-9520 GCA_045660385.1 Bacteroidaceae bacterium | reverse complement strand
GAGGTGGTGCACCGCCGCTACTCGCGTATGATTACCGAGGGTACTCCCCTGCCCGACCTCATCATTGCCGACGGTGGCAAGGGACAGATGGAGGTGATACGCGAGGTAGTAGAGGATGAGCTGGGCCTGCATATCCCCATTGCCGGATTGGCCAAGAATGACCGACACCGCACTGCCGAGCTCCTCTTCGGATTCCCCACGATGAGCATCGGACTGAAGCAGCAGAGCGCCCTATTCCACCTGCTCGAACGCATACAAGATGAAGTACACCGCTTTGCCATCACCTTCCACCGCGACAAGCGCAGCAAACGACAGACGGCCTCGGCTCTTGACAACATCAAAGGCATAGGCCCCAAAACGAAAGATGCACTCCTTGCGCATTTCAAGAGCGTAAAGCGCATTAAGGCCGCTCCAATAGAAGAGCTCGAAGCACTTATCGGAAGCGCCAAGGCCAAGGCGGTGGCAGAGGCGCTGAAGGAGTAATCAGACAGCATAAAGAGAAGGGGGAGGAAAGCATATTGGCTCTCCTCCCCCCTCTTATCAGGGATATCTGTATGATCAGTACTTTACTTGCAAAGGATTACGCACGCTTTGTGCATAACGGTTGAGGTAGTCGGTCCACGCCTCCATAGAGTCGAAACCATACTTGCTCCAACCTGAACCCCAGTAGTAGGTATACTCGCTGCCAGGCTTGTAGTTACTGATGGCAAGCACGTGACCTGAAGCACCACGCTCCTTAGCCTCCTTTTCGGCAAACATAGCAGTCTTTGCCTCTTTTACCTTTTCGGGCATTACAGCACCCACATAGATTACACCGTTGTCATTGTTTACATTGTCGGTGAGGTCGGCATACGCGATGTAGCCCTTCTCGCCCTCAAGCACATAAGCATCGGGATTCTCGGGATGGATAACAAGGCCTGTAGCAACGGGAGTTGCCTGGTTAAGACCCTCGAAGCTCACGATGGTCTTATTGAGTTGTGAACCCTTGGCAAGAGAGATGACACGAGTCTCTACCACACCCTCATTGTTACCCACGGTAAGCGGATTGTAGGTGAGTTTCACGGTAAAGCGCAAGGGACCATTTTCCAGAATCTCATACTCCTTCCAGCAGTAGGGATATACGATGGCATCGCCATTGAGCAATGCTGCTGTACCACAACCGAGTGTAGGACCTACCTTGTAGCAGTCGTGGCCATTACCATGGTCTACGTGATATGAAATGGAGTGGAACAGTTCGTCGGCCTCGGCATACTTGCGCTCTTTCTTCAGCTGACGGATCTGCTCGCGAATCTCCTCGTTCAATTCTGTAGCATAGCGTTGCTCCACCACAAGTCCGGGCACGCGCTTAACCCAAGCGTCGTAGCCAAAGGCACGCTCGCCTCTTGCCTGCAAGGCAGGGCCATAGGCACGATAAGCAGTGCGGTCGTTCTCCCATGCGATATCGTCGACACGCTCGGGGTAGTGACGTCCGTATACAAGCTGCTCCACCTCAACAGGCTCGCCTACAGTGATTGTATATGTAACCTCACCCTTGGCCTGCACAGTAACAGGGAACAAAAGGTTGTCGTCAAAGGTAATCTGATAGGGAACCTGGTTGCCTTCGGCATCCAAAATAATGTATTGCTCCTCATCGATGAGTTGCACCTTCTTGGCAATATCGCTAATGGGAACCTCAACCATCTCTTCGATGCGGTCGAAGTCCTGATCGTTACTCACGGTAACGACGAAATCGGTACTCTTCTGCTGTCCACAAGCGGTGAGAAGGGCGACAAGGCTGATGAATGAAAAAATCTTCTTCATTGAATAACGAATTACAGGTTATTGATTATAGGATAACTATGAAACATGAATTATGAACTAAAAACTAAAACATGAAGCGTCATGCCATAATTCTTAATTCATAATTCACACTATTAAGTCTCTTTGCAGAGGCTTAGGGTTGCTTACCGATATAAGCCAAGATACCGCCGTCAACATAGAGGATGTGACCATTTACGGCATCTGAAGCCTTAGAAGCTAGGAATACTGCGGGACCGGCGAGTTCCTCAGGATCGAGCCAACGGCCAGCAGGAGTCTTTGCGCAGATAAATGAATCGAACGGATGGCGTGAACCATCGGCCTGACGCTCACGGAGTGGAGCGGTCTGCGGAGTAGCGATGTAGCCCGGGCCGATACCGTTACACTGGATGTTGTACTCACCATACTCTGAGCAGATGTTGCGTGTAAGCATCTTCAGACCACCCTTAGCAGCAGCATATGCCGATACGGTCTCGCGGCCAAGCTCTGACATCATTGAACAGATGTTGATGATCTTACCCTCGCGACGCTCCATCATCTCGGGGATAACAGCGCTAGCACAGATGAACGGACCTACGAGGTCGATATCGATAACCTGCTGGAATTCTGAGCGCTTCATCTCGTGCATGGGAATGCGCTTGATAATACCTGCATTGTTTACAAGAATATCAATCTGGCCTACCTCAGCATGAATCTTCTCTACGAGCTCCTTCACTGCATCCTCATTGGTAACATCGCACACGTAGCCATGTACGTTCTCGATACCTGCCTCCTTATAGTTGGCCAAGCCCTTTGCGAGAGCCTCCTCGTTGATGTCGTTGAAGATGATGTTCTTGATGCCAGCACCTGCAAATGCCTTGGCAATGTTGAATCCGATACCGTAAGATGCGCCAGTAATCCAAGCGTTCTTACCTTCTAATGAAAACATGTTCATTTCTGTTATGAATTATGAGTTATGAATTACAAGTTTATTTCAGATCTGTGATCAATGAGAAATCCTGATCGCCATAGTCAAGGTTCTCACCACCCATACCCCAGATGAAGGTGTAGTTATGTGTGGCAGCAGCGCTATGGATTGACCACTCGGGAGAGAGTACAGCCTGGTCACCCTTCATCCAGATGTGGCGTGTCTCATCTACCTCGCCCATGAAGTGACATACTGCATGCTCCTCGGGCACCTCGAAATAGAAGTAAGCCTCCATACGACGGCTGTGAACGTGTGCAGGCATGGTGTTCCATACGCTACCGGGGGCGAGCTCGGTCATACCCATTTGAATCTGACAGGTTGGGAACACTTGGTTGACAAGCATCTTATTGATGTTACGGTCGTTAGAACCCTCGAGCGAACCCATGTGTGCTACTACAGCATCGGCCTTAGTCACCTTCTTGTTTGGATAGTTGCGGTGTGCTGTGCATGAGTTGAAGTAGAACTTGGCGGGGTTCTGGGGGTCCTTGCTCTCGAAGATGACATCGCGGTCGCCCGAACCAATGTAAAGTGCCTCCTTATAGTCGAGTTCGAAGGTTTCGTCGCCAGCCTTCACGATGCCAGGGCCACCTACGTTGAACATACCGATCTCACGACGTGTGGTGAAGAAGGGAGCCTTCAGCGGATCAATAGCCTCAAGTTTCAATGCTTCTTGTACGGGCATTGCACCGCCCACTACCATACGATCGTACATTGAGTACACCATGTTCACTTCATCGGCTGCAAACACCTTCTCAATGAGGAAGTCGCGACGGATACGCTTGGTATCGTAGTTCTTCGCATCTTCGGGATGTGCAGCATAACGAACTTCATAATTTGTTTTCATAGCTTCACTTTTATATGATTTATAATTGGTTTTGCCTTGTGTATCTCTGCAAAGTTACAAGAAATTTTCTATAAACCGCCAAAAAATAGTGCTTTTCTATTCCTTTATAATGTTTTATAGCTGCCCCTGCTCTATCCAGAAGATGATTTCCTCTATTTCCGCATCAGCGCCGTCGGGGTCGTACCCTCTCTTCAGACTGGCACCGAAGAGTGCTGCAAAGGCCTGGTAGAAACCCGCTTTCACATTGCCCATAAACACGCGTATGAGCTCGTAGCCCGTTTGCTCGCATTCGCGGTCAATGAGTTTAATAAGCATCTTTCCTTGACTGAGTGTGAGTTGCCTCATGCGGGGTGTATACTGTGCCATCAATCCCTTCTCCACCGCGGCGAGGTGCTTTTCGCGGGCATGCTCATCGGGTAAGGTGAGCAGATATTCGTACGTCTCGATGATGATGCCGCGCACCTCCCGGGCGATAGGCAATGTCTTCTTCACATCACGCACCGTACGCCAATAGTAGCGCTCCTGACGACGGTTCTTGAACTTCATCCGTTCATAGATGTAGACGTCGCGCATGTGTATCACAGGGATTGTGTCGCCCTCGTACACCTCCATGGGCAGCACCACCTGCTTTCTATAACTCTGTGCCTGCACACCCGTACATGCACACAGCATCAAAATTACCCATATTTTTAGGCCTACAATCCATTTCATACGACAAATGTACGGATAATCTTCCACATTTTAGGTCTGTTTTGCAAGTTTTAAGGTTTTTGTGAGGTTTCCATCAGATAGCGGGCATGGAAAAAGTCCGCCTTCTGTTGTCCTGTTGGAGATAAACCATTACATTTGCATAAAAATAGTGGATCCCCTACCATAGATCTTAGGTACGAATATGGACATACTCCTCTCATCGGCCTATTTGGCCCCCATACAATATTATACAAAATTGCAGCAGTGCAATGGCACAGCCTATATCGAGGCATGCGACAACTATAGCAAGCAGACCTACCGCAACCGCTGCATAATAGTGGATGCCAATGGTCCGCTGGCTCTCACCATCCCCACCGAGAAAACGGCTGAGGGCAAGTGCCTGATGCGTGACATCCGTATCAGCGACCATGGAAATTGGCGCCACCGCCATTGGAACGCTTTGGAGGCCGCCTATCGCCACACCCCCTTCTTCCTCTACTATGAGGACGACCTGCGCCCCTTCTACGAGAAAAAGTATGAGTACCTATATGACTTCAACCTCGAACTCACACACCTCATGTGCCAACTTATTGGTATCGACACTCCCTTGCAGCGCACCACAGAGTATGGTAGTTCATCCCCGACCCTCGACCTGCGCGAATGCATCCATCCCAAGCATGCATGGAACACCGATGCTGCCTTTATCCCAAGAGAGTATTATCAAGTATTTAAGGAAAAACATGGATTCATGCCCAACATGAGCATTGCCGACCTCCTGTTCAACATGGGTCCCGAAAGCATATTGGTATTAAATGAAAGTAGTTGTAGACGATAAGATTCCCTACATCCGCGAAGCCTTGGAGGCAATGGGTGTAGATTCCGTATATGCGCCTGGCGCACACATTGATGCTGCTCTGGTGCACGATGCCGATGCGCTCATCGTACGCACCCGCACCCGCTGCGATGCCAACCTGCTCAATGGAAGCCGCGTCCAGTTCATAGCTACCGCCACCATTGGATACGACCATATCGACACGGCCTACTGCGCCGCTCATAACATCCATTGGACCAATGCTCCGGGTTGCAATGCTGCATCGGTGTGCCAATACGTGCAATCGGTGCTACTTCTGCTGCAGCGCGAGCGCGGTTTGACATTATCCTCAAGCACCATTGGTATTGTTGGCGTAGGCCACGTTGGCACGCTTGTAGCCCGTATGGCCGCCACATGGGGCTTGCGCGTACTCCTGTGCGACCCGCCCCGCGCGAAACAAGGCGAGGAGGGCTTTGTTTCTCTGTCCGATATTGCCCGCGAGGCCGATATCATCACACTACACACCCCGCTCACACACGATGGTCCCTACCGCACATGGCATCTGGCCGATGGCGACTTCTTTGCCAGCCTTGAGCGCAAGCCCTATTTCATCAACACCTCACGCGGAGAGACCACCAACACCGCAGCATTACTTCAGGCGCTCGACGAACAACACATCGCACAATGCATTATCGATGTATGGGAACATGAGCCCGACATAGACCTCACGCTGCTCGACCGCTGTTACCTTGGCACACCCCACATTGCCGGCTACTCGGCCGACGGAAAGGCCACAGCTACACGCATGTCGCTCGAAGCATTGGCACGCCATTTTGCCCTTGGCGCAGTGCCGAAAATTGTGCCACCTGCCCCCACAAGTCCCGTTACACTGGATGGAGACATCGAAGATGCCCTGCTCCAGATATACAATCCACACAACGACAGCAACGCCTTGAAGGCACACCCCGGAGATTTCGAGTGGTTGCGCGGCAACTATCCCCATCGCCGCGAAGAGACGGCCTACGGCATCCATCGTGGATGATGTCTGCTATAAAAGGTAAAGAGGCTTCAGGGTTCTGAAGCCTCTTTACCTTTATGTTTTTGATGCCTTTTACTTTGCAAGTCCGGCAGCCAATTCCTTAGAGCGTTCCAACGCAATGGTGATGTGACTGCAGATATTCTCCTTGCCAATGAGTTTGTCGAATCCGGCCTTGGTGAGCACCTCCATTACCTTCGGATTGACACCTGAGAGCACGATGTGCACATCTTTCTTAAGACACTTTTCGCACAGGTTGGTCAGGTTATGCACACCGGTAGAGTCGATGAAGGAAACCTTACGCATGCGGATGACGCGCACTGCGGGGATACTGCCCATATCGTTCATCACCTCCTCGAAGCGGTTGGCAACACCAAAGAAGTAGGGGCCATTGATTTCGTACACCTCCACACGGTCGGGAATGATGAGATGCTCTATATTATCGGGCAGGTCGCTATCGGCACTGAGGTCAATCTCACTTGTCTCCACCGATACATTGGTAACCTCAGACATGCGGCGCATGAAGAGCAAGCAAGCAATAAGGATACCGACCTCAATAGCGATGGTGAGGTCGAAGATTACGGTGAGGAAGAAGGTCACGAGCAACACAACGATATCGCTCTTGGGGTTCTTCAAGATAGCCTTGAAGCTGCGCCATTCGCTCATGTTGTATGATACCACTACAAGGATACCTGCCAGGCACGACATGGGGATATACTTGGCCAAAGGCATTAGGAAGAAGTAGATGAGTAGCAGCACGAGGGCGTGGATGACACCGGCGATAGGGGTGCGGCCACCGTTGTTGATGTTGGTCATGGTGCGGGCGATGGCGCCTGTGGCGGGGATACCACCGAAGAGCGAGCACACCATGTTGGCGATACCCTGACCCATGAGCTCCTGGTTGCTGTCGTGCTTGTCGCCGATGACACCGTCGGCTACAGCAGCCGAGAGCAGTGACTCGATGGCACCGAGCATGGCTATGACAAGGGCGGGCGACATGAGCTTGGTGAATACCTCCCAAGTGATCTTGGGAACCTCGGGCTTGGGCATGTCGGGGTTGATGGTGAAGCGGTCGCCGATGGTCTCGATGGTGGTGACACCGGCATACTGCTTCAAGAGCAATGCCACTACGGTCATCACGATGATGGCCACGAGCGAGCCGGGGAGCTTTTTACTAATCTTCGGAGTGTACACGATGATGAGGATGCTGCATACACCGATGAGCAAGGGCCAGATGTTCATGGTGCCAAAGTGCTGGAAGTACACCACCCACTTGCTCACGAAGTCGGCAGGCACCTCGGCAATCTGCATACCAAAGAGGTCCTTGATCTGCGTAGTGAAAATGGTGAGCGCGATACCGCTCGTGAAGCCCACGATAATGGGATAAGGGATATACTTGATGATAGTTCCCACACGCAGCACACCCATTAGAATAAGGAAGATACCCGCCATGAAGGTGGCAATGGTGAGTCCGCCGATGCCATACTCGGCAATGATGCCGAAGACGATAACGATAAATGCACCTGTGGGACCGCCAATCTGCACCTTGCTACCGCCGAATACAGAGATGAGCAAGCCCGCGATGATAGCGGTGAAGATACCCTTCTCGGGAGTTACACCCGAAGCAATACCGAAAGCGATGGCCAGCGGCAATGCCACAATACCTACGATGATACCGGCCATGAGGTCGGACATGAAGGTAGCCTTGTTGTAGCTCTTGAGACAAGAGAACAACTTAGGTTGGAATTCAAACAATTTCATACGAGATGATTTCTTAAATATAACTGATACCTAATAAATTGCATCGACAGCGTGCATGTGCTGCACAAAAAACGGTGCAAAATTAACAATTATTCAGCAATTCATCGTCAATGAAGCACATTTTTCGGCGATTATTATATACTTTTGTAGCATGAATCGTAAAGACTTTGAAATAATGGCGCCCGTAGGCTCACGCGAGTCACTGGCTGCAGCTATAAATGCCGGTGCCGACAGCATCTATTTCGGCATCGAAAATCTCAACATGCGTGCCCGCTCGGCCAACACCTTCAGCATCGACGACCTGCGCGAAATTGCTGCCACATGCGACGAGCATGGTGTAAAGAGCTACCTCACGGTCAACACCATCATCTACGACGAGGATGTGGCACTCATGCGCACCATTGTCGACGCCGCCCACGAGGCCGGCATCTCGGCCGTCATCGCTGCCGATGTGGCTGTAATGGACTACTGCAATACCATAGGCCAGGAGGTACACCTCTCTACCCAGCTCAATATAAGCAATGCCGAAGCGCTCAAGTTCTATGCCCGCTTTGCAGATGTGGTAGTGCTCGCCCGTGAACTCAATCTCAAGCAAGTGGCAGCCATCTACAAGACCATACAAGACGAGCAGATACGCGGTCCCAAGGGCGAACTCATCCGTATCGAGATGTTTTGCCACGGAGCGTTGTGTATGGCCGTATCGGGCAAGTGCTATCTGAGTCTGCACGAACTGAACGCCTCGGCCAACCGCGGTGCCTGCATGCAGGTATGCCGCCGAAGCTACGATGTCACAAGAGTGCCCGAAGCATCCCATCTCCTGAGCGAGACCGATGGCAACATCGAGCTCGAGGTGGACAACAAATACGTAATGTCACCCAAGGACCTGAAGACCATCCGCTTCATGGACGAGATGATGGAGGCCGGTGTGCGCGTGTTCAAGATCGAGGGCCGTGCCCGCGGACCCGAATATGTGAAGACCGTGGTCGAGTGCTACAACGAAGCCATCAACAGTTACCTCGACGGCACGCTCACCGAGGAGAAGAAGGACGAGTGGGACGAGCGCTTGCGCACCGTCTTCAATCGCGGCTTCTGGAATGGTTACTACCTAGGTCAGCGCCTCGGCGAGTGGACCCGCCACTATGGCTCCAATGCCACAGAGCGTAAGATTTATGCAGGCAAAGGTATCCGCTACTTCTCCAACATCGGTGTAGCTGAGTTCCTCGTCGAGGCCGCCGAGCTACATGTAGGCGACAAACTCCTTATCACAGGACACACTACGGGAGCTATGTATGTGACCCTCGACGAGGCACGCGTCAACCTCAAGCCTGTCGATACCGTAAAGAAGGGCGCGCACGTGTCGTTCAAAGTACCCGACCGCATACGCCCCAATGACAAGCTCTACATCATGCGTCCCACAGGCATAGAAGAGTAACAACCGAGATACCCATCGACAGGTAAAGATACGACTATCTCGTTTATACAAATAACTGTCCAGAATCACGCAGAGAACACACTGACTACTCCATTTGAGACACTAAGGCCCGCGCTACGGTAAGATCAAAGGGAGTAGTTAGTTTTATATTCTCACGATTACCATCGACAAGTCGAACGGCG
>JAZRDT010000081.1:0-5129 GCA_045660385.1 Bacteroidaceae bacterium | reverse complement strand
GTTCTCGGTGATCTCGCCCACGGTGAGGTAGAGGCGATTGTCGTGCTCCGCGGCTTGCACCAGCATGGGCAGTGTCACGAGGGCAAGGAGCAAGGTTTGTAGGGTTCTTTTCATATTGGTGCTTGTTTTGTGTTTAGTGTTAACAACTTCGTTGTTGAGCTTCGGCTACGCTCGCTGCAAGAGTTCAAGCAAGCTTTAGACTCCTTTGCTTTTCCCATGCGGCCAGCGACCTAAAGGTTGGAGAACTAAAGTTCTCGTCGTCGCAACCGACGCTTTCATACCGCGTCGGCACTGGCACGAACCTTTAGCGTTTAGTTTTTTCGTTATTTCGGTACAAATATACACGCCAATTCTGAAAAGATTCTGAAAAATACGATTTTTTTTACATTTTTTGTGCCTATCGGGCTATAGGCAGAATCTATCTATCATAACGAAGTACAGAAAATCAAGAGCCGATCGTGAGCAACTTCGCTAAAAGCAAAGTCACGATTAAGCGAACGCAGAGATATGAACTCATCCCCGACAATCAGCCTTCGTCCTATCATCAATGGAGGTACGGAGTAGATAATGAATTGCTCATCCTGTTTGTGCTTGTATTCATCACGGCCTCTTCACAATGCGAGTTCTGATTATTTATCCCCTTAACGGTGCTATTCATGAAAAATGATGTATATGCTTGGTGAAAAATACAAGCAACAAAGCGACCTTCTTACTATGGCCTTAAACATTGGACTTGAAGTTCTTAAGGGAAATGGCGATATCGAGTCTGAAGGAAATAACTGAAAGGGCGGATAAAAGGGCGGATAGAGTTTGGTAAATAAGCTCTTTTCTACAGAAAAATCGCATGAGTACCCAAAAGACTCAAGCACGTGGTCATGCATGTGGAGGGGAATGATTAGTCCTTCATGAAATATTTGTTTACCAAGCGGATGGGGAGCCATACGGAGATGGCGCTCACTACGGCCACGGAGAAGAACACAAGCACGATGTCGGTGAACTTCACTCTCACGGGGTAGGCCGACACCACGAACTGTCCGTCGCCACCCAAGCCGATGAGTCCGAAATGCTGCTGCAGCAGGCATAGCACGATGCCTAATATAAGGCCCACGATGGCGCCGATGAGGGCGATGAGGTTGCCCTCGTAGATGAAGATGCGTGCCACCATGCCGTCAGGAGCACCCAGGCTGCGCAGTGTGTTGGCATTGTCGCGTTTGTCGAGGATGAGCATCGATACGGAACTGATGATGTTGAAGCAGGCTACCATCAGAATGAAGCAGAGGAAGAGGTACGAGATGAATTTTTCGATCTTCACCACCTTGAACGTGGCCTCTTGCTGCTCGTAGCGGTCCTTTACCGTGAACCCTTCACCCACGATGTCGCTGATGGCGTGCTTGATGTCGTCTGCGTCGGCTTCGGGGAGCAGGCGCAGTTCCAGTGCGCTGACCTCGTTGGTGTAGTCGAACAGGCGGCGTGCAAAGTCCATCGAGGTGATGATGTAGGATGATGCGTAGCGGCCGTCGTTGATGTTGAATACCGAGCCGGGCGAGTAGAGTAGTTCGCGGTGGAAATTGGCCAGGGGGTTCGACATGTTGACCCTTGTACCCTTGCGTGGCGCATACACCTCGATGGGGTCGTAGGGTTGTACGCCCGTGTTGAGGATGTACATCAGTTGCTGCCCCATGATGCCATAGTCTACCACCGCATCGTAGAGTTTGAACTCGGGATTACCATAGAGGATCTCATCGATATGTGTCAATGCCTGGAAGTTGTCGTCCACGCCCTTGATGGTGACCATCGTCTGCTGTTCCTTGTACTTGGCCATGGCATTGTCTTCCAGGGTAGCGCTCACCACCTCCACGCCTGGAATGGCTTGTATGGCTATCAGCTGTGTGCTGTCGGGGGTGAAGGTTTTTCCCTTGATAGTCTCTACCTTCAGGTCGGGGTCAAAGTGGGTGAAGAAGCTGGCTATGAGGTCGTGAAAGCCGTTGAACACCGAGAGCGTGCATACCAGAGCCAAAGTCGCCAGGGCCACCCCGCAGACGGAGATGGCCGAGATGATGTTGATGGCGTTGTGCGACTTCTTCGAGAAGAGGTAGCGCTTGGCTATGTGGAGCGGCAGGTTCATCGGCTCGCGGTGTTGCTGTTACTTGAGCAGTTCGTCGATGCGCTCCAGGTAGTCGAGCGAGTCGTCGATGAAGAACTTCAGCTCGGGTATGATGCGCAGCTGGTGGCGCAGACGGTTGCCGAGGTCGAAACGGATCGACTTCATGTTTCCGTTGAGGTTCTTTACGATTTCGTTGCCACGCTCCGAGGGGAAGACGCTGATGTATACGCGTGCAATGCTGAGGTCGGGGCTCACGCGCACGGATGTCACCGATACGAGTACGCCGTTCATTGACTTTGCTTGCAGCAGGAATATCTCGCTCAGTTCCTTCTGTATGAGGCGTGCAATCTTGCTTTGTCTGGTTGATTCCATTGTGTTTTGTTCTATTCTTGGTTGTTATTTCTTTCTGATCATTGTGAGACCGTCGCGCAGGGGGAGGATAAACTTCTCTACGCGCTGGTCGGCTGCCAGGTAGGCATTGAATTCATTGATGGCGTTTGTCTGCCGGTCGTTCTCATAGGCTTTGTCCACCACATGCCCGTCCCAAAGCGTGTTGTCGGCCAGGATGATGGCATTGGGTGTGGTGTGTTGCATCACCATCTCGTAGTATTGCATGTATTGGCGCTTGTCGCCATCCATAAACACGAGGTCGAAGGTTTCGCCCAAGTGCGGCACTTCGTCCAGGGCATTGCCGATGTGGAAGCACACCTTATGTCCGTGAGGCGAGCCCTCGATCCACGGGCGGGTGAAGTCCTCCAGCTCATCGTCAATCTCGTAGGTGTGCAGCATTGCGCCCTCTTCCAGTCCCTCGGCCATGCAGAGTGCCGAGTACCCGGTGAAGGTTCCAATCTCGAGCACGCGTTGAGGGCGCACCATCTGCACCAGCATTTTCAGCAGGCGTCCCTGCAGGTGTCCCGATGTCATGCGTGGGTTTATCAGCTTCACGTGCGTCTGTCGGTAGAGCGCCTTCAGGTAGTCGCTCTCCTCGTCCATGTGTTGCAGTATGTAGGCCTCAATGGCCTCGTCGCGGCTTATCATAGCTGTATCAATGCTTCTATGGCCAATCGGTACGAGTCCATGCCAAAGCCTCCGATGACACCGAGGCAAGCGCCCGTGATGAGCGAGGTGTGGCGATAGGTCTCGCGCTGATATACGTTGGAGATGTGCACCTCTACCACCGGTGTGGCGATGGCTTTGATGGCGTCGTGCAGGGCTACCGAGGTGTGGGTGTAGGCGCCGGCATTGAGTACGATGCCGTCGTAGCTGAATCCCACCTCGTGCAGCTTGTTGATGAGCTCGCCTTCCACGTTCGACTGGTAATAGCTGAGCTCCACATCGGGGAAACGTGCTTGAAGGGCGGCAAAGCTTGCCTCCATCGTGTCGTTCCCATAGATGCCTGGCTCGCGCTTGCCCAGTAGGTTGAGGTTAGGGCCGTTGAGCACCAATATTTGTTTCTTGTTATCGTTCATAAGCGAATGCAAAGATACAACGAAGTGATGTAAAAACGGCACGAAACGAAAAAATAAATCATTGCACAGTCAAGATTTTTAGCTACTTTTGCGGGTGATATGATATAATAGCCCCGATGACTCATTCCAAAGATACGTCAGAAGAGAAGCTGCTGACGAAGTTCAAGCAGCACCTGTTGCTCGAAAAGGGACTCTCGACCAATACCACCGAGGCCTACGTGCGCGATGTGGCCAAGCTGCTTGCCTACCTTGCGCAGCTCGACACTCCCATACACCCGGTGGAGGTGCATCTCGACGATCTGGAGCACTTCCTTGCCTCGCTCCACGACCAGCATATCACCCCGCGTTCGCAGGCCCGCATACTCTCGGGCATCCGCTCGTTCTATCAGTACCTTGTGCTCGAAGGCTACCTTGAGGCCGACCCCAGTCTGCTGCTCGAGTCGCCCAAGATAGGCATGCATCTGCCCGAGGTGCTCAGTGTGGAGGAGATTGATCGTCTGGTTGAGGCAATCGATATGAGCAAGCGGGAGGGCCAGCGTAACCGGGCCATTATCGAGACGCTCTATAGCTGCGGCTTGCGTGTGTCCGAGGCATGTAGCCTCAAACTCTCTGACCTCTACTTCACCGAAGGCTTCATCAAGGTTGAGGGTAAGGGCAGCAAGCAGCGCCTGGTGCCCATCTCTGAGCGTGCCATTGCAGAGATTATGGCCTACCTCACCGACCGTGCCGACATAGCCATCCAGCCCGGTCACGAGGACTACCTCTTCGTGAGTGCCCATTTCCGCAAGCGCATGTCGCGCATCACCATGTTTCACATCATTAAGGAGCTGGCTCGCGATGCTGGCATCACCAAGAGTATCAGTCCGCACACGCTGCGCCACTCCTTTGCCACCCATCTGCTCGAGGGAGGTGCCAACTTGCGCGTCATTCAGAGCATGCTCGGACACGAGGACATTGGCACCACCGAGATCTACACCCACATCGATGCCCATCGCCTCCGCTCGGAGATTATCGAGCACCACCCGCGCAACCGCCGCGAAGATTGATGAGTCCACGCAGGAGAAGAAAAAAATAGGAGCCACCCTTATGGGCGGCTCCTATTCTTATATTGTATAGGGTTCTCTATTGCTTAAAGCAGTCCGTTGGTACCCAATACGATGAGTACTGCGTAGCCGAGGAGCAGGCTCACTGCACCTACGATGAGACCTACCTTGACCATGTCCTTCTGCTCGATGAGACCAGTAGCGTAGGCCAATGCATTGGGAGGTGTACTGATGGGGAGCACCATACCCACTGACGATGCGATAGCCACACCTACGAGCAAGGTAGCCACGCCACCTACACTGCCAAGTGCCTCAGCACTAACAGGATCATTCATGAGGCCTACTGCCACAGCTGCAAGGATAGGTACGAGAAGCGCTGCAGTAGCGGTGTGTGAGATGAAGTTTGCCATAGCATAGCAGAGGAGACCTGAGCCGATGATGACGAGCAATGGGGGCCATGTTGCAAAGGGAATAGCATCTACCACATTCGCAGCCAAGCCAGACTTGTTGAGT
>JAZRDT010000080.1:0-3603 GCA_045660385.1 Bacteroidaceae bacterium | reverse complement strand
GTGCCCCACACGAGTATGGTAGCCAGCGCCAAGATATGATATCCCACAGAGGGACGATGAGTCGACATATTATATATAATATATATGGTATATAGAAAAACGGTGCAAAGGTAACAAAACTATCGACAACTGACAATTTTTGTCGGTGTTCTTAGAGACTCTAAGCAAAAAGAGAAAGGGAGAGACATCGAAGAGGCTA
This sequence comes from Bacteroidaceae bacterium, assembly GCA_045660385.1. Taxonomy (GTDB): domain Bacteria; phylum Bacteroidota; class Bacteroidia; order Bacteroidales; family Bacteroidaceae; genus UBA1189. The sequence goes on along the minus strand of JAZRDT010000080.1, from coordinate 3,404 downwards.
CTTAACAAAGAGGCTGACCTCCACGGCCAGCCTCCATACACTCAGAGTACTATTTTCTTACGGTTTTTAATATAGATTCCTTTGCCAGGGCTCTTCACCTTTCGTCCATGCAGATCATAGACATCGTTAGACTCAGCCTTAACGGCCTCCATCTCATCAACGCCTAACCCTGTCCCCTCCGCTTCGGTTATCTGATAGCAGTTACCAGCATCGGTAGTGGTCCACCCATTGACTACGATGCCATAGTTGTTCAGTCCTACAGCTTGCGAATTCATACCTTTGCCACCCAAAAGAAGTTTCCAAGGATAGCTACCACCTACATTCTCAATCTTCAGTTCGGCTGATGGCGTATCCCCATATTTACCATTTGAGCCAACATACTTGCCAGCCCCTACGCTATAAAGATAGTATTTTCCTCCTTCCTCAATGATACAGAACTGTAAGTTCGGATCAGTCAGCGAGTAGTTTATCTCCCCAACAGAATTACCCGTACTAGAGCAAATCGCATCGGACACAGATGTCACATCACTGTAGAATAAGAATGCGCGCTCACTCCTCAAGGTGTATACCTTCTCATTGCTCAACTCCGACAACTTGTCCACCTGTTCGCCAGGTTGCATCATTTTCGGAGTCACCTTCACAATCAGGCCCTCACTTACCACATTTGAGCCATCCTTAGCACAAGCTGTAATCACCGTTTCTCCCTCCTTGTGAGGAATCACCAAGCCATTCTCTACTGTTGCGACATCGGGATACTTGCTTACCCAAACAATGGCAGGGAAAGTCACTGTAGAAGGATTCACTACTGCCTTTATCACCAACGTCTCGTTAGTCATTATGCTGTTTTCCTCCTTTTCCATAACGAGTTTGATACTCTCAACCTTATTGACTGCTATCGTAGCATCTATACCATCAAAGGCAAACACGCTACTACCAGGAAGTTTTACCGTGAGTTCGGTGTCGATATTGATAGGAGTACCTTCTGTAAGTCCTTCCAGTTTTTCCTGATCACCAAATGAGCTGCATAAGATAATGCTCCCCTTAATGTGAACAGGAATATTGAGTGCGTTACGCAGAGTAAATTTATAGTTCTGTGCTTCGTTGGCTCCATTGCGCAAGGCCAAAGTAGATTTCGTTCCGTTCCATGATGCCCAGCCATACACTTCACACTTCGAACCGTTCCAGGGGTTTCCACCTACCCAATGTGCATCGGGTAGCACATCGGCATTGCGTTCCTGCCAAGCAATACACTCGGCAAGGTCAGCCCATAGGGCACCACCGTTAATGCTGTTCATCAAGTCATAGTCATTATAGAGCTCCACCATACCTGATCCACAAAGAAAAGCACAACGCAACTCACGGCGTACAGCTTCATAATCACGTACATCACTTGCCGGAGGTCCAAACTTAGAGAGAATAAAGCCATGAGTCATCAACGTATTTATCGGACAGATAGGGGAATTCTGCACATAGTTCTGGTATACGAGACGGTCACGGTAGCTTATCCAATTCTCACGATTGATGGTATTATCTCCTATGCGGTTATGGTCGTTTTCCTGACGCCATGTTGCATCCGAAATTTGATACCAGAAAGGGGAAGCCCAAGTACCCACGGTAGTATTGAAGAAGATATCCTCACGCAACTCTTCGCGCACATAACGTTCAAGACGGATAATACCCTCGGCATTCTCGTTACCTACATCACCATCATCAGGCCCCGTAGCAGAGAATTGTGCTGAGATGCCATCAAACTTAAAGAAAGTATAGTTATCACCTTGATTCTTTACCAAATTATAAGCAGCATCTTTGAATGCTTTGTAATAGGCCGGATTAGAAAGTTGCATTCCTCCCTTGTTCTCCCAATAGGCACGACGATAAGTACCGCTCTTACCATAACCACCAACCGGGCCAAGCCATGCTCCTACACCAGCACCACCCATTTCCTTGGCAGCAGCAGCCATATCGCGCATTTCATTGGGGAATCCAGGATGGAATTTCCACTCTCCGTAAGTATCCCATCCATCATCGATAACAAACATCTTGGGTGCCACATCGTAACGGTCGTAGAAGTCACTCTTCCAATGGCTGAGTACATCCATAACCTGATCGGCCTTCGTATTGTCAAGATGTTCACGACCTGGAGCTGCATTATTACGACTAATTTGAAGTTCGTACCATGTAATATATACGGGTACAGCACGCCAAGGCACAGCACGTTCACGTTCCGAATAAGCGAGGAACGAACGACGTTTTTGTGTTTTGTGGATATCAGTTTCTTCCTCGGAGCCATCCTGAGCGATGAGACCTACCACGGCACCCACCTTCCAGGTTTCCCCCTTAGCCAATACCGTATTACGGCTCCAACGCCCCTGTATACCAACAATATCAGAGTTCACCTCAACACCTTCCTTTGCAGTATAGATTTTAGTCGTAAGCGTACTCGTAGCATCGATACTCTCAGTCATATCCTCTACGAATACACGGATAGTGAAAACTCCATCGTTAGGAGCAACAAAGGTAAAAGTATTCTTATCAAACTGTAGTCCTGAGAAACCACTGTGATAGTCATTGGCAACAACATCGCCATTGCTAGCCAGGAGATCTGCACCTCCGAAGTTGAGACGATGTCTTCCGCTTTTATACTCTACCTTTACCTCTACTTTCTGATTCCTTTTTAGTTCCACATCAGTCTGTTTATAGGCAAACACATGAGGATAATCTGCTCCTGTTGCCTCAACAACGCGAGCTGGAACATCCGCCTTTCCGACCAGCTTCCATGAAGAAGCAGAGAGCGACACAGCATCAAGGGCACGTGTGAGTTCCCATTTATTCTCCTCATTTGCAGCATCCCCCACTGTATTATACGCTGTAGGTGTCTCGAGACCAGCGAATATCTTGTTACTCATCAGCACAGCACCGCGGGTGTTGCCCACCACGGCAGGTGTCGAGCCAGCCTTCTTGGTGTCTACATTATATATAAGAGGTATGATGTTGAACATATCCACATCGTCCTGTCCCGTGAGCTCCATTTCGGTGCGTAGGTAATGGCTACCATCGCGCAGCACGGCACGCCATACGATATTAACGGTACTCTCCTTGTAGGTATATTCGTAGTTGGCCACGAGCGCCTTACCGGCAAAGTGCTCAACACCACCCACCGCCTCGGGATTGGCCTCGAGCTCCTGCAGCGCTACGTCCTTGAGCGTCATTGCCGATGCAGGTACATTGTCGCCATTGCCGAAAGCCACCGTGAAAAGCTCGGTACCCGCCACGAGATCCATAGCTTTGGAACCACCGAAATAGATTGCATTACCCAGTTGCACGAACGATGCAGCCAACACATTGTTGCTCAGTGTATATACCCCCTCGCTCACCTCCGCCTTGGCTACGCCAACGGCCTCCTG
>JAZRDT010000079.1:0-9038 GCA_045660385.1 Bacteroidaceae bacterium | reverse complement strand
GACTCTGCTCGTGATGTATCCTTGTCTACTTAAAAGGAAATAAATTGACGGTTCGTTCAATTACCCGATCTCGTGACGACATCACAAGATCGCTTCTTGTACTACTTGTCTGTATGGAAAATGTTTTCAAAGAACTCTATTCTTACAACCTCAAGGGGTGTCCCTCTCGATTGCGGATGCAAAGGTAGATACTTTTCAATTACTGACCAAATCTTATTACAACTTTTTTTCAAGAAAATGAAAAGAAAAATCATAAGTGTCTGATTGACACTATTCGAAAAAGTTTACTCTCTTCAAGACTTATTCAAGAAATGCAATCCACACATAACAAAACCCGAAATTATGACGAGTTACAGCCACAGATTACACATTGATATAATCATAACGTTTTCTTTATTATTTACGATTTGTAATAGTTTCCTCTCTTTATCTCATACAAAATCCTTACTTTTGCAGCGAATTACATCATATATAAGAAAAAGCTATGAACAAACGTTGGCACCTCCCCTTTCTCTTATTCCTTATAATAGGAACAATTATTATTGTTAGTGAGAACAAACCCACCTATCGGACCCAACAAGGAAAAATATTCGGAACACTTTACACTGTCACTTACGAACATAATGAGGATCTACAACCACTCATCATTGATGCTCTACAGGCTGTAGATGCTTCACTTTCACCATTCAACAAGAAGTCTATTATTTCTCATATTAACAACAATGAACGTTTCTGTGTTGACACATTGTTTTCCGAGGTTTTTCGAAATGCCGAAATTATATATACAGAAAGCCATGGGGCCTTCGACCCCACGGTTGCGCCACTAGTCAATGCATGGGGGTTCGGATTCAAACAAAGCAGTAATATCACTGCTTCAACAATAGACAGCCTGTTGGCATTGGTCGGACTACATCGTGTAACGCTCAACAATGGGCTCATCACCAAGAGCGACCCCCGCATTATGCTCGACTTCAGTGCTATTGCCAAAGGATACGGTAGCGATTGCGTAGCACGCGTATTGGACAGTTGCGGTGTACAAAACTACATGGTTGAGATTGGTGGTGAAATCGTAATCAAAGGACATAACAAAAACGGCAATCCATGGGGCATAGGAATCAACAAGCCTATAGACGACTCGCTTTCAACAAATCAAGAGCTACAGACGGTGCTGCGTCTGACCGACTGCGCCATCGCCACCTCAGGGAATTACCGCAACTATTATTATAAAGATGGTGTCAAATATGCCCACACCATTGATCCTCGCACAGGCTACCCTGTACAACACTCCTTTTTATCGGCCACAGTCATCGCCGACAACTGCATGCGCGCAGATGCTCTTGCCACCGCCTTTATGGTGCTAGGAGTAGACTCAGCCATGACCTACTGCAAGCTCCATCCCGAAATTGACGGATACTTCATCGTATCCGCCGATAGTGGACATTACGAGGTTCTCCGCTCCTTCGACGAGGAGAAATACAGATAAGCAAGACACACAAAAGTAAGAGCGAAGATCCTGTAGGGAGTCTTCGCTCTTATTGTTTTATGAATCAATTCCTATGTTTAATTACCAGTCTGTGCACTGATATTGAGTATCAGTTCGGCTATATTGTCGGTAAAGAGGCGCACAGCAACAGCTATCAGGATAACGCCAAAGAACTTGCGCACGACATATACCCCACCCTTGCCTATCCAGTTCTGCACCTTATGAGTCATGGTCAGCACAAAAAACACAAAAGCCATATTGGCCAACAGACCAAGAAGGATATTCACATCAGCATATTCGGCACGCAATGACAACAGCGTGGTAAACGAACCGGCACCTGCGATGAGCGGAAACACAAGTGGCACGATGGTAGCCTCACTCGACGGGCCCTTGAACTTGAATATTTCCACATCAAGTAACATCTCTATAGCCATCAGGAATATCACGATAGAGCCAGCCACGGCAAACGATGCGATATCCACGTGAAAAAGCTTGAGCATCACGTCGCCCGCATAGAAGAATCCCACGAGCAACAGTGTCGATAACAGTGTTGCCTTTATGGGCTTAATTACCTTACCACTCTCGCGTAATGAAATGATGATAGGTGTAGCACCAATAGCATCAATTACAGCAAACATAATGATAAATGTGCTGATAAATTCCTGTAAGTTAAATGTACCGAAACTCATATTACTTATACTTATATTACAATACTAACCAACGCAGAAAATTTCCCGTTTGTTTCGGGCGCAAAGTTATGAATTCCTATGCAAATATGCAAACATTATCTCCCATGCATATTTCTTAACACGTTCAGTGCTTCCTCTACCGTTTCGATTCCTTTGACAAGCAAACTGCGCTTACCAGAAAGCTCGCGAAAACGGCACTCATATGGAGATATGCCAACGTAGTTCATCACCCGACCGAAAGCGGCACTGCCATAATAGGGACTCTCGAGGTTGCTCACAAAGTAAAGCACCATCTGACCGCCCTTGAGAAGTATCTTCTCTATGCCTAGTTGCTTGCCAAGTCTGCGCAGAGGGACTACGCGCAACAGTTCCTCACCGGTCGGAGGAACAGAGCCAAAACGGTCAGTGAGGCGAGTACGGAATTTCATCAATTCATCATCACTCTCCAAACTGTCTAATTCACGATATACAAGCATGCGTTCGCTACTTGTCGGTATATATTCATTTGGGAACAATAATTCAAGATCGCTTTCCACGGCGCATTCCTCCACGAAACCATCTCCACTAATCTTGCCGTCATCGTCCGCATCGCCCATGATCAGATCGGCAAACTCATTCGTTTTAAGCTCATGAACAGCCTCCCCCAATATCTTTTGGTAGGTTTCGTAACCGAGGTCCGCAATGAAGCCGCTTTGCTCTGCGCCCAATAGATTACCCGCGCCACGAATGTCAAGGTCCTGCATCGCTATATGTATGCCACTTCCCAAATCTGTAAAATTCTCGATTGCCTGCAAACGTCTACGCGCCTCAGGTGTTAACCCCGAGAGCGGCGGAGCCAACAAATAACAGAAAGCCTTTCTATTACCTCGCCCTACACGGCCACGCATTTGATGCAAATCACTTAACCCAAAGTTATGTGCCCCATTTATGATGATTGTATTTGCATTAGGGATATCGATACCGTTTTCAACGATGGAGGTAGCGATAAGCACGTCATAGTCGTGGTTAACAAAGCCAAGTATTATCTTTTCCAATTCTTCAGGCGACATCTGCCCATGGCCGATACAGACACGAGCGTCCGGTACATTACGAGTAATAAGAGCCGCCAGTTCTGGCAGATTCTGTATACGATTATTGATAAAGAAGAGTTGTCCGTTACGACTCAGCTCAAAGTTTACCGCTTCACGAATAATTTCCTCATTGAAGGTATGCACTTCGGTCTGAATGGGATAGCGATTAGGAGGAGGTGTCTGTATAACACTCAAGTCACGAGCACCCATAAGCGAGAACTGTAAAGTACGCGGTATAGGAGTCGCTGTGAGCGTCAGCGTATCAACACTCACCTTTAGTTGGCGCAACTTTTCTTTTACGGACACCCCAAATTTCTGTTCTTCATCAATAATTAGCAAACCCAGGTCTTTGAACTGCACTCCTTTACCTATGAGTTTATGGGTGCCTACCACGATGTTAACATCTCCACTCTTCAGTTCCTCCAAAACCCTTTTTGTGTCGGCTGCCGAACGCGCACGACTCAAATATTCCACCTTACACGGTAAATTTTTCAAACGTTCCGAGAAGGTACGCCAATGCTGATAAGCCAACACGGTAGTAGGCACCAACACAGCCACCTGTTTATTATCACAAACAGCCTTGAAGGCTGCACGCACTGCAACCTCAGTCTTTCCGAATCCGACATCGCCACAGACAAGGCGATCCATAGGACGTTCACGTTCCATGTCTGCTTTGACATCCATGGTTGCCTTCAGCTGATCCGGCGTGTCTTCATATATAAAACTAGCCTCCAGTTCATGCTGCAAAAAACTATCAGGACTATAGGCAAAACCTTTTTCCTGGGCACGTTGCGAATAGAGTTTGATAAGATCACGTGCGATATCCTTAATCTTTGTCTTGGTACGCTCCTTGAGTTTTTCCCAGGCGCCCGTACCTAATTTATTGATACGAGGGGCCTCACCCTCTTTGCTCTTATACTTAGACACTTTATGCAACGAGTGAATCGACACGAACACCACATCATCATTGCTATACACCAGTTTGATAACCTCCTGTGTGCTATTTCCATTGGGCATACGCACAAGACCAGCAAATCGCCCCACGCCATGATCTATGTGCACGACATAATCACCCGGCTCAAACTGCGAAAGTTCCTTGAGCGAAATAGCCATCTTACCACTACGCGCCTTGTCGCTGCGCAAGTTATACTTATGGAATCGATCAAATATCTGATGATCAGTAAAGCAAGCTATCCGCATTGTCGCATCAGTAAAACCTCCGTGTATGGTTCTTCCCACCGCCTCGAAAGGAATATTGCTACCACGTTCCTCGAAGATTGCCCTTATACGCTCGGCCTGTTTAATGCTGTCAGTAAGGATATAGAGTTTATAGCCACGTCTTGTCAGGTCGGTGAGCGTTTGCTCCACCAGCTCAAAGTTCTTGTGAAACAACGGCTGAGGCGATGTCTCAAATGTTATGGTAGCACGTATGGAGTTCGTAGCCTTTGTTCCGAATTCTACCCGACGGAAAGTTGAAGTTTTCCGCAGGTATTCAGACGCATCTAACAGATTCAGTCGACAAACCGCCTCCTCACCCATTGCTTGTACAGCCTGTAGTGAAAGTCCCTCCTCGTTCAGTTGCTCTATTCGCTCATGCACCCACAGATAGTCTTGAAAAACCAATGCCGACCTATCAGGTAGGAAGTCAAAGAACGGGACCTCACCTTCCACTTTACCTACACCCAATTTCGGCACAATACTAATCCGCTGCACCTTGCCGCGCGAAAGTTGGGTCTCAATCTCGAACGTACGGATACTATCAATCTCATCACCAAAGAAATCGATACGATATGGATACTCAGACGCATAGGAGAACACGTCAACAATACTACCTCGCACCGCAAATTGCCCAGGCTCATACACATAATCCACACGTTCAAATCCCTCATCAACCAGCGTCTCTTCAACCTTAGAAATTTCGATGCCGGCACCCACCTCCAGCGACAGAGAGTGCTCGGTCAGCATCTCACACGATACCACAAGTTCAGCCAACGCATCGGGATATGACACGATGTAGAGAGGCTTTTTAGCTCTGCTCTTGGCCGCAGTGGCAACCTCAGCCAATTTTGTTAACACCTCCGTGCGCAACACCTCATTAGCGGAATCCTTCTGCCCATATTTAATGGCCCGTTTATACGAAGAGGGGAAAAAGAGCACCTGACTCTCACCCAACACCTGCACGAGGTCGTGATAGAAATACCCCGCTTCTTCAAGATCATTAAGGACAAACAACCCCACAGGCACCTGCCACGGAGCATCCATCGTCGACAAGGCACTGAAGAGCATTGGCGCAGCCGACGCCGAAAGGCCCTTCAAGTGTACTGACCGCACCTCTTCATCGCTCCACACTTTCTGTATAGCAGCCACGCCAGGATGTTCCGCAAAGCGCTTTACCAAATCTAGAATCTCCATATACATCCATATACATTAGGCAGAAACAGCCCGCGCCGCATCTGCCATCGTTTTTATATACGGACAAAGGTAATACATATTTTCCACAATAGGAATAGCAAGAAACAATAATTATACTTCATCCGTCACACAGAAAATGCACATTCTTGGAAATTTTAAAACAGAATAGGGTATTTTCTCATCCGTTTATGCTATCTTTGCAGTTATATAATCAAAATCATTACAAAAAAGTCTATACCCCTATGCAAAAGAGCGACAGCATCGTTATCATCCCAACATATAACGAAAAAGAAAATATTGAGAACATCATCCGCGCCGTGTTCGGTTTAGAGAAGACTTTCCATATCCTCATCATCGAAGACGGTTCGCCTGACGGAACTGCAGCCATCGTCAAGACCTTGCAACAGGAGTTCCCCGAGCGTCTATTCATGGTAGAGCGCACCGGTAAATTAGGACTTGGAACCGCTTATATCTGCGGATTCAAATGGGCAATCGAACATGGCTATGACTACGTGTTTGAGATGGATGCCGACTTCTCGCACAACCCCAACGACCTTCCCCGCCTCTACAATGCATGCGCTTCCGAGGGATACGACGTAGCCATCGGTTCACGCTATGTGAGCGGTGTCAACGTGGTCAATTGGCCTATGGGACGTGTACTCATGTCATACTATGCATCCAAGTACGTACAGTTCGTTACCGGCATCAAGGTCAAGGACACCACCGCTGGCTTCAAGTGCTACCGCCGCGAAGTACTTGAGACCCTCGAACTTGACAAAATCCGCTTTAAAGGCTATGCCTTCCAAATTGAAATGAAATTTACCGCCTACAAGTGCGGCTTCAAGATTAAAGAGGTTCCCGTTATCTTTGTAAACCGCGAACTCGGAACTTCAAAGATGAACAGCAGCATCTTCGGCGAAGCCATGTTCGGCGTGATGCGCCTCCGTTGGGATGGTTGGTTCCGCAAGTACCCAAAGAAAAACAGTTAAAATATAACTATAAAAAAGAAGTGCTCCACTTATTAGTCGGAGCACTTCTTTTCTTTACATAGTATATTCTAAAGCAAGTCCATCTTATATACGTTTGTTTCTTTACCTTCAAATCCTAACGATTGGTACAAAGCATTGGCAGCAACACGTTTTGGATTCGACGTAAGCATAAGGGTGTTGATGCCTTGCAACTTGCAGAACTCTATGGCATAGGCCACCAACTTGCGTCCCAGACCACAACCTCGGAACATATTGTCGACGACCACATCCTCAATCCATGCTTTGCTACCTGTAGGACTGAGGTAGACACCTACCGTGAGCATGCCTATCACCTGTCCGTCTTCCTGTAATAAAAAAAGCTGATTGTTGGACGAAGCAATCAACGCACGATAATCCGCCTCACCGAAAGAGATGGTACGCGAGGTGAGCTGACCAAGCAAACGTACGATAGCATCGTAATGTGATTGGTCATAAGTCATAGGACTAAATATCTGCATATTTGATGATTGTATTTATATAAACAATGGAAGCGGGGCCTTAGGCTCCGCCTCCAAGTATTGATTTCATCCGATTATTTGAACCAGTTCACCAACTTATCCTTGGCATAGAAATAATACACTGCCAAGCCCACCCATGATGTACAGAGTACCAATACAGCGCTGATTACCTTTCCTACCATACCCATAGGCATCTTAAGGATTTCCAATACAGCCTTTACAGCCAACACAAGACCGATAATGTAAATAATAGTTCCAATCATAATAGTTGTTGTCTTTAGTAATTGTTTCTAGAAAATGTCATTCTGAGCGGCGCTCAGAATGACATGAAATTTTCAAATTGCTTAGTACTCCATCTTAGTCATGCGCACATAACTCTGGTAGCGCTTCTTCGCCATCTCTTCGCAAGCTTCGAAGAGGTCAGCAGCCTCAGCGGGATACTGCTTCATAACGGATGCGAAGCGTACCTCACCCTTGAGGAAGTCTTGGAAGCCCTCCCACTGCGGCTCCTTAGAGTCGAGTGTGAACGGATTCTTGCCCTCAGCCTCAAGTGCAGGGTTGAAGCGCCAGAGGTGCCAGTAGCCACATGCTACAGCAGCCGCCTCCTCAGCCTGTGCCTTACCCATACCCTTCTTCAAACCGTGGTTAATACAGGGAGCGTAAGCGATGATGATTGAGGGACCAGGATAAGCCTCAGCCTCACGGATAGCCTTGAGGCACTGGCTCTGGTCGGCACCCATAGCTACTTGTGCTACGTATACATAGCCGTAGGTAGTAGCAATCATACCGAGGTCTTTCTTACGGATGCGCTTACCCGAAGCGGCAAACTTGGCGATAGCACCGAGCGGAGTAGCCTTTGATGACTGACCACCGGTGTTAGAGTATACCTCAGTATCGAGCACGAGGATGTTTACATCTTCACCCGAAGCAATCACGTGGTCGAGACCGCCGTAACCGATATCGTAAGAGGCACCGTCACCACCGATGATCCACTGTGAACGCTTCACGAGGTAGTGGCTGAGTTCCTTGAGCTGAGCACATACGGGGCAACCAGCAGCTGCGCTAGCCTCGATGTGGGGCAGCAATGCTGCGGCAGCAGCCTTAGAGGCATCAGCATCGTCCTGACCAGCAATCCAAGCCTGTGCAGCCTCCTTGTATTCGGCAGAAACCTTGTCGCTAGCAATCATCTCTTCCAAGAGAGCCTGCACGCGAGCCTTCATCTTCTTGTTAGCAAGTACCATACCGAGACCAAACTCGCAGAAGTCCTCGAAGAGTGAGTTTGCCCATGCGGGACCCTGACCCTTCTCATTGGTTGTATAAGGTGTTGAAGGGATTGAGCCTGAGTAGATTGATGAGCAACCTGTAGCGTTAGCCACCATCTGTCGGTCACCATAGAGCTGAGAGATGAGCTTCACATAGGGTGTCTCACCGCAACCAGAACATGCACCAGAGAACTCGAAGAGCGGCGTAGCGAACTGTGAGTTCTTGGGGTTAGACTTGATGTCTACGAGGTCTTGCTTGCTCTTCACGTTCTTCACGCAGTAATCCCAGTTAGCAGCCTCCTTGAGCTCACCTTCGAGGGGAACCATCTTGAGGGCAGGACCACCGAGCTTGGGATTGCCAGGACATACGTCAACACAGTTGCCGCAACCGAGACAGTCCATCACACCCACCTGGATGCGGAACTTCATGCCCTTCATCGCAGCGGGGGCCTTCATGTCGATCATGTCGCCGTTTACGCCAGCAGCCTCGGTATCATCCATTACGAACGGACGGATACAAGCGTGAGGACAAACGAAGGCACACTTATTACACTGGATACACTTCTCGGCATCCCATACAGGAACGAAGGGAGCTACACCGCGCTTCTCATAAGCCGATGTACCCTGAGGCCATGT
>JAZRDT010000078.1:0-3912 GCA_045660385.1 Bacteroidaceae bacterium | reverse complement strand
AAACAAATCAGCCTATGCCTACCATATTTATCCTCTTTGGGTTCCGTTTCATGTTTTATGCCAATGACCATGAACCTATACATGTGCATGTAATCAAAGGTGATGCACACGCCAAGTTTACCATTGACCCGGTGGAACTCGTGCACAATGATGGAATGAAACATTCGGAGATAAAGCTTGTTGAATCTATCATAGAGGAGAACCAAGAGGTGATTGCTGAGCATTGGAACAAGTTTTTTAACAAGACCAAATAATCTGCTATTATGGAGAAGTACAACATCGAAAAGGTTTGGATTACCGATGATGCAGTGTGGATACGCACTGCAGATGGTAGAGAGGCTTCGGAGAAGTTTGCCGACTATCAGCGCCTGCGGTTTGCTACTCCCGAGCAGCGTGCACGATACACCTATGACGAGTATGGTATCCGTTGGGATGAGGTGGATGAGGAACTCAGTTTCCACGCTTTCTTCCGTGAGCGAAAGGCCAATCCGCTTTACGACCTTTTCATTGCTCACCCCGAGCTGAATGCTTCGGCCATTGCCCGCCGTTTAGGTATGTCGCAAAGTCTCTTTGCACAGTACATCAGTGGTAGCAAGCGTCCATCACCTGTGCGCTATAATGAGATACTGCAGACAATTCGTGCCATCGGCCAAGAGCTGATAGCTATATAATAGTCGTGTAAATTATATCATAATCCCGCCCTTTCATGAGAGACGGGATTTTTTTGTTCCTTGAGGCGGTTACTTTCTTTTATGAACTTGCGCAACACTTACGCAAGAAAGTACGCAAATGTTACGCAAATTCAGCAGTGGTCATCTTGCAATATTTCAGATGATTGGATGTCAAAGAACGCAATTCTTGTGTTTCGTGGTTTATCCTTCATAAATTTCCTTTTTCTATGCTACACTACTACGCTTCGTGCCCATCTTGCGGAAGGCGCCGTAACCTATGCGCTGTATATAGGTGCGGTTGAGCAGGGTGCGTAGCTTGTAATCTACGGCACGTTTCTTGATGCCCAGGCGGTCGCCTAGTTCCTTGGCTTCTGCCGTAGTGAACTGAGAGATGGGCATATCAGCTGGAATTATGAATAAGTCCGATGCATTCGGACTTTTCGTACCACTGGGTGTTCTTTTATTTGAGGTTTTATTTTGTATTATGTAGGCTTTGTACTATCTTCGCACCCGAAACATCAAGAGCAGTGTAGCGCTGCACCAACCGAGCAGGGATGCCACGGTGGTCAAGTTACGATGTGGACAAAATTTTATTTATTAATGTCAAAAAACATCCTATCATGACAAAGAACAATTCTTACGCCCAAGAGCGTATCGGCTTCTACGAAGCGCGTTTGCAAAACGAAACAATCAATCAACTTGTTGAACATTTTAACTCGCTGGCCTCTTCTCGTGGATGGGTGGTTGAGCGATCGTACTTCGCACATGCCCTCACCAATGAGTTGCAACGACGGGGGATAGACCTGTCGGTAGTGTATAAAGAAAATACTGTCCGCTATATTCCTGTCTGCTATGATAGTGGCACTCATTCACTGATGGCAATAGGCTAAGTTGTAATAAAAAGACCTTCTCCGCTCCCTGCTGCTCGGATGTAGAGAAGGTCTTACTTTTTTTGTAAAGGTGTTGGCTGTTAGGCGTAAAGTGTTGAATGATAGCATACTCTTGCCTGCGCTTGGTGCAGGTGGAGTGTCGGTTATCGGTTTTAAAAAACAGTAGAGTGAATAATTCTAAACACTTAAGTGAATGAATAAAAACAGTTAACTGTTTAGAAAAATTCTCTTTACTCATTTTTTTATTACATGTATGTCTCAAATTTATTACAAACATGTACCGAATGTCGTTGAGACTTCAAATTGGAGCCTTTCGTTTTGTGAATTGCTTATAACCAATAATTCTATTGGACGGCTTCGTCGGTTTTGCCGGAGCTATTCGTTTTCATGCCCATCCAAGAAATATAAGATTTTACCCTATATATTTCACCTTTAACATCCCGCTTCAGAGTAAACAAAGTTTATTTTTGGGTTGGCATTGGCAGCGAATCAACTAACTCTTTGCCAATGCCAACCTATTTATAAACTTTGTTCACCTAAGAACAGCTATTTATTTTGCTATCTACTAAGTTAGCATTTTATATTGTTTGCTTGTGTCTTGTACAAATTTCCATAGTTGAGACAGTGTAAGACTAATAGTATCCACCACGTGCGCATGACTCAGAAAGAAGCAGATATTTGACAAACTTGCGAGCCGGCGGCAGAGTGTGTACGATTTTCATCACGGAAATCGAAACTATTTTGTATATTTGTTCACGAACCCCCCCCGACGACTACAACCCTATGACATCCGACGATAAACCCAACAAACGCTTTGCCCTGGCGCATTACCGCGATGTGAAGCGCCACGGATGGAACCGCACCTGTCCGGCCTGTGGCAAACAGGAATTCTCACCCTATATAGATATATATAAAGGTGTGCCTATCGACGACAAGACGTGCGGCCGATGCAACCGCGAGACACACTGCGCCTATCATAAGCCGCCGCGTGAGTGGTTTTATGAGCACCGGAGCGAACGACGCGAATGGTTGCCACGCGAGGAGTACATTGCCCGCAAGCGCCAGGAACGGAAAGAGTCGTTCGAGGCTCGCCGCCGTTACGAAGAGGAGCAGCGCAAGCGTCCGCGCTTCGACCCCCATGCTGGCGAACAGCACCCCGATGTGCAGGCCTATCTTGACCAGATGAGCGAGTGGTGCCAGCAATGGCAGGGCACTCACAACACCCTGGCAAGATACCTCTATGGTCTCGGTCCGCACGAGGTTGTCGATGCTGTGCTCGCACGCTATCGCACAGGAAGCACCCACGACGGACGTATCATCTATTGGCTCATCGACCAGCACGGACGAGTGCGCACGGGTAAGTTTATGCGCTATGGTCCCGACGGACATAGGCTGAAGGACCAGACCGGTGCCATCAACTGGGTACACGCGGTGAAGGGGCTCGAGCAACTGGCCGACCAATGCCTCTTTGGCGAACATCTGCTGATGGACCACACGGGTACTATTGCTTTGGTCGAGAGTGAGAAGACGGCCCTCATACTTGCCATCAAGTACCCTCACATCCTGTGGATAGCTACGGGTGGAAAGAAGGGTTTCATGCACGACAGACTATGGCCCCTATGTGGCAGAGAGGTGTATGTGTTGCCCGATGCCGATGCACTGGACGAGTGGACGCAGAAGGCCGAAGGATTCAATCGCGAGCACGGATACCGCTTCATCGTTCCCGATGAGTATCGTACCATGTGTACGCCCCAGGCACGAGAACACAAGTGGGACTTGGCGGATATGTTGCTGGCTGATAATCGCTGACCTTCCCTTATCTCAGATGTTTTTTACATCATACATGATGTGGATTTGAAAAAATAGTATTACCTTTATCACAAGTTATGAAAACATTGACGACGGATAAAAGATTTCAGAGGCTGAGGGGCGTCTGCATGGTAGGCGCGGTGGTGGCTTTGACATTCCTTGTTGAGATGTGCTGGGGGAGTTTCCCGGTGGGCCTGTTCCGCTTTCCGCTCAATATCTTGGTGATGGCCTTGTGGATGGTGATGCTGACGATGATGTATCGCGGCAAGGCCAACAGTGCTTGTGCACGGTTCATGCTCTCGCGCGAGGCTACATGGCTGTCGCTCGGCATGGTGGTGGCGATAGGCATCACCCTCGGGCTGCAACTCAAGCCTTCGTCGACGGCATGGCCTACGGTAGTGTCGCTGCTGTTCGTGCAGAGTCATCTGCTGCTGGTCATCCTGCGTGGCTGGCGAGGTAAGCGGGGCATACGATGGCGTTTCTGTCTGACACATATCGGTTTGCTCCTGGCCCTCGGAGCCGGATTCTGGGGAGCACCCGAC
>JAZRDT010000077.1:0-5564 GCA_045660385.1 Bacteroidaceae bacterium | reverse complement strand
GTACACCACAGCACGTCGGCCGACATGTAGTGCCCTGAGGCAAGTAGGGCAAACACCTGTTGCAGCATCTTGGTGGCGTTGGTGTCGCCTACGGACTGTTGGCGGAAGAAGTCGAGCACAGCGGTTCTGTTCTTCCTGACCTCGATGGGTGTTGCGTTCACCGAGAAGGAGATGAGGTAGAGGTCGCGCTTCTGTCGTTCGGGAGGGGGGAGGAGACGCAGCATCAGCGAGTGGACCAACTTCACGCCATACTTACGTCTCCATCCTCTTTTCCGTTACCGATATGCACTATTTGACAATTACCTTCTTTCTGTTGATGATGTATATGCCCTGAGGTAGTCCATCAAGTGAGTCGGATACTTTTACTCCTTGCAGATTGTATACCTCGGTGCTGCATCCTTGTCCGTCAATACCGGTGTGCTCATCTGTTTCTATCAGGTCGATGGCGGTATTAGGATTCATTTTGCCAAAGTAGTACAACCTGAAGTCATCGAATATGGTCCAATAGTCGGTGCTTGCCGATGAACATTTGATACCGATCTTCAAATCGTCTCCATGCTCGGGCAGTGCCGTTATTACCTCGTTCTCATAGACGGAGAGCTTGAAGTAGGCTGCTGCCGAGGCTGTAGTGTTGGGGATGTAGCGTGTGGGAGATCCTACCGTGACATCGTCGGCATGCAGTCGGGCGGACCTTGCGCCTACTGCGATATGGCATACCTTCGTGGTGCTGTCATTGGCATAGAGCTGGGCTTTCACGTTGTTTCTTCCATTGGTGAAGGCGTTGTATGCGGTGTTGTATGCTCCCGGTCGTTGGAATGCCTTGGCACATAGCTTGTAGGTACCTGCGGGCAAATCTTCTATTGTCTGGTTAAAGTCGAACGACATCTGGAAATATTCACAGCAAGAGTTGCTGAATGTCGGTTTTGATGACCATCCTGTGTTGTCGTCAATGGCTGCATTCTTTACGAGGAAGGTGATGTCGAATGGGCGCTTGACGCTCTTGGGTGTCACCTTGCTGAGGTAGTTCATTCCTGTCGTACGTACCTGTTTCATCAGTTCGTATATCTCGTCAACGCTTGTGGCTTGGGCTGCTGCTTCTTTGATGGCATTCAGCTCATCGATGAACATATCGTCGGCTCCGGGCACGTCTTCTGTGTGTGATGTCAGTCTCAACTTGCGTACATTGGCCATAAGGGCTTCCAGCTCTTCGAGGGCTTCGTCCTTGAGTCCGGTCTCAAAGCTGATGATGTCGTCGGCCTTCAGGAATATCCATCGCTGCGATACGGAAGAGTTGTACAGGTTGAGCGTGGTGGCCGATACCTTGCCATTGCTCGTGGCGGTGAATGTGGCCGGATTGGCCTTGGCTTCGGGGTGGATAATCCAATAGCCACGTGTCTTGAAGCTGCCGATTGTTACATCCTGGCGTCCTCTCATCAGGTGGAAGTCCTCGTTGGCGGCGGGAGTGGTCTTGGCTGCCGTCTTGATGCCGTTGGTTCCGTTGGCGCTGAATGTCAGGTAGCGTCCGGTAGCGGCATTGCGGAATTGGTAGTATTGGTTGTCAGGGGTGAACGAGATGTACCATGCGGCATTGTCGTTGTGTGTGATGTCGTTTCCTGTGCTCTCCTCCCACTTCACCGTTCCGTCGTTCTGCTCTATCAGGTAGGCGGTGCTTAATCCGTGGTTGGCCGATTCGCTCTTGATATAGTATTTGGCATTGTCGTCCTGCTCGAATACATAGGCTGGCAAGCAGAAGGCTCCGCTGTAGAAGTTGACGGGGATAAGTCCGTCTTCGCAGAATCCCTGGTTGATGATGGAGTTGCCTATGTAGAACACCTCGGTGTCGTTCCAGTTTTGCGGTCCGGCCCAGGCACCCGGTTCCAGGTGGGCACCGTTGTGAGGATATTTGTTGTGGAAGATGTTGTCCTGTGAGTAGGTCTCTCCCTTGTTTACCACTCCCCAATGCCCATTGTCATAGGCGCCTGTGATGACAAGGTTGTTGTTGTTTTCCCAGAAGCGTACTGCTTCGTTGGCGCGGTCGCCAGCCCAATGGCCATTCATCGTTACGCGCAGCGGAGAGTCTACCCATCCGCCCCATATGTCCAGTGTGCCGCCACCGATGCCGTGGTTCATCTCGTGCATACAAGTACCTGCACGCTGGCCCATGTTGGTGCCGATGCGCATATTGCCGCCATAGCCGCAGTCGGCAGTGGGTGTGCCGGGCGAGAAGGTGCACGACACGTTGAATCCGCGTATGCTCGTGTAGTTTGACCAATAGGTGGTAGCTATCGTGAGAGCGTTGTGGATGCGTTCGTTATGGGCTGCATCTCCACCGTTGTTGTACCAGTAGGTGACTTGTCCCTGAGGTAGGGTAGACATCTTGATTACATCGCCATATCCCACGGCATAGCCTTTGGTGATGGCATAGGCGCGCATATAGTATACCGTGGCTGGCTCCATATCCATCCAGTACATGCGTCCGTTGTTTTCCAGGTACTTGGTGGTACGGTTGTCGAGCACAGTTGGGTTGGGCTCGGTACTCCAGCAGAATCCCTGTTCCAGGATTTCAGAAGATGCCATACCGCTCACTGTCATACGTCCGAAGGCGGCAATGGCACCGCGCACATAGCGCTTGTCGGTCTTCACCGTGGGCACTGCTCCTGAGGGATTGGATACCAGGTATTCGAATGTAGCCTTCTCCAATTCGCTCATCTTGGCCGCTATCTCGTCGAGTGTTGAGTCCAGACTTTCGTTTACCGCCTTGGCGCTATTGATGGCTGCAAGGAGTTTCTCGGCTCCTTCAGTGCCTCCATTCTCATAGTTGGCCTCTGCTGCGGCAATGGCCGCGGCAAGGGCTTCATATGCCTTGATGGATTCCTTGGCCGACTCTACAGCCTCTCTCAGTGGAGTAGATACCGATATGTAACCGTCGGCATTATCTTTTTGGAGCTCGGCCTCGGCAGCTGCAATGCAGCTGTTCAGCTGAGTGAGTATGGCTTCCTGCATCTTTTGGCTGGTGTAGCTCCGGGCTGTATCGACGTAGCTCTGTAGCTCATTCTTGAAGTCTGAAAACTCACCGCCGACATAGTAGAGGCGGAAGTTGTCGACGGCGATCCAGTTGCCCGTAGCTCCTTCGGCCAGAAATCCTACCGTGGCCTCATTCTCGATGTTGACGAATGTGACTGCATATTCCTTTCTGTTGTTAACCACGGTCTTGTAGTTGTTGGCCACGATCCATGCATTCTTTTGTGCGGCGTTGCTTCCCTCCTGGATGTTCTGTGCGGCGGCCTTGAGGATGTATACACCGAGTCCGAGGCCCTTTACCTGTTGCATCACACTGGCGTCGCCTGTTTTACCTCCTTTGTCGGTCCACTTCTCTGCATAGATGTTACCGTGCTTTATATTGAAGTCGGCGTTTGACTGGGCTGCCATATTTGTTTGTGTCCAGCCGTCGAAGCTGTTTTCGAAACTGTTGTTTTCGATGATGCTTGTCACTTCTACGGGGTTTTCAATGGATGCATTGGTCCACCGATAAGTCTCCATCGCCTCTTTCAGCTCGCTTTCAACGATTACTATCTGATGGTTGGCTGCATTCTCATCGGCATATATCGCCTTGGCTTCGTCGAGCACCGCTTTCAGTTTGTCGGCATCTTTTCCTTGCCCCTCGGCATAGAGTGCTTCGGCTTCGGCGATGACTGTTGCCAGCGACTCTTTCAGCGAGGCTTCACCCAGTCCCTGATAGGTGATGCGGTGTGCACCCCAGCAAACCCACTGCTCGGCTGTCTTTACCTCGGTCGTGATGGTCAGTTTTCCGTCGGCACCAACTACCGTACCTTTGGCCTGCGCAATGGCATCGCTGTGTGTGATAGCCTGACCTGCCGACTGCATCCCATCGGGGATGTAGTTCTTTCCACCCACTTTCCAGTTGTTGCTGTAGTCATTGACCATTTCGAAGTCGATGCCGAGCATGGTAGGTACCTTGCCCGTGGCGCTTGTCAGTCCTTTGGCTGTGAGCACAGGAGCCGAGCCTGAACCGTCCTCCCGGTAGAAGGCGTGAAGCATCACGTCATATATTCCCTGCGGTACGGTCTGTGTCTGGCTCAGCTTGAACGCGGTGTGATAGTTCTCGAATGTGCCCCATCCGAACGTCGCCCCACCGCTTGTCCAGGCACTGGCACTGGCGTTGCCCACCATGTCGGCCTCGGTGAAGAGGAACGATACATCCACGCCACCGGAGATGTCGGCATATGTGGCATTGAAGAGCGTCTTCGATGCATCGATGACCTCGGCATATGTGGCTTCGTCCGATGCGTATATGCGGTGTGCATCGGCCAGTTTCTCGGCGTAGAACTCCGTCTTTCCCGCATCGGCCAGCGACCGGTAGAGCCCATAAAGCGCCTTCTTGGCCTTATAGACCATATATTTTCCGTTGGTGATGTTCTCCTCTTTGATGAATGCCCACTGCGTGTTGCCTGCACCGCCCACGATGGTCATATGTCCGCCGTAGGTCCAGCTCACATCGAGATCCTTCTTGTATGTGTCATTGTTGAGGGTGTATATGTGGCTTCCCTCAGCGGTTTCGGTGTAGGTGAAGTATTGACCTTGGTTCTGGTCCACATAGATGTTGTTGGCATCGTTTCCGAGACACGAGATGAACATACCGGTGTATTGGGCGACCCTCACCCTGACCTTGCCGTTGCCTACGAATGCATAGCATCGCTGTACCTCCGATACGGACTCGTCCCCGTTGGTCAGTCGGGTAGCGCAGGCGTTCGTGTTCCAGTCCATGCCATTGATGGCAAAGGCATCGGCCTTCACGTTGTAGAAATATACGGTCTCCGTAGACTTCAAGTTGTCAAGACTCTCAGCAGGGAGCTTTGGCTCTGTCCATGCTTGTGCCCATAGTACAGCCTTACCCAGTAGGGCGAGGCATAAGATAAACATACGATGTCTCATTGTCTCTTTTTTTATGTTTTTATAGTTGTTGTTTATTCTCCTTCGTGGGGAAGCCCCCGTGACAGGTTTCTATCCGCTGACATACTATAACTGCTACTTCCATCAACCAATACATCAGCACATATATCATAGCATTCATTTTTTTCTTTCCGCAAAGATAGTCCATTCTCCAGTAATCTGCAAGCGAGAAGGAGCGAACATTCTTCAGGTTCATCGGGATTTGATTTGATGCTATGAGTCGTGAGCTCTTACCCCAACGCATAGTCCAGCCGCATCACCTTCACCGGGCGTTCGTCGCCGCGGTAGAGGTGGCTCAGCCAGTTTACCTCGCCGGTGTCGCGGAATCCGCATTTCTCCATCACGCGGCCCGAGGCGGGGTTGTCTACGAAGTAGTCGCTCCACAGGGTCTCGTATCCTACGGTGTTGAAGCAGTGGTCCACCATCGCCCGCAGCGCCTCGGTGCACAGCCCTCGGTTCCAGTAGGGCTTGCCAATCCAGTAGCCCAGCTCGGCATCCATCTCGCCGATGCCGATGTTGCTCTCCTCGTGGGTGTAGTAGCCCATGCACCCGATGAGCTCATCGGTCTCCTTCAGCACGATGGCCCACGTGTG
>JAZRDT010000076.1:0-8829 GCA_045660385.1 Bacteroidaceae bacterium | reverse complement strand
CCCGCGTGTTCAAGCAATGGCATGATTTGGATTATCTGGAAGATTTCTTCACTGACCATGCAGCCTATATTGACACCCCTTTCTGGAAAGATGCAGGTCTCTCCCCTGACGACCCCTTGACATCCGCCCAGCGGGTTCTTGATGAAGCGGAGGACTTGGAAGCCTACATCGCTGAGCTTGTTTCCAACATGCAGGCAGGTATCAAGCCCGACTTCGATGAATATTTCCACTTCCTTGACGGCAAATACAAATGCCTCTGGACCTTGGAGCCCATGAAGTCATACGGAACAGGCAACCCTTCGCTGCTCCGCCTCTATGCCATCAAGCTTGACAGCAACTGCTATCTCATCGTATACGGCGGTATCAAGCTGAGCGACACCATACAGCACTCCCCCATACTGCGTGACAAGGTATTCAACAAAATAGACACCGTCCTGAACTATCTGAGAGCCAACGGCATTGAAGACAGTGAAGACATTTAACACATAGGTAATATGAAATTCAACGTAGAGAAACTCAAGCAGCTGTCGCGTCCTATGACCGACGAAGAGAAGCGCGACATTGATTTCCGCAGAGAGAATCGCGAATGGCTCGCCATCTCCGAGCGTCTGGCATTGAAGCTCCGCCGCATCCTCCGCACTGAAGGTGTCTCACAGAACGAGCTTGCCATCCGCATGGGAGTAACACCTGCTCAGGTGACCAAGGTATTGAGTGGAAAAGAGAACCTCGGCCTCAAGACCATCAGCAAGATTGAGCGTGCCATCGGACAAGCCCTCATTGAAGTTCCTTCCGATGAGTCCAGTCGTAGCGTCGAATATGCCAACCATGTTGTCATTCCCCAGCCTACCGTAGACGGATATATTGCCAGTAGTTCGGTCATTCCAGTCACCAAAAAATATTCTGGCACCTATTCATCCATCGTAGCACGTAACCTATTCGCCTGAGCTATGGACAAAGAGATAATGTACCGTTTCATCCGCATGGAGCTCGTGCAGTTCGCCACATTCGATGATGACACAACCGCATGCGATACCGATATCGAAGTATCCAGCAAGTTCCTATTCGCCTACAATTTCGATAACGATGTCATGTGTTGCACCGCTTCGGTCACACTTACATCAGCCAATGAGCCGTTATTGAAGGTTGAACTCTCCTCTTATTTCGACATTGAACCTGACTCTGCCAAGTCGTTGAAGGTTTCAGGCGATTTTATTGCCCCAGCCGAACTGCTTGCACAGTTCGCCTCGCTCACTTACGGTGCTGTCAGGGGTGTTATCTTTGCCAAAACCATCGGTTCTCCCCTCAACCGCATCATTCTTCCCCCGAATAACATCAGTGCCATTTTCCAGACATCTCAACGATTCGTGAAGATATGATACATACTTTTTTGGGTAAGGCATAAACACTCTTTCAACAAACACTTTTAAAGCATATATGATTGATTTTAATAGAATACGCCCATGTCCTAACAAATACGTAGATGGACAACTGGAAGATGGAAGACTTGTAGAATTTAAGACCTTCATACCTCACAACCTAGACAAATTAATTCCTCCAATGATAGCTATGGCCAATACTAACGGAGGACTAATAATATTCGGATTTGACGAAAGGACATCGTCTATTGTTGGCTTACAAGGAGATTTCAACCAACATATCAGAAATCTTGAGCAAACAATAAAAAAGCTATCATTAGGAATAACATATTCATTATCTCATGAAGAGATAGATGGTAGGGTTATTGTGATTCTAGAAATTATGGAATCTGAATCTACAGCGTATTTTTCTAGAGTGGAAACAACACCTGCACGTCAGATTGCCTACAGATACACTGAAGGAGAAACTGGGGATATATCTGTCACAAAGGAAGAGATGCGCTACACTAAAGTCTACAAGTACATGACTTTAGATGCTTTTTTAACATCATTATATCGAAAAAACTGGAGATTCTTCGAACCAAGTAAATGGAATGACAAATTTGAACAGAGATTTTATTGTGCGAACTATACCTTTCCTGCTGCAAAAAATAATACTCCACAATTATTTGCAACCTGTGTAACCAGAGCTAAAAATAGTGAAGCTGCTTGGAAGGTTTATTCCCATGGGCAAGGATTGGGTGCTCATTGTTTGCAAATAGAATTGGATATTGTTGATTTACGCAAACAATTAAGAGCATCTGGATATAGATTTGAAGAAAAACCGGTTGTATATAAACACGAGAATTTGATATTAGAGTTACATAAGAAAAAGAATGCTTATTATAAAGAATATTTCAAATCTTTCACATTAGATTCTTTCCTGAGACTTTTATCTTTAAAGCGTGATGCTTATACCTACGAGCAAGAACTTCGTTTATTTCTCATTCCCCTAAAAGGTGGAAAACGAAACACATGTAAAAAAGCACAATCAAAAGACATTAAAATCAATTGGGACACAGTAATAACCAGAGTTCGTGTTGATAAGAGGTGTTCAGATGCGGAACTAGCTTCTATCCGTGAGGCTTGTCTATTCGTAGGCATTAATCCCATTATTAAAAATTACACCTTTATTGATAATGCCAGAAACATCGCAGGACTCAAGCTTAAAGATGTAGAATTTGAAAGATATGACATTGATGATATGCCTGGTGCTAATCGTATCACAATAACATAAGGACTAATTGACCCAATAAATCGAGTAGGAGAAATTACCATCATTCCTCCTACTCGATTATTTTTCAACCACTATCAGATTTATTTCACATAGGTTTTCTTGCCATTGATGATATAGATTCCAGGAGTTGTTATCTTCCTCTGTCGCTGACCATAGAGGTTGTAGATGACGGCATCATCGATTGCTGCCGCTTCATCAGCCGACAGATAGGCGGAAGAGATTGAGGTAGTCTCCGTGTGACGTCTGTTTGCAAGCTCCTGCAACTCGTATGTATCACCAGTTTCAATAGCTGTGATGTACCACTGTGAAGCTATTGCACTTGCACTCCATCCTACAACCTGATATCCTTGTGTGGCAGCGCAGTGCATACTCTTACTGCTGTCCAGCGTCCACAGTCCGGCTCCCATATCATTCAGTCTGTATGCTACCGCATCTGCAGTGGAAGCACCGCTTCCATCCAACGGTACACTGGTGGATATCGCCTTGGCATAGGTACCCGTACTCTTGTTCTTCACATAGTAGGTACCTTCATTTGCTGCAGCCTCGAAGTACCACAACTGCGCATCGCTATCAGCCGTAGTTTCGCCGATAATGATGTTGCTGCCATTGATTGACATGGAGAGGTTGGGATATGCTTTGTTTACCAGACGGTAGGCATTACCCTCCACAATGCCGATTCGGGCGCTCTCGTTATTCTTCACCTCAACATACGCCTGATAGACTGCATTGTAGGCATCGTCATAATAGGTGGCATTCTCGTTGTCATAGAATCTCTTGGCCACATCATAGATGGGTTGTAGTTCGAACAATGCCGATGCATCATAGTATCCGACCTTGCATCCTGTGGTATCGGCCAAAGCCAGCATCTCCTCCACGAGTTCCAGTTGTTTGCCCAGAAGTGCACGCTTGGCATCGGTGTCATCGGTATCCATCACATTCATCGTTTCAGTGAGGGTATTGTCCGCATTGACTACGGATATTTGAAGTTCGCCCAAAGCAAGGGAAGCAGCAATATCGTCGGCTATGGGGAACGATTTCTTATCGGAGAATCCTACAAGCATATCATCTGCATCTAGGATGAGGAAGCCTACACCACCTGTACCATCCATCGTGATGGTGTTGCCCGATACCGCATAGGTATAGTCTGCCTGAACCGTATTGCAGAACGAGGCATAGTTGCCGACCTCTGCACATACTGTAGAACCGCCATAGAATGCCAGCGTATCTCCTTTATGGCTCACAATGGGTTCGCCTGTACCATCGTTGATAAAGAGTACGGCGATGTTCTCTTCGTAACCCCACCCCTTCACCTCGGCAATGGCGGCATCAATCTCTTCCTGCGTCATTGTATATACAGCATTGGAGTAGTCACCCACATTACGGGCATTCATCACTTCGAAGAAACCGTAGGCACGGAAGAGCTCAGTCAGGTCGTCACCCGATGCCAAGCAACATTTCTTGTAGAAGTGGAGCAACGATGCGGCACCGCTCTGATTGTACTGGATAACCATAGGGTCTTGACGGAGCATTTCAAAAAGCACAGGATAGAACTTGGGATTGTGACCAAGGACATGATAATAGAGGAACATCTTGTAATACATATGTGTCAGTGCCCAGATGTTGTTGCTGAAGAAGTCTGTCCCTTCGGCGGTATATTGTGCGAGTACATTGCTCAACGCACCATCCGAACCGTTATAACGCGAAGTACTTTCACCATAATACCATAGTACTACATTGGCAAAGAGGTTATTGGTAACCTCTGTGAGACCTCGCATGTTGAGCAGACCCTGGTGTTGATGGCCAATCTCGTGCGCAGGTCCCCAGTGTGAACCGGCATCGGTAGGCATACTCTTCATGATGCCACTCATCGTATTGTAATGGTATCCACAATGATCCCAGCTGCCATACATATAACTATTGCCTCCTACACCGTATGAGAGTCCATGTACATTATAGTAGTCACCATAACCGCTGGAAAAGTCACCGGTATCATTGCCCGTATATTCGAATACATAATCCTTGTCCGAATAGGGTGACTTCAAAGCCTCGGCTTTTGTAGTCGTTTCATCAAGCACACCCAGTACAAGGCGTTCCCACAACATCACATTGTCCCACTCATCGATGACATCCTCAACATTTACCAGGTCATTGAGATAGTAAGCCATGCCTCTGTTCCCCCCGGTATTGGCATCGTTGAGAGGGAACTGCAACGTCATGTACTTACCGAGTACAGTGACATCAGTCTGTGTAGCACGTGCCTCTATGTAGTCCCAATCGGCAGCCTTGTCCGGAGTGTACAGTGCATCGCCTACCTTGTTGTAGTATCCATTGATGTAACCACCCTCGATATGGATTTTCAAGTCATCGTAGTCAGACAAACGGCGTGCCTTAGCCTTGTTGCCGCGTTTCCCGTCAGAGGTGTCGAAGGTATGTACCACGTAGTTGACACAGTAATTGGTACTGTTGGTGAACGAGGGAATCACGTTGAGTCCTTCGTGCAGCTGTATGCCTTCAGCATAGCCGCCCAATTTGCCATGTCCTGTATATGAGGAGAGACAGAGTGAGGCACCTTCTGCAATCGTCCCTTCCACCATCACATATAGGGCTTCCTTGGCATTGGAAAAGATACCCGTAGGATTGTTCAGGTTGGTATGGGCGTTGAGACCGAGTGCCTTGGCTGCCGCTTCGGGCTCGTTGTAAGGTTCGTAGAGCTGTACACGGTATTTCTTGGCATAGTCAGTATCCCAATCGGACTTGAGGGAGTCGCAGTTGTCCTCGGCCCAGTTGGCGGTATATACCTTGAGCACCATCTGTTTCAAAGCTTCAGGAAGTGCCAGATAGTCGGCATCGTTCTTCACGGCATCCTCCGTCGCGAACGTTTTCTTCAATACGGTGCACGCCTTGTCCGAGAACAGGTTGTCGAGAGCTGTCTGGTACCCGGCTACGGTTGCCGCCTCGGGGTTGATCTCCGTCAGCTTTTCCCAATTGGCAGTCAGTTCCGATTCGTCGATGTCAACAATGTTCACCGTCCACTGCGTGGCGGCATTGCCGCTTTCCCAACACACTATCCGCCCCACATTGGAAGCATAGTGCATATTGTGATATCCACCCGATGTGTTGGACGCACGGAGGGTATGGCCCGAAGCAGTAGCGATGCAGTTGAACCTGCAATTTGCATCCAAGCCGTCAGTCTTTACCATCGTCCATGCCACCGAAGTAGCATTCGAACTGCGCAAATAACGTCCATTGGCAAGATTGCGCAGGCTGTAGCTACCATCATCATTCATAATGGCATACCACAGTTGTCCGTAGTTGCTTGTGTCGGTAGCAGCTATGGAGATGTTGTTGATAGAGACAATGCTCATCGAGGAGCTACTGTTTCCCACATTTACAAAGTTGTAAACCTTTCCGTCTGAAAGTTGTGCTTTTGCTGCCAGACATACGAGCATAAGCAGCATCATGGTCTTGATTCTTCGATAGTAACACATAGTTTTGAAGATTTAAAAGTTTTTTAATGTTATTCGGTTTTATCCGACATGTGGTGATCACTCTGCTCCAAATTGTAAACTTTACAATAATTGTGTTATCGTTTGTTATTACAATGAGGGAACATGTAACATCGGCAAATTGTTTGCACCCGTTAAAAAAAACATAAAAAACAGTTTTGCAATGATTGGTAATTCTCACATCCCATTGTCTGAAAATAAAGTATGATTTTCAGTAATGTCATAAATGCGGTTAAATTTAGAGTGATTTTGCTCCGTTTCTTTTTCTCACCTCATTTTTCATTATTCCTTTGTGCCTGAAACAACAACCGAACAATACCTAAAAGGAACTAAGATGACCCCATTTGTAATTTTCGCCATCGTGCTTACCGTTGGCTATATCTTCTACTTCGGTATAGTGATTGCGCATGACCTCTACGGCAAGAAAGGACAGGAGAACACTGACGAAGAGCATTTCGATGTCTTGTCCATGCGAGAGTCCGAAGACTCCATTCTGGTAGACGAAGAGGGAGACAGCTTCCGCATCGGTGGAAAAACAGTCCGTGCTGAGGATGCTTTTGTTCATGACACGCAAGAGAAGTTTCCTTCCGTGATGTCCGAAGAAGGTACAGCCGATGAGCCTCAAGAGTCCATTGTGGAGAAGACGGTAGCCTCCCTACAGGACAGCATGGAGGATACCGTCTGCCTCAGTTCGTATGCCATGAGTGGCACAGAACTGTACAAGGCACTGCTCGGCGGCGAAGTTTCCCATAGCAACGGCATCGACATACGCAAGGTGATTGTGACAGACAAAATCTAGGGATTATGGTCAAGAGATTCTATTTTTTCATTGTGTGTTCCCTGCTCTGTATGTCCGCATCCGCCAAATGTGGCGGTGTGGACTACAGCTGGGGTGCCGATGCTCTTGGCCTCATGCACGACTATGTGGTGACCCTCATGCTCTATGTGCTCTATCTCATCTATGCCATAGCAGCCATCGTGGTCATCTATGCCAGCCTACAGATTTATATCAAGATGAACCTCCGCGAGGAGGGCATCATCAAGGAAATCATGATGCTGGTCGGGGCTATCCTTTTTATCATCGGTGCCTCCATCGTTTTCCCCGCTTTCTTCGGCTATCAGACATAGCAATATAACGGCTCAACTGCAGAAGAGTGATTCATTAACAAAACAAAACTCATTGAAATGCTTAAAAATGTAAAGAACTTTTTGAGACGCCATGCGTCCGGCAAGCGTATGAAGACGCTCGCCCTCATGCTGCTGGCAGGTACAGCAGTGACCTTTGCACAGAGTGCTGCCGGTGACTATTCACAGGGTACTACCGCCCTGGCTACTGTCACCGAAGAGATTGCCAAGTACGTACCCTACGTCGTGAAGCTTTGTTACGCCATCGCAGGTGTCGTAGCCGTAGTCGGTGCCATCAGCGTGTATATCAAGATGAACAACGAGGAACAGGATGTCAAGAAATCCATCATGATGATTGTCGGAGCTTGCATCTTCCTCATTGCGGCAGCCCAGGCCCTGCCTCTGTTCTTCGGTATAGGAGGTAACTAACACTATTCCCTTGGACAGAGTACACGAAAGCCGTCATGTCGCGTACCCCCTCTTCAAAGGGCTCCAGAAGCCGCTTGAGTTCATGGGGATACAGGGACGGTATATCTATTGGGCGGCAGGAACTGTGGGTGGAGGCATCGTCGGCTTCATCCTCGCCTACTGCCTGATAGGTTTCCTTGCCGGGCTGGCCACACTCGTCATCATCCTAGGTGGCGGTGCGGCATTCGTCCTTCTCAAGCAAAGGAAAGGGCTTCACACCAAACGATGTGACAAGGGCATATTCATCTATGCCCATTCAAAGAAAATGTAATTGTATCACCATGTCAATCTGACAAGGTCATATGGACATCATCAGAAAACAAAGCAAGTAACCTACAGCCCGGTTCCCGTGTGTAGCACGAACTCATCCGTTCATGTACTGCGGGAGGCCGGTCTGTTCCAATCGTACGATTATGCACACCTTCTATCTCATCATCCTTATCCTGATTACGGCATCCTCCTGCAAAGAACACAAGAAAGCAGAGCAAACCTTGGCTGCACAAACGACAGCCGTCCGTGTACGCGACAGCTGGAAGGAGGCAGCAAAACCCCTCACCATCCATATCGAGGGACGTAACACGGATGAATTGAAGGCATTGAATCTCCTAACTGTATGTACTGACGAGCACAGTTCCTCTGTCCGTTACCGTACAGCAGGCACCACCCTCCTATCCGATGAGGGTCTCTCGTTGACAGATTCTTCTGCCATGGTATTTCTCTGTTACCCTTACCGCGAGGAATTGTCGGTCGAAGACACACTTCACTTGAGCCAACCCTTCGGTGAACAGCTCTATGGTATCGAGTTGAGCCGTGAAGAACGGGAATCCATCCATGTACGCATGGCACTCAGCAGTTCCATGACCCTGCTACGCATACATATCGCCAGCGACAACCTACGCGACAGGCTCGATGTATTGGAGATATATGGAGAATCACTCATCACCGAAGCGGACTATATGCCATTCACAGGACAGTGGAGCAGTTGTAGGAAAGGGAGTATCATCAACTCCCATTCTGACGACTGTCTGCTCAATAATGGCAGGAACCATGATTTCTACCTCGTCCCTACGGAGATGCC
>JAZRDT010000075.1:0-23569 GCA_045660385.1 Bacteroidaceae bacterium | reverse complement strand
AAGATGTGGATCAAGGCATTGCAGACTCTGCAGAAGCCCCTCCTCCACTTCCACACTCAGTATAACGCTGAGATTCCTTGGGAGACCATCGACATGGACTTCATGAACCTCAACCAGTCTGCTCACGGTGACATCGAGTTCGGTCATATCTGCACTCGCATGCGTGTACCCCGCAAGGTGGTTTGCGGCCACTGGAAGAGCCAGGAGGCACAAGAGAAGATTGCCGTTTGGGCACGTGTATCAGCTGGTGTAGCTGATGCAAAGAACACACGCTGTCTCATGTTCGGTATGAACATGAACAACGTTGCCGTAACCGATGGCGACCGCGTAGAGTTTGAGCAGCGCATGGGCTATCACGTTGACTACTACCCCGTATCATCACTCATGGAGTACTTCAAGAAGGTGACTGACGCCGAGGCTGATGCACTCGTTGAGGAGTACAAGAAGCTCTACGAGATCAAGATCGACGAGAGCGGTGAAGAGGTATACTGGGAGAAGGTGAAGAATGCTGCTAAGGCTGAAATCGCACTCCGCCGCGTATTGGCTGATGAGGGTGCTACTGCCTTCACCACCAACTTTGATGACCTCGGCGATGCTGACATCAACGATCCTAACTTTGTAGGCTTCGACCAGATCCCCGGTCTCGCTTCACAGCGCTTGATGGCTGAGGGTATCGGTTTCGGTGCTGAGGGCGACTGGAAGACCGCTTGCCTCTGCCGCACATTGTGGGTTATCCAGCAGGGTATGCCTAAGGGTTGCTCATTCCTCGAGGACTACACCCTCAACTTCGCAGGTAACCAGTCATCATGTCTCCAGAGCCACATGCTCGAGATCTGCCCCGATATCGCTGTAGAGGAGAAACCCAAGCTCGAGGTACACTTCCTCGGTATCGGTATCCGCAAGCAGCAGACCGCTCGTCTCGTGTTCACCTCTAAGACCGGTTATGGTATCAAGGCTACCATCGTAGACCTCGGTAACCGCTTCCGCCTTATCTCACAGGAGGTAGAGTGCATCGAGCCCAAGCCCATGCCTAACCTCCCCGTAGCATCGGCTCTCTGGATTCCTCAGCCCACATTCGAAATCGGTGCTGGTGCATGGATCCTCGCAGGCGGTACACACCACAGCGCATTCTCATACGACATCAACGAGGAGTACTGGGAAGATTTCGCTGAGATCGTAGGCATCGAGTACATCAAGATCAACAAGGAGACCACCATCAGCAACTTCAAGCAGGAGCTCCGCAACAACGAGATGTACTACATGCTTAGCAAGGCACTGAGATAAATTAAGTAAACAAGAGGGGACCCTCCGGAGGGTCCCCATTACAAACTTACCACTATGAGTTTAACAGCAAAACAAACTATCGAATCGGGCAAGGCCATCCTCGGTATTGAGTTCGGTTCAACACGTATCAAAGCCGTCCTCATCGACCAAGAGAACAAGCCCATCGCACAGGGTAGCCACACTTGGGAGAACCAGTTGGTTGACGGCCTTTGGACATACAGCGTAGAGGCAATCTGGTATGGCTTGCAAGATTGCTATGCCGACCTCCGCAAAAACGTAAACGAGCTCTACGACACGGAGATCGAAACACTCGCTGCTATCGGTTTCAGTGCTATGATGCACGGTTACATGGCGTTCGACAAGAGCGAGAAGATCCTCGTGCCCTTCCGCACATGGCGTAACACCAACACGGGTCAGGCTGCAGCCGCTTTGTCTGAGCTTTTCGTATACAACATCCCCTTGCGTTGGAGCATCTCACACCTCTATCAGGCTATCCTCAACAACGAGGAGCATGTGGGTGACATCGACTTCCTCACCACACTCGCTGGTTACGTACACTGGCAGGTTACTGGCGGGCGCGTGCTCGGCGTAGGCGATGCCTCTGGTATGATCCCCGTTGGTCCCGCCACCAAGAACTACTCTGCTGAGATGGTTGCTAAGTTTGACAACCTCGTAGCACCTAAGGGCTACAGCTGGAAGCTGACCGATATCCTTCCCAAGGTATTGCTCGCTGGTGAGAACGCAGGTTTCCTCACCCCCGAAGGTGCCAAGAAGCTCGACGTATCGGGCAAGCTCAAGGCAGGCATCCCCGTATGTCCTCCCGAGGGCGACGCAGGCACAGGTATGGTAGCTACCAACGCCGTAAAGCAGCGCACCGGTAACGTATCGGCAGGTACCTCATCATTCTCAATGATCGTATTGGAGAAAGACCTCTCTAAGCCCTACGAGATGATCGATATGGTAACCACTCCCGACGGTAGCCTTGTAGCTATGGTACACTGCAACAACTGTACCTCTGACCTCAACGCATGGGTAAACCTCTTCAAGGAGTACCAGGAGTTGATGGGTATCCCCGTTGACATGAACGAGATCTATGGCAAGCTCTACAACCATGCCCTCACCGGCAATGCCGACTGCGGTGGCTTGGTTTCATACAACTACATCTCTGGTGAACCCATCACCGGTATGGAGGAGGGTCGTCCCATGTTTGTACGCTCTGCCGGCGACAAGTTTAACCTCGCCAACTTCATGCGCGCGCACTTGCATGCATCGGTAGGTGTGCTCAAGATCGGTAACGACATCCTCTTCAACGAAGAGAAGATCCGCGTAGACCGTATCACCGGCCACGGTGGTCTGTTCAAGACCAAGGGCGTAGGTCAGCGCGTACTTGCTGCAGCCATCAACTCGCCCATCTCTGTAATGGAGACTGCAGGTGAAGGTGGTGCATGGGGTATGGCACTGCTCGGTTCTTACTTGGTGAACAACACCAAGGGTCTGTCGCTCGAAGACTATCTCGAGGAGGTGGTATTCGGTGGCAACACCGGCGAGGAGATCGCTCCTACCAAGGAAGAGGTGGCAGGTTTCAACGCCTACATCGAAAACTACAAGGCATGCTTGCCCATCGAGGCTGCAGCTGTAAAGGCAAAGAAGTAATCTTTGCACATCGGATTATCAGTCCGGTAACTATAGAAGATGAATAATAGGATGGCCGGAATAGCCATCCTATTATTTATTGTATCGCAAAAAGAAATCGTAATACTAACCTGAAAAGACACAAGAAAATGGTAAATCGTTTTATTCTCAACGAAGTATCCTACTTCGGTCCTGGCTCACGCAAGGAACTCCCCGGTGTAATCGCCCGCTTAGGTTTCAAGAAGGCGATGATTGTAACAGACAAGGGACTCATCCAATTTGGAGTTGCCAAGATGGTGAGCGACGTGCTCGAGGAAGCAGGCATCCCTTATGAAATTTATAGCGAAGTAAAGCCCAACCCCACGGTTACTAACGTACAGATGGGTGTAGAGGCATTCAAGAAATCTGGAGCCGACTGTCTGGTAGCCATTGGTGGCGGTTCGGCTATAGACACAGCCAAGGGTATAGGTATCATTATCACCAACCCCGAGTTTGCCGATGTGGTATCCCTTGAGGGTGTAGCCCCGACCAAGCACAAAAGTGTGCCCATTATCGCATTGCCCACCACAGCCGGCACAGCAGCCGAGACGACCATCAACTACGTCATCATCGATGAGGAGAAGCAGAAGAAGATGGTATGCGTCGACCCCAACGATATCCCCTGTTGTTCTATTGTAGACGCCGAGCTCATGTATTCACTACCCAAGGGTACCACAGCTGCTACAGGTCTCGACGCCCTTACCCACGCGATCGAAGGCTACATCACCAAGGGTGCCTGGGAGATGTCGGACATGTTTGAGATAGAGGCTATCCGCATGATCAACAAATATTTGCGCACTGCCGTATTTGAACCCACCAATCCCGTAGGCCGCAACGGCATGGCCGTGGCACAATACATTGCCGGCATGGCATTTTCGAACGTAGGTCTCGGTGTGGTTCATGGAATGGCCCATCCTATGGGATCACTCTTCGACATCCCTCATGGTGTTGCCAATGCTATGCTGCTCCCCACCGTCATGGAATTCAATGCCCCCGTGTGCCTCGACAAATATGTCGAGATTGCCAAGGCTATGGACGCATACCGTGAAGGTATGACCAAGGAGGAGGCTGCCGAAGCTGCATGCAAAGCCGTTCGTGACCTTGCCATCGAAGTGGGCATACCACAGCATCTGACCGAGATTGGCATCAAGGAGGAGGACATCCCCGCCCTCGCCGAACAGGCCATTACCGACGTCTGCACTCCCGGCAATCCGCGCGAGGTAACGAAAGAAGACATCATTGCCCTCTACAAGAAGGTGCTCTGATAACCGACTGATGGTTATCTCTTGTCAGAACCATCACCCTAAGTGCCGCCATCACATGGATTTACATGTAAGGCGGCACTTTTTATCCGGACTGCAGCACCTGTTGACTTACGATATAAACACGACCAACCCATTACGCATAAATAATAAATATAGTGTCGATTACCCTCAATTTGAAAAAAATATTATATCTTTGTCCTGTTAGAACAAAAAAATTAAATATTATGAAAAAAATCCTCTTACCCCTACTACTGAGCCTCCCTATGCTCATGGTAGCTGAAGACCTTAACGTGAACAGCCCTGACGGTAACCTGAAGGTAACCCTCTCGGACAACAACGGTAAGCTCTCGTACGCCGTGACCTATAAGGAGCACAGTATCATCGAATCATCGCCTCTGGGCCTCGTTGCCAATGTGGGCGACTACACCAAGGATGCCAAACTTGCCGAGCACAAAGTTAACAGCATCGACGAGCAGTACACACTGAACCGCTCAAAGAAAGCTAACGTACACTACGTGGCCAACCAGCTCGTAGCCACCTACAACTACCCCGGTCGTAGAATGATGCAGGTAGTGTTCAACGTAAGCAACAACGACATCGCATTCCAGTACCGCCTCTTCCCCATCCGCGAGACTGCCTGTGCCGTTGTCAACAACGAAATCACAGGTTTCGACTTCCCCGCAGGCACCACTACGTTCCTCACTCCCCAATCGGACCCCATGATTGGTTGGCAGCGCACCAAACCCAGCTACGAAGAGGAATATGTGGCCGATGAGCCCATGGGTACTCCCTCAAAGTATGGCCGTGGCTATACCTTCCCCGGACTGTTCCACATTGGTGACTGCTGGGCACTGGTATCAGAGACAGGTGTTACAGGTGAATACTGTGGCGCACGCCTCAGCGAAGGCACTGCCGATGGCCTCTACACCATTGCCTACCCCATGGAGGGTGAAAACAATGGTTTCGGTAGCACCGGTGCACAGATTGCGCTGCCCAGCGCTACACCCTGGCGCACCATCACCGTGGGTGACAACCTCGCTCCTATCGTAGAGACCACCATTCCCTTCGACGTGGTGAAGCCTCTCTACGAACCCTCAATGGAGTATAAGTTTGGTCGTTGCTCATGGCACTGGATGATCTGGGACGATGCATCGTGCAACTTCGACGATGTGAAGAAGTTCATCGACCTCTCAGCCGCTATGGGATGGGAGTATACCCTCATCGATGGCCTCTGGGACAAGCAAATTGGCTATGAGAAGGTTGAAGAGCTCATCCGCTATGCACAGAACAAGGGTGTAGAGCCTTTCTTGTGGTACAACTCTAACGGTGCATGGAACGATGCTCCTCAGGGCCCCCACGACCGCATGTCGAACCCCATCGCTCGCAAGAAGGAGATGAAGTGGATGCAGAAAATGGGCGTGCGCGGTATCAAGGTAGACTTCTGGGCTGGCGATAAGCAGGAGACCATGCGTCTCTACGAGCAGGTACTCTCTGACGCCAACGAATATGGTATCATGTGTGACTTCCACGGTTGCACCCTACCCCGCGGTTGGGAGCGCATGTACCCCAACTATATCGGTAGCGAAGCCGTATTGGCCTCTGAGAACCTTAAGTTCAACCAATACTGGGACGACAACGAAGCATATAACGCATCACTGCACCCCTTCATCCGCAACACGGTGGGCTGCATGGAGTTTGGTGGTACTATCCTCAACAAGCGCCTCAACCGCAACAATGACGGTGGCACTATCCGTCGCACCGGTGATGCCTTCCAGCTCGCTACTGCCGTTCTCTTCCAGAACCCCGTACAGATGTTTGGACTCACTCCCAACAACCTCCAGGATGCTCCCGCCGAGGCAATGGACTTCATGCGTGCTGTCCCCACTACATGGGAAGAGACCAAGTACATCGACGGCTATCCCGGCAAATATGTCATCCTCGCTCGTCGTAACAAGGGCTTGTGGTACGTTGCTGCCATCAACAACACCGGTGCCGACCTGAAGACAGAGGTAGATCTTGCCTTCTTCGGAAGCAACTCAGCCAAACTCTATGCCGATGGCAAGGAACTTGCCTTCAGCACCAAGGAGCTCAAGTTCAAGAAGAACAAGAAGGTGAAGCTCACTATCCCCCACAACGGTGGCTGCGTCATCGTAGAGGGTAAGGAGTGGAGCGGCAACCCCATCCTCCCCGGCTTCCATGCCGACCCCGAGGTGTTGTATTCTACCAAGACCGGTCGTTACTACATCTATACCACTACTGACGGTCAGCCCGGCTGGGGTGGCTGGTACTACACCTGCTTCTCATCAGACAACCTCGTAGACTGGCGCTACGAAGGCATCAACTTCGACGTACGCAACCAGACCTCATGGGCCAGCGGCAATGCTTGGGCACCTGCTATCATCGAGAAGACAGTCAACTACGAGCCTAAATATTTCTTCTACTTCAGCGGCGATGCAGGCCGTCAGAAGGGTAAGGCTATCGGTGTAGCTGTTGCAGACAATCCCGAAGGTCCCTTCACCGATGCTCTGGATAAGCCCCTCGTAGACTATCTGCCCGAGGGTCAGCGTCACGGACAGCAAATCGACGTAGATGTGTTTACCGATCCCGATACCGGTATCAGCTACCTCTACTGGGGTAACGGATACATGGCCGGTGCGGAGCTCAACAACGACATGATCAGCATCAAGGAAGGTAGCGTAACGCTGATGACACCGCAGGGCGGTACCTTGCAGGACTATGCATTCCGCGAGGCTCCCTACGTATTCAAGCGCAACGGTTTGTATTACTTCCTTTGGAGTGTTGACGACACCGGTTCGCCCAACTACCACGTGGCTTACGGCACATCAACCTCACCCCTCGGTCCCATCGAGGTAGCCGACGAGCCTGTCATCCTCATCCAGCGCCCCGAGGAGGAGATCTATGGTACTGCGCACAACAGCGTATTGCAGATTCCCGGCAAGGATGAGTGGTACATTGTATACCACCGCATCAACAAGAACTTTATCGACGGCCGCAAGGGTCCGGGTTGGCACCGCGAGACCTGCATCGATAAGATGGAATTCTTCCCCGATGGTCGCATCAAGCCTGTAGTGCCCACACACCAGGGTGTGAAGCGCATCAAGTAAACAACAGACTCAATGTTAGTTCGAGTGCACTGATAAACACAGAGAAACTCTAAACATATTATGACCTACAAGAAAAAGGAGCAGCTTTGGCTGCTCCTTTTTCTTGTTATAACGTCTTTACTCAAGAGGAAATATCAGGTGAGTGCAACACGAATAAGGCGTCTGATGTGTAACTGAGCATATAAGGAGATGGTCTCCCCCTATCCGTCACATTCAGTTTCACTCTACCAGATATTTCTTACCATTGACAATATTGATACCCTTCTGCAGTTGTTTGAGGCGCTGTCCCGCAACATTATATATATATGTGGGCTGCACGTCGGCAGACAGAGACTCGATACTGGTATCCCATGCCGGTAGTGCAAGGAAGGGGTGCTTGCTGGTACTTACCTCCAGGTAGGCACTGCCTTGCGGTATCGCCTCGCCATTGTTTACCAGATAGAATCCGGTACCGTTGCTTACACGGGTATCGAGTACATATCGTGTAGAGCCATTGCCCGTGGTGGTCACCGTACGATTGGTGGCACGCAACTTGTTGAGCGAGAGATTGGCCGAAAAGCGTCCGACAGCGATAGGAACCTCGTAGGTCTCATCGGGCGTACCCACAAACAGTAAGGGGACACCGCCTCCCACGGCTTTCTCTACTTCAGCCAGTACGGGATTCTTCGAAGTATCTACACGGGTTATCTTATAGGCACGCAATCCATTGGGGAGATGAGCCAGTTCAAGTGGTGCCGGGGTCACAATGGCTGCATAGCCATCCTCACCGATGGTGATGGGACAAGTAGCGGTATCTGCAGCCAGGAAGGTGAGTTGGAAATCATCGACCTTGAAGAAACCATTGGTATGTACGCCAATGAGCAGGGTACCGTCGGTAACGGGAGCATAGACACTCACCACATTGCTCATATCAAAGTCTGAAGTGGCCCATCCATTGCCATAGCTGACATATTCGCCCGTAGGCAGTGATGTATAGTCCTGCACACCACCCGCCAATATCGAGCTGCTGCCAGCTACGACACGGGCCAGATTGCCACTCTCGGTGTTGTTGTTCATCAAGCGGGCAGTCAGTCGCCATATGCCATTGGGCAATCCTGTCAGTTGCTGGGTCAGCTCTATATTACCGTAGCTTCCTCCGTTCCAGATGCCCCACACGTAGTCGCCCTCCTTGTCGGTTCCGTCGGTATTGGCTCCAAACCAGTACCAGGTATTGGTATTGGTGACTGTAGACTTATTTCGTTTGAGTGTCCACCCGAAGGGAGCTCCATTCGACGAGTCGTGCTGACTGGTAATATTCTCGAATCCAGGGTTAACGATGCCATAAGTTGCCGGGATGTCCTGTTCGTAGTTCTGCGTGGTAGCCACGATGGCAGCACGCACCTCATCTACCGCAGCAACGAGTTGCTCCGTGGTGACGGATGACAGGTTATAGACCTCGGCTCCTCGCTGATATACAGCAGTCATCCCGCTGATGCCTCGTCCCTTCATCTGCTCTACTTCTACAAGGTACTGATACAGTTGCAGTCGGGCTGCATTGTATTCGGCTGTAGCGCTGGGAACCTTTTCGGGATAGCTGATGGGGATGAGCACCTCGGCACCATCCACAACCGTAAAGGTCTGCTCTGGAGCAAAGGCCGATCCGGCATAGCCCGCATCGATGGTCTGCACGCTCCATGCATAGGTACCTGCTGGGAGGTTCTGCAAAGTCCAACTATGGTTCAGCCACACGTTACCCATTGCGCTGACGCGTCTCTTGCCCGTCTGTACATCAGCATTGGGGAAGGTCATATAGAGTCCCGTAGAGAGGTCGCGCAGATAGTAGTTGTATGAGAGCGCCTTTGTAGGTGTCTCGGCATCGGCTCCTTCGCCCCACTCCAGAGTGACAGAACCTTTCTCGCCCACTTCAGCAACAAGCCCTGTGGGTGCAGTAGGAGGAGTATTGGCTTTGTCGCCCAGGTTGCGGCAGAGGACCGCTATGCGTCGGTCGCCACTGAATCCGTTGTATCCACTGTTGCAGTTGCCGCTGATGAGAATGTCGTTACGTCCGCTATTACCAAAGTCGGCCAGTTCGATGGCACCTTCAGACACACCTGGCAATCCGGCCTGAATCTTTGTGAATACCCCTTGTCCGTTGTTGAGGAATACATCGGTGCGTGAGATGTTACCTTGTGTCATATTCCATCCAGTCACGATGAGGTCAGCATTTCCGTCGTTATCCCAGTCGCAGAATCGCACAGGCTGGGTCACATTGTCGAACATATACTCTGAGAACTGCTGCTTGCGGATAAATCCGCCGTTCTTGTCGTTCAAGTATACCGTGACAATCTTGGCCCCCTCCGCTGCCGTAGCATTCCACTGCTCGCCGGCAAACTGTCCGCCAATGGCAATATCGAGATATCCATCATTATTGACATCGGCATAGGCCATGGCACCACGCGTGCCATACTCAGTAAAGCCTACGCTTGTCTCGGCAAACTTACCCTCTCCGTCATTGTAATACATACGGGTAAAGACACCTCCGTTCTTGCTTGACAATACGCAGATGTCGACAGACTGGTCATTGTTGAAGTCGGCATAGGTGATGCTCGGGTTGCTCATGCCATCAGGCAGTTCCAGTCGCGATACGGCATCGCCAAAGGTGTGATTGTAGCGTTGCAGATAGAAACTGTTGTCCTTGCCGTTGCCCACGAAGAAGTAGTCGGTGAGTCCGTCATTGTTCACATCGGCAATACCACAAGCCGGCGACGTGTTCTTTCCCGTCGGTAGCTGATGCTGTGTGAGTCGTCCCTTGCCATCGTTGAGCAGCATTGCATTATAGTTGTTGTAGAAGTCCCATCCCGCCTGTATCAGGTCGATATGTCCGTCGCCATTAAGGTCGCCTGCTGCGAGGTTGTTCATATTCAGCCGTTTGATGCCCTGCGTAGCAGCAAAGCTGTAGTTCCCGGTATTGATGCGCACTCCGCCGTGCTGCACCTGAAAACTTTCACCGCCACCATACACGATATCCAACCGGTTATCATCGTTCAGGTCTACGGCAATGGCTGTACCCATCTTGAATCCTTCGTTCTGTGCCACATACTCGATGAGTTCTTTGGCGCTGTTGTCATAGTCAAGCGAGTCGGCAGGAGCATAGTCCGGTGCCTTCACCCACTGCTTGATGGACTGGTAGTCATCCTCCAGACCGGCAGCATCCTTGATTGCAGCTGCCACTCCATTGCCATTGGTACCCCAGGTGTTGTGATCACCATTCTGGTTTCGTGAGTACTCACCTCGCTCGCACCAGTTGTTGCGCACGATGAAGTAGTCCGATCCCTCGTCGAGATACAGGTCAAACTGCGAATGGCGCATATCCCACATCACCGGGTTGAGCAACGGGTCGCCCACGTCCTCTATGAAGTTATTCTCGATGCTTGAGTTGGGCTGTGCCGATAGCGTATAGATAGCTCCGCTATCGCGCATCTGGTTGCTGAAGTTATGTATGTAGTTGGCAAATATACGATTGTTCTTCATGCAACTGATACTTTTGGTCCATCCCCATCCCAGGCTGATAGCCGAGTAAGGCGTATCGAACAGTTCGTTGTGGCTGATAGTGATATTCGAAGCATAGCCTATACCGATGCCTATGCATCCCCAATCTTCGCGGGCGACGTGAGCAATGTAGTTATTGTCAATGGTGATGCTATCACACACCTCGTTGTAGTCTGCCGGGTTGTATACCATATGTGACTCGAAGGTCTCATCGCCGAAGTATCCAGCCTGCACAGCCGTACCACCAATATCGCTGAAGGTACATCCGCGCACGGTCATCTGTTTGGTGCCACTGACAAAGTCGAGCGCCGTGGCCCCGATGTGTCTGAATTGGCAGTTCTCGAAGCTCACATTGCGGGCATCGGTCACGCTGACTGCCGATTTCGGCCGTCCCACCCACGCCACATTACCACCAGGAGCCGACTCGTCGCTATAGGCATCAAACAGGTATTGTCCAGCCTGCAAGCCCACATGTCCCATCTCGGCGGGGCGCAGCCAGGTCGTATGCTCAAAGGTGATACCGCTGAATACGAGGTTTGACACCTTTTCAGCCTTGCTTCCTTCAATCTGGATGAGTGTCTCCAATACGGGCGCCACAGCCTGTACCGAGGCGTGTGTCTCGCCCGAACGAGGCCAGTAGTAGAGTTTGCCCGATGCGGCATCGCCAAACCACTCCTGCGGATGATCAAGCAGTTCGATAGCATTGGACAAGTAAAACATATGGTTCGAATAGCTACCCTCATCGGCTCTCAGTATGGGCCAGGGACGCTTAAACTCAATCTCGCTCTCGGGGTTGAGGAAGGTGAGTCTGCTACGCTTGTCATCGTTCGTCAAGGTCTTCACACGTAGCGTATTGGTGGTCCAGTCCTGTATGATGGTCATCTCCAGTTTTTCCGGATGGGAAAACTCCTGCTCTATGCGGGGCACCGTGAGCACCCCCTGCTCCTTGTTCACAGATATCAGTCGAGGGAGCGACAGGTCGTCGAGCGTACTGCTACGACGCATCTTCTGTCCGTTCACCCAAAACTGTCGGAACCGCGCAGGCTGTCCATCCACCTCGGGCAATGGGGCCTCCCACACGCGACCTTGCGCCACGGCCGGCAATCCGGCTACTGTTCCGGCATCTTGCCATCCCTGCACCTCCACACCTCCACTGATGATGGGAGTTTCGCCAGCAGCAGCCTCAACGAGCGTAGGCGACGAAGGAGTGCCCGAGTCAGCAGCAGTCAGCCTCAGCGTACGGTTCATCTGATACGTACCGCCCTTCATTACGATATGCACCTTGCCGATGTCTCTGTTGGATACTTGTCCGCGCATCTGGCGAACATGCGATAGTGCCTGCTCCAGTGTGGCGAAGGGCTGCTCCTCGCTACCCTCTCCCGCATCATCACCTTGTGGAGAGACCCACACATACACATCGGAGGTTTGCGCTAACGTCTGCTCGGGCATCCCAACCATAAGGAAAGCCGCCAGCAACACTGCCGAATACTTTTTCATGTTTTTCATAGTCACTTTTTATAACGTTTTTTGTATCAATCATTTTTATTATAGCAAAGATATGCCTTTTGCAATTAAAATCAAAAAAACGCCCCCTTTTTCCATCAAGTTTTGGTTTTTCTCTCGCCATGCAGTAACTTTGTACCTGTATGACAAAAACACGACGATTCTTCATTCACATTATAAGTATACTCTGCTGCGCACTGCCTATGAAGGGGCAAACTGCAGCGCCGGAGTTCGGTGTACCGTTTGATTTTCCACTCTACCTGAGCGGCAACTTCGGCGAGTTGCGGTCAAACCACTTTCATGGTGGACTCGACTTCAAGACACAAGGTGTCGTAGGCAAGCCTCTCCTCGCCATTGCCGATGGCTATATCTCCAAGGTGACGGTCACTCCCGGTGGCTATGGCAATGCCCTTTACATCACCCACGACAATGGCTACACCTCGGTGCACGGACATCTCGATCGTTTCCTGCCCGAGATTGCCCGCTTGGTGCATGAGAAACAGTATGCCGAGCAATCGTTTGTGGTGACACTGGAGTTTGCTCCCGAGGAGTTTCCCGTGCGCCAAGGCGACGTAGTGGCCTATGCAGGCAACTCTGGTTATTCGTTCGGTCCGCACCTGCATATGGAGATACGCACCACCCACACCAACGAACCCATCGACCCACTCCCCTTCTATAAAGATAAGATTGTGGACAATATCGCCCCGCGCGCCACACGCATCATGGTGTATGGGGCCCCCCTCTTATCCCCCCAAGGGGGGAAGGTCTTGAGTGTCTCTCAATGGGAGAATCTTGAGACAAACGAAATGAGTGTTGAAAAGAAAGAGCCGAGCGTGTCATCCCCCCTTGGGGGGAACGAGGGGGGCCTTGTCTTTTATTGTTGGGGCCGCATCTCCACCGCCATCTCGGCCAACGACTACATGAACGGCACCAACAACAACTATGGTGTGCGCTACGTACGTCTGTATGTTGACGACCAGTTGGTGAGCAGGAGCGATGTAGACCGCTTCTCATTCGATGAGAACCGCCTTATCAACTCGTGGACCGACTATGCCGAGCAGCGCCGTTCGGGA
Organism: Bacteroidaceae bacterium; assembly: GCA_045660385.1. GTDB lineage: Bacteria > Bacteroidota > Bacteroidia > Bacteroidales > Bacteroidaceae > UBA1189. Next base: position 10,120 of record JAZRDT010000075.1, on the reverse strand, counting down.
CGTTGGTATATGCGCTCTGCCATTGCCGAGAACAACGATCTGCGCATGCTCCGTGCCGATACCGACCGCGGTTGGGTCACCATCAATGAGGAACGCGACTACCACTTCCGTTACGAGCTGGAAGATCTCTATGGCAACCGTTCCAACTACCGCTTTGTGGTGCGTGGCAAGCGTATGGATATCCCTCAGCACCTCCCCGATTACTATTATCTGATGGATGCCTCCCGCCCCAACCGCTTCTACACACAAGGCTTCGAGCTGTGGATACCCAAGGGCGAACTGTTCGATGATGTGGAACTGGCATACGATGTCATTCCCTCCGCAGCAGATCAGGCTCCACACTACCAGCTCACCCATTCACGCATACCGCTACGCAAGGCAGCCGAGATTACCATCCCCGTATCTCCCCGTCAGGGTACCGACCCCAAGAAACTCTACATAGCCCGTGTCGATGGCAACGGACGCCAATATTGTGGCGGTAACTATCGGTTTGGCCGCATCACAGCCAACATCACCGAGCTGGGCACCTACACCGTGTGTGCCGATACCGTAGCTCCCAAGATAACGCCTATAGGCAGCACCTCGTGGCGTAAGCAGAGTAGGATCGTGTGCCGTATTGCCGATGGCGAGTCCGGCATCCGCGACTATCGCGGCACGATAGACGGCCGCTGGGTACTCTTCCAATATAGCAGCAAGAATGCCCGCCTCACCTGCGACCTCAAGGCCGAAGGCATCGGCCATGACAAGCATGAAATAGAAATTGTAGTGACAGACATGCGAGGCAACAAGAGCAAACTGACCATGAACTGCGACTTGTAGGTTCCGCTGCCCTCTGAAAATACCGGTTTATCCGGAAAATCCGGAGATTCCGGGAGATGAAGCCTCCTGATTACCGGGGAAAACCACTTTCCAAATCACGTAGCTGGCTACGTAGCCGCTCCACCTCAGCCTTGAGGTAATTGATCGTGCGTGCCTGTTCCTCGATGCGCCGCGCCTGCGTCTCTATCGTTTCGCGCTGTGTAGCGCGTTGCTCCAATCGGGCAGCAGTCATACGCTCGCGTATGCCACCTTCGGTAACAAACTCGCGGTCGCGGCGCTCTATATACTTGGTCAGAGCCTTATCTATCTGATGGCACAGACAGATAGCCATATTGGCCAGTTCCTCATCGTTCATCTTGGCGAAGAGCGGCTTATAGTCATCAAGCAAACTATGCTCACGACAAAATTCATGGAGAGGCTTCGAACGAGGGTTCTTACCAAACCATTCCTCGTGGCCATGATAGTTGATATAGTCGTGATAGTCTTCGAGCAGTTCGAGATTACTACCTCGCGCTATGCCCAAGAGTTTGAGTTCCGACTCCATAGAAGTCTGCCCATCGGAGCATCCTTCCGTGATGTTTTGTTTCGTGCTGCGTGCCGCTTGCACCATTTGGTCTACCGTACGGTCGCCACGCTCAGGAAGAAATCGCTGGCAGAACGTCTTGGTAAGATGATATAGCACCTCGCTGCGCTGGTAGAAACGTAGTTCGGTAAACACCACCTTCTTGCGAAGCACACTTGTCGTACCATCTGCATAGTGATTTATATTGATTTTCTTGCTCTTGTCTTCCATGGTAGGAACCGATTAGTTATTGCAAATTTAGCGAAAACATTTCGCTCTACAGCACACCTTTATCAGTTTTTTTCCAAATCACCCCGGATAATCCGGATTTTCCGGACTTTCCGGAGAGCCCGGATGGGCCGGAAATTCCAGATCACCACTCCCCTACCCAGCGATAATAGCTACTACTCTTCGGCACCAGTTCCAGCTTGCCCTGCTCCACATAGCCTTTTAGTTTGCGATAGGCGGTGCTCATGGCATAGTTACCTATGCGAGTCAGTTCACGCACGTGGATATCCTCGTGCGTGGTGAAATATTCGCGCAGCGCCCCATCGAGTTCGGCGTCCGTGAGTGGTTTGCGCTTCACACCCTCCACACGGAACTTTACATCGGCCAGGCGCGAAGCCAGGTTCTTGTCGGCCGAATGTCCGCTACGAGGGTGAGATCTCCTCTAAGATAATGCCTCTCAAACACATATCCCAAACCCGCTTTTCATATAGCCTATTCCATGTTTTTGCACTGCATTCTTATTTGCTGTTGGCGAAGCCCCACGTTCCTCTTCGCGAACAGTCACGTGGTCGTTGGTGAAACACAACGTTGCCGTTCGCGAACGGCAAATAAAAGCGATAAGTAGAAATAGAGAAACGGATATTAGGCGCAGAGAAATCGGATGCATGACTTCCTGTTTAGTGCAGTCATGAAATAAGATATACCTACTTCTCCCCTACATGAAAAACCATACGCAGTGTCCGCCGTTAACAGCAAGTCATTCATAACGTTATGATACATTGGCGGACGGTGGCAGGTAAAAACGGGGAAATACATTTTGGGGAATTCCGTGCTTCCTCCATCCAAGACCAGAACTTTTTTATTTTCTTTTTACTTTTTTATTGGACACGAATTACCATGTAATTATCCACAAATTCCCGTTCATCATTAAACTCTAAACACTACACTCTAAACCGTAGCCCCGCTGCTCTACTATCGTTAATCGTTCACCGTCATCGTACAGCAAAAGGCAGTCTTGCCTCTGTTTTAATTTTTCAGTTTTAATTTTTAATTCTCAAAGGTTTTCGTCATCGTTATCGTTTTCGTACAGCCAAGGCTGTTTCCTCAACCGCAGCTCCGCTGCTTAGTCATCGTCATCGTACGCGTTTGCGTGTTATGCTCTAAAACATTAAAAAATAATTGGGTGTCTCAAGCCTTTATTCTTTGATATTTATTACTTTTGTAGTTACAAACAGGAATAGCAGTAAAAGACAAGAATATGTCGAATGAGATTATAAAATCAACAGAACAGCAGTTTGGAGAAGTTGTTGACATTATTCTTCAGCATAAAAGCCGTGCCACAAAAGCGGTCAACGAAGAATTGCTCCTTACAGCCTGGCAGGTAGGTGGATATGTGTCCGCCAAACTGAAAAGTGAGGAATGGGGTAGCAAGGTCGTATCTCAACTATCTGAATATATTCGTACCCAGCGGCCCGATATCAAGGGATATAGCAGGAGTAGTATTTATAATATGGTGATGTTTTATGACGAATACTCATCAGAAACATTTATCACAATTGTAGAGAAATACTTGAGTCCCGAATTTGTCCAGCCAAGAATTGGACAAATTGAGAAAACACCAAATCCATCTTCACAAGAGACTACTACAATTGTGCAATCAGCGCCTGTGCAAATTGTCCAGTCAGTGCTTGGACAAATGCCTAAGATATTGGAGCTAACCACATTAACCAATCACATGGAGATTCTTTGTCGATGCAAAAGCAATGAAGAACGATTGTTCTATATACTCTATGCTAACAAGGAACATTTGGCAAGTCGGGAACTTCAACGCTGCATCTCCAATCAGACCTATGCGGCTTTGTTGAGCAACAAAAGTAACATGTCAAAAGGCTTGCTCGAGGTATACCCTAATGCACCAGTAATATTCAAAGACACCTTGTTTGTTGATTTTCTCAGTCTGCCAAAGAAGCATAGTGAAACAAAACTAAAGAACGGTCTGATAGAGCACATGAAACAATTCATCTTAGAGTTGGGCAAGGACTTCATTTTCATGGATCAGGAATATAAACTTACCGTAGGTGCCTCGACATACAAAGCCGATTTGCTTTTCTACCATCGTGGCCTTCAGGCTTTGGTGGCTGTAGAATTGAAGAAGACTAAGTTCCATCCGCGCGACCTCGGACAATTGGAGTTCTATCTGGAAGCTCTCGACCGTGATGTGAAACGCTCCAACGAGAATCCCTCTATAGGCATCGTTCTTTGTCCCGAAGCCGACCGTGTAGTCGTAGAATATGCCATGAGCCGTAGCATGAGTCCCACGATGATAGCCGAGTATAAGCGTATCCTCATTCCGCAAGAGCGTATGCAACAGCAGTTGAATGAGTTCTGCAATATGTTCTTGGACAAAGAATAATTTCTGATTATATATACTCCCGACTTCATCCGTGGTCGGGAGTTTTTTTCTTTTCTTCTTTTTGTTGAACGCGAATTACCATGTAATTATCCAAAATTTCCCGATGGCCTTTCCTCGTTAATCGTTCAACGTTTATCGTTAATCGTTAACCGCAGCTCCGCTGCTTAGTTCTCGTTATCGTACAGCCTCCAGCTGTTTTATCGCTTTCGTGCACGCAAAGCACGTTTACCTTTGCACCCGAGAAACGAATATCTCGGTGAGCGTTCGCATTGGTTTTGAAGCATGGACTTTTGCTTGTCTTTCGCAAAAAAATAAAGCAATATGGCTATTATTTAAATATAATTAGTAAATTTGCAGCATCCGAGGGGAGAAATCCTCGGTTCAAGAATGCGTTTCTTGCTTTTACCCGTACATCGAAATCGCCAATTTCAAAGAGAAGGGTGGAAACAATGCAACGCTCATTCTGTTTGCGTATATGCACACATGTACAGCCCACGCTGTACCTATTTCTCATATATGCGACAGCGTGGGGTATTTGTTTCTCAGTTCATTTTCTCGTGGTGTTTGGCGATACCAGATGTACGATGAGCGCGACAAGTCTCTACGCTTTTCTTGTATCCGTTAATCAAATACATTATTAACGCTGACTTAGGGAGACTTATAGGCAATGTAGATACTATTGTCTATGGAAGACGTTATAAAAAATGCGACTCTACTATTGCAGAATGGAGAGCCAGAAGAAGCGCTGTTGTTGCTAAACGAGCATGTCTATTCTTCGCCACAAATAGAACAGCTAAGATTTAATTGCAAAAAGCAATTGTCTACACAATATCTTTGGGCATTAAATGATGCAGTAAAAAATGGCAGGATGGATGAGGTTTGCAAGTATGTGACAAGATATAAACATTTGATAGGATATGATGCCAATATCGCGAGATATGATGAGATGCTTAAAACAACTGCTCCTCAGCCTGTAACAAATCGACTACAACCAATACTCAAAGAAGCAACACCTCGAACAAGTGATTTTGCATTAATTCCAGTTGTTTTTTTATTACTAAACACCTTGATAAATGTTTTCTGGGGCAAACTCTCAGAATGGGACCTTTTAGAGCAGTGGACCTACGAGTTGGAACTGGAGGGATCATGGATTATACTCATTTATGTTTCAACAATCTTTAATATGCTCTATATTTTATCTGCAACCTTCGTTTTGGGCACAATCAAAGGTGGTCGTGCTAAAGGATTAAGCTTAGAGACTATATGTCTTTATGTGTGGAGTGGATTATGGTTATTTGCATGTATCTCTGATATGATATGTGGATTCAATTATGAGAATGACACTTTCGTTCTAGCGCTTAATGTTGGTATGGTTGTTGCGAGTTTGCTACCTATAATATTTTTGGTAAGGAGAATAACTGATAATTTTGACTTAAGAATCCCATTGATTCTCGCCATTTTTGGCACAGGATTGTTTTTAATTTCTCGTGGACTTACGTTTTATGCGGGATATATTCAGAATCAAGAGACCTATAGCTACAAAAGTTTAGAAGTATGCAATAGTATTATAAGAACATTATTCTATGGATATACCGGCATGATGGTGATTTCTTTCATTTTGCTTTTTATAGTTTCACAACGTACAAAATCAAAGAAATAGTATGGCACTGATTAAATCCATATATTGGGAACAAGAAAATCGCGAGGAGCTAGTCTATAAGTTCCCGTTCAACAACATCAGCCTTGGTAGTGTATTGACGGTTAATGAAAGTCAGGAGGCGCTATTCTTCAAAAGTGGAGTATTGTGTGATACGTTCGGAGCAGGCCGTCACACTCTTTCTACAGCCAACCTCCCCGTGTTGAACAAACTTGTCAATCTGCCGAGTGGAGGTGATACTACATTCATGGCAGAAGTATGGTTTGTCAGCAAACTTGACAAACGAAACATGTTTTGGGGCACGGGAGGGTTGCGTATCATTGACCCCTATTTTCAGATTCCTATTAAAATATCTGCTCGTGGACAGTATGGAGTGAAAATTTCCGACAGCGCATTGTTCTTGAAGAAATTAGTCGGAACGCTACCATACATTACAACCGAGCTGGTGGAAGAACAATTCCGCATTGATGTGGTGGAAACGGTGAAGGTGTCCATTTCCAAATTTATGAAGGAGGAGAATGTCAACATCAACGAATTGGGAGTAAGTTATAAGGAACTGTCCAAATCCGTGTCTAAAGACCTACAAGCGGTGTTTGATGAATACGGCGTAGAACTACTTAACTTCAACGTTGAGAATATCGGCTTTGACGAGAACGACAAGGGTTACCAGACCGTGATGGAAGGTGTTGCCGAGCAGGCCAAGTTGAGCAAACTCGGTGTAAGCTACACACAGCAAAAACAATTAGACATAGCCCAGACGGCAGCTGGCAATGAAGGTGCGGGCAACTTTATGGGTATAGGTATGGGCCTTGGCATGGGTAATGCTGTAGGGCAGATGGTGGGTAGTACTATGCAGGCTATGCCGCAAGCTCCACAGATGTCATCGTACTATATTGCAAAGAATGGGCAAACAACGGGACCGTTCACTATTGATATTATACAAGGTATGATAAAGCAAGGCGAGGTGTCGGCCACTACCTATATATATAAAGTAGGTGGACAGGCTTGGGTATTGGCCGCTGATGATGCAGAGGTATCACGACTGCTTTCGTTGATGACACCTCCACCCCCTCCACCTCCAGTAATGTAGCAGATAAACGAATATAACACATTCCATAAACACAGATAAGATATGAAAAAAGTATTATTCCCTTTGATGGTATTGCTTGCAGTAGTATGTACAGCAGGTATATACTATCTGCTCTTTGATGAACAGACCACCAAACTCTTTTATATAAACACTGTAGTCACTTGCTTGGCTGAAGTATTGTTGCTGGCCAATATCCCTATCTGGTCGGGCGAAAAGATGATGACCGTAAGGAATGCAGCGGTATCTGTATCAGTCAACGTGTATGCATTATTGATATTCCTTTGGACTACGGTTTTCACCATAGCCATCTACGACCCCGAGAATGAAAGTTACAAGTCACTTGTTATCGGCCTATTGTGCATAACGTTGTTATTCGTCATCCTTTGTGGTGCTACGATGATTGGTGGAGAAACGACCGAAAAGCACATGAAAGAATTGAATACAGCTGTCAGCAACAGGAAGCTATCCGTTTTCTCTGCTCAAGAATCGTTTATGAACATTAAAGAGGCATTGCATGAGGAAGATTCGGATTGGAAAGATGAAACACTCCGTGCTTTGCGAACAATAGCCGACAAGATTGGTGTCATGCCAACAGATAAGCTAAGCAAGCATGCAGACATCGCCAGTGAACTGAAAGAGCGCATGAAGGAGATAGAGGATATGTGTGAGGACCTTGCTTCAGTCGAAAACAAACAGGAATTGCAGACGAAAATCACGCGCAAGACCAACCAACTGAAGAACTATTTAGTAACAATCAAAACTATAATGTAAAACTATGCAAGAAGAAATGAAATGCCCGAATTGTGGCGGTGACAAGTTCAAGTTTATGGGAGGTAACACCTTCAAGTGTGCGTATTGTGGTACAACATTTGCTAATGAGCAGCAAGCGCCCGAAGTGCAAAAAGAAGTGGTGAGACGTGTGGAGTATGTGCAAGCACCTCAGCCGCAGTATCAGCAAGCACCTCAACAGCAGCCTTACATGCAATCCAAAGGGAAGAGCAAAGGTGTAGCAGCAGTGCTAGCCTTCTTTCTTGGGGGTATTGGTATACATAAGTTCTATCTTGGTAGAGGAGGACAAGGGGTTCTTTATCTTCTGTTCTGTTGGACATTTATCCCTTCATTCCTAGCATTGATTGATTTTATTGTATTGCTTTGTATGGGGGATAGAGAGTTTGACCAGAAGTATAATTACTAAAAAATGGAATTATGAAGAAGTTTTTATATGTACTCTGTTATACGTTAGCCTTCTGTTCTTCATGCAATAGAGTGAATGTTTGTGAAGAAACTATTGAGAAATTACAATTGACAGAGAATGGATTCTGCAATATCTCATTAGGTGAGGACGTTTATTCTATTGTAGACAAGTTAGGAGATGTTAATCCTGCTGATTATAGCCAGATGTTTAGTTATCGACTTGAAGAAGTTCGAAATTTCAACGGAATAAATGCACTTGTTGTTGCGTCATTTCCTTGTATTTATTTGGCTTCTGATTATTCAGGCAATGGTTTATACTCTTTTAATCCTGTAAATGCATCAGAACTTATATTAGCGATACCATGCTATGAGGACTATAATGCAAACTTAGTAGGGAAGCGTTTGGAACTATATGACGCGATATGCAAATATTATCGTCAAGAATTTTCTCCAATTTTAGAAGATGTCGATGAGATTTCTACATTCTTTCATATAAGAGTTCCTTCAAAAGCAAACTCACTAATGACACCTAACACCGTGATGGTAAAACGGGATGAAGAGAATAATTGTGTCATTGTTTTGATTAATGACAGTGAGGACAGCTATGAAGAATGGAAGACTGGAGAACTTTAGAGGATAAAGTCTTTTGCGGTGGATTATCCACCGCTTTTTTTATTTTCATTTCTGATACTGTGATTGTATAGAACCACGAAAGCCTGCCCCAAATCCATTCACGGGAAATTATGGCCAATTTACGGCAATTTATGTTCACAAAAGAAAAAGAATAGGCGTATCCTTGCAATCTTCTCGCCCAATCCCCAAGGCAAACGAAAAGAACGCAGCCATGAGCGATTAGAAGTTCCAATTTACACCGCCATTTGAATGCTTTTACACCGCCATAAAGGCTTTTACACCGCCACGTAACCGCCTTTTTTGGCTACACCTTGGAATACTATCTGTTGTTTTTCGGTCAATATTTTCAAATAGCGCTGTGTTGTCCTAAGGCTACGTCCCAATCGTTCGGCCAGTGTGGGAGCATTCAAGCCTGGGTATCGGGTGATGGTTTGCAATAGCAAGGCCTCGAATGGTATGGCTTCGGGCACAGGTTGGGCTTCACGGAACAGTCGCAAGATGTCCATTTGTGTCATAATGACGCGGTCAATAATAAAGTCTGCAAATACCTGTTCATCGGTATGTGCTCTCTCTAATGCGGCGATGTATTCAGAGCGTGTGATGGTGGGAATAATGGCAATATTGTACTCGTTTCGCATTAAGGACAGATTCATCAGCAGTCGAGCCATACGACCGTTTCCATCCACAAAAGGATGGATGAATACAAATCGCTTGTGCAGTTCGGCTGCAAGGATGACTGGGTGTAGCTTACCTTCGTTATTGTTGTACCACTGTAGTAGCTGCTGCATCCGTTTGCCAATTTCGGCGACAGGAGCTACTGCATATCGGCTACCACTGATGAATACGGGTACTTGACGATACTTACCAGCTCGCTGAGGGTCTATTTGTTGATAGAACAATTGGTGCAGGTGGCAGATAATCTCTTCCGTGAGTGGTGCCTGATGACTCAAGTCGTAAAGATAGTCATAAGCTTGGGCATGTCCTACTGCTTCATATACATCGCGTAGGGGTTTGCCTTCAATGGCGAGGCCATCTTCTATTATCACTTTGGTCTCTGACTCGGTAAGGCTGTTACCTTCCAGCGCGTTACTCGTATAGGTCAGTCCTACACGATAATACTCACGCAAAGACTTTAACGTATCATCGGACAGCGGCCGATATGCCCATAGTTGTTGTTGACATTTATCGCATTGTGACAATTTGTTCTGCAATTCTACGGACAGTTTCATATATGATAGCGATTTTTCAATCTTCAAAATTCGCCATAAAGGTACTGAAGTTTTGTGAGAATAGCAAATTTCTCTCTTCTGTTTCTCTTCTTTCCACCCAATCCCCAAGGCGAACGAAAAGAACGCAGCCATGAGCAGAGAGAGACTGTTTGGTTTTTAACGTTATTTGTTGTAGAACTTACTTTTCCGTTTATTTGCAGTTGTTTTCGGCATCTTTCTCCTCTCGTTTTTTGCAAATAGACCACTATTCGCTGCGTCCCGAGAGAATAAATCTACTCAAAAAAACTCTCAACTA
>JAZRDT010000074.1:0-9859 GCA_045660385.1 Bacteroidaceae bacterium | reverse complement strand
CAGCAGTTCTTCGTGTGTGCCGCGCTCCACAATCTCACCTTCGAGCATCACGCATATCTCGTCGGCATGGCGTATGGTACTCAAGCGGTGGGCAATGGCGATGGTGGTGCGCGACTTCATCAGACGCTCCAAGGCCTCCTGCACCAGGCGCTCGCTCTCGGTGTCGAGGGCCGAGGTGGCTTCGTCGAGAATGAGGATGGGCGGGTTCTTCAGGATGGCGCGGGCAATGCTGAGGCGTTGTAGCACTACATATTAAGACAAGAGCATAAGACAATGCACGCCGCAGAGCACACAAGGTGCTTTGCGGCGTGTTGGCTTTAGATGATGCTGAAGATGCAGTGTTACTGCTTGTCGGCGATACCGACCAACTTGTTGGCGATGGCGTAGATGATGAGTCCGGCGGTGGAGTGTATCTGTAACTTTTGCGATATGTTGCGGCGGTGGGTGGTGACGGTGTGTACTGAGAGGCAGAGGGTGTCGGCAATCTCTTTGTTGCTCAGCCCTTTGGTAATACTGACGAGGATATCCTTCTCGCGGTCGCTCAGGAGGTCGGCCTTGTCGGTGGTGGGTGCTGCATCGGAATCGTCGGTGTAGAGAATGGCGCCGCGCTGTGTGAGCTGCTGCTCGATGAGTTTGACGGCGGGCACGGAGGTACTCGAGACCGTCGGCAAGGGTGTAGGCGAGCTCAATGTCGGCCGTAGCATCAGCCTCCTGCATGTGGTAGCCCGAGATAGATATGCTGTTAAACTTGGGCATCTTCTGTGAGGTATACTCGAAGATGTCAGAGATAATATAAGATTTTCTAGGGAAATGAATGGATGTGCTAAAAATAAAACAGGGGCTCATGCCCCTGTCAATATAAATTTATTATTCTACTATAAGCTTTGAATCCCAACTATTTTCACCTACTTTCAACTTTGCTATATACGTTCCAGATTTTGGGATTTGTATATCATGACCTTTCATTAATAAATTAACAGCAGGATTCTCGCTTGGTATATTGGCAACATTTACTAAAAAATTTGTTGGCTGCATCACAAAAATATCTTCATCATCCTTCTTTATAGATATTTCTATGCTATATTCTTTTGCTCTCTCATCTTCTTCAAATAAAATTCTAGCGACAACTGAGAACTCAGGATGAATTGTAGGATACTCTTTTGCTTTTATTGTATTGAAAGTCCCTATAATCATCAACTTTCCGTTATATTCTTGTGCACTATCACACAAAGTAAAAATGTCAACCTTCATAATTATTCGTTTGTTAAATTTATTTTTTTTGCAGAATGCCCTAATAAATTATTGTAAATCGCCAAAGGCGTCTTTATTCTACCTATAGTACGCACATTTGAATTTGTTAAATTAGCTCCATGGCGTGCACTTTGCCCTTCCTTAACAATAACCTTTAGACAATCTCGTTTTGAATCTACATATAATCTTATTGCATCTGCAGTTAAAGAATCTCCTAAATTATAGTGAATATTTAATCTATCACGAATAGCCTTTTCTTCTTCTGACATATCCAACACATCACTTACCTTTACTGTCGAATTGCGGTCTAATTCGTAAATCACCATATTTTTATTTGTTATCGGATCTTTACGCAAACCACCCTTTTTAAACAATATTTTTCGGGTAGAGATTGTGCATTTTGCGCCTTCTATAGTTTCGCCTTCCTTTATAAATATAGCCATGGTTATTTTATGCTTTTTCGTATAGACTTGTCACTAAAAGAGAATATGTCGGCCATGTCCTCAACATCATTCACATCTTTAAGATAAGGCTGTAGTCCTAACGCTATTTTTATGTCATCAATACTAGCTTCCTCATTGGTAGATACCACATATTCATCTTCGTTCTCCTCTATCTCTCTGTCAAAATCCTCCTCATTAATCTCGCCTTCCAATAATTCTACATATTTTCTAAAATAGTTTCGCTCACGAGTTCTGTTATTCACTGCCCTAATTAATAATTCATTTGCACGACGTGTAGAAACTCCTTCAAAATATTCAGAACGAGCTACTCCTGCAAAAATAGTATTACCGCCTTCAGATAGCGAAACTGCGGTTACATGTTCATTGCTTATATAAGACAGCGTAGAATTAAATATAGTGCTAACGTCATTCATAACATTACAATTTTACTATCAGTTGCAAAGGTAACAAAAAAACATTACATGTGCTTTATCCTTTTTAATATTTTAGCATCCATACCTTCCATTTTACCATTCCTTGTTTTTCGGACATACCAAAATCTAGCACAAACAGATTACAATTTTCCAGGTATCTTCTTTTCATATTCGAATATGCCAAGGAGAGCGTTCTCCTTGGCACTTCCTAAATGAAGACAAGATTATCCACGTGGTGGGAATGGATCGTTACCATAAGAATTTCGTTCTCTAATACGACCATCGCGTCCGTGGATGAACAGTTCCGAGCCCTGATTTATTGAGATATCGCGAGCACGTGCAATGGCTTCTGCTTGTGTGTCGTGATAAGATGTCATTCGGCTATTACCTGCTCCTTTCACTCCCCATCTTCCATTGGACGGAACCACATGCTGATTTTTCCCCATTTTAACACCTCCTTTCTGGGATTATATTTACATGATCATTTGTAGGTCCCATGATGGGAAGAATAAGCAAAAGCCATACCATTCCGATTTTTACGTCCGATAGACTTGTAACTTGCTGTTTTTATGACATCTTGTCACAAATCTCATAATTCGGAGTATTATCATTACTGCCAACCTATCATTGTATACCCTCATGACTATTCGTTTGGTATGAGGTGTTACTTATCCCCCATTTCATCGTCTAAATCCAATATTTTCAGATGCTAGCCCTCGTGGATACGAATACAGAGTACCATAATCCTTTAGCCTTTTCGTTCGGGTGTGAGGCGTTTATCTGCAACCTTGACGTTTCGTGGAAGCTCTTAATTTTTCTGTCCTTCATTAAATGATTCTCTGTTCTTAACTTTGCTGTGTCGTGATTTATGCCTATCTTCGCAGCAATGATTAAGAGAAGCCTGTCTATGCAGTTCCGCACCGTGATATATAGCCTGCTGCTTGCTACCCTTTGTATGGGGTGTGGCGGCAGCCCCAGTATGCGCCAACTAGAACAATTGGAGGCGCGCATAAACGATGCGCCCGACTCCGTACTCACTGTGCTCACTGCTACTGACATGCCGCGTTGGGGCGAGGCTCGTGCGCTCTATGCGCTGCTTACCGTGCAGGCACAGGACAAGAGCTATGTTGATGTCACTAACGATTCGCTCATTAGTGTAGCTACTGATTACTATCAACGTAAAGGCCAGCCACTACGTCGCCTACAGGCATTCTATTATCATGGGCTAGTATATCAAAGGAAAGGTTCCTCTCATGATGCATTGGTATATTATACTCGTGCTCTTGACTTTGTGTCTAAGGTCGAAGTTCCATATCCGATTGCTTTGTTAATGGCGCAACTGGGCATTCTTTATGGCAATGTTTACGACTATTCACAAGCTCTCTCTTATATGGAAAGTGCACTACATTATTATACAATAGCCGGAAAGGAGAGAATGCAAAATATTACAAAACGGAATCTTGCTAAAACGTACTTGAATATGAATGATTTTTCTCAAGCTGAGAAATTGTTACATGAGGTTTTAGAATGGGGTGAAGCTAACAAGGATACCTATATAATCTATAGTACGTTAAGATTACTGTTTCGTTTGTATGATGGTGTAGGGGATTTTGGCTCCCTCAACCATCTACTGGAATCTTACCCCTTAAATACATTTGAGCGCTTTACTGATATATATGCTATAGCGGCACGATTTTATGCTATAAACAATGATATCCCCTTAGCGACTCAAACATTGTCTCAGGCATGGAATATGTCCAGCAATGCCAATGATACACTTATGCTATATCAGAAAAGCTTCCAGATTTATCAGACTTTGGGTCTGATTGATGAGGCATTAGATAGTCACGTTTCATTGCTGGCAAAGCAAGACTCTATTGTACGAATTACCCTACAGCAACCACTGTTGACAGTCCAACGTGACTACTACCACAGTGAACTGGACTTGGCAAAAGCAAGGAACCTTAATTATCGTTACCTATTAGGATTCTTAGCATTAACAATTCTTATTGCAGTTATAGTTGTATGGGGAGGATATCGCGAAATGTGTCGTAAAAAGGAATTAGAAGTTAAGCAATATATAGAAGCAGCCGACCAACTGCGCGTCACTTTATATCATAAGGAGGAGGAATTAGGCAAGGTCACCGATGCACTGCAGCAGCAAGCCACCGATACCGTTACCCTCCAACAACGTATCGCCTCGCTCTTTAAGGAGCAATACAACCTGCTTGATGAACTCTGCACCACCTACTATGAGAATCCGAAAGACGAACTGCGCAGCGGTCACATCTTCGAGCAGGTGCGCAACACTATCGACTCCTTCTCATCTGATGAGGGATATGCCAAGCTCGAAGCCATCGTCAATGATGGTTGTAATGATGTCATCGCCCGCCTCCGCCTCGAGCTTCCCAAGTTCAAGGAGACCGACTTCCGTCTGCTTTGCTACTTCTGTGCAGGCTTCTCCATACAGACCATCTGTCTATTTACGCAGGAAGACTCAAAGAAACTTTGGGTGTATAAGAGCCGCCTCATTACTCGCATCAAGAACTCCGATGCACCGAGCAAGGATATCATTCTTGCGCAAATTCCTCAGCGCATACGCTAATCCTTCCACAAAGTAGCTAACACTTTGTACAAAACACCTATTTCTCTATAGATTTTAGGGGGGGGTAATAACTGTTTGTAAATCAGCTACATAGAGCGCTCTTTGAGAGTCGCTTACAAAAGTGTTAGGTAACGGGTTTCCTAACACTTTTTATTTTCCTCATTTTCAATGCGTTACAAATAGAAGTGTTAGCTAACCTTTTGCCTGTTTTCTTGCGGACATACTCAAAGCCCTCTACCTTTGCGGCATGTTTAACGATTAAAAATTAAAAACATGAACGCAATTAAAAACTTTCAATGGCTTGTATTAGCCGCTTTCCTATTTGTTGTTGGAAACATTCAAGTAATGGCAGAAGAAGATGAAACGACAACTACTACACCAACTAAGATTATCATAGGTTCTAATGATCCGTATCCAGATGATGATAACAGAAATGGTTGTATGGTTCCTTTTACCGCCTACTACCAGAATGGAACTATTTATATAAGTACCATGGGTGATTTCACAACCCTTGCAGTCAGTGTAGTGAATGAGACCACTGGACAGGTATGGAATAGTACCACGGATATTTCCGATGGAATGGGCGAAATTAGCATTGTAGGTGGTGGCAAAGGGTGCTATACCGTAGAGATTGTTACGGAATACAATGAATGTTTCACTGGCGACTTCACCTTATAGGTGGAGCCAGCCAAAAAAGAGTTTTTTGATATGGCTATCAAAGCTTATCAAATCTTGCTGGGTATTCTCCTGTTCCTCACCTCATGTGGTGATAACAAGAAGCAGGAGATTACCCGCTTGGTCACTGAGTGGCAGGGTAAGGAAATAGTTATTCCCGAGGGTAGCATTTTTACTATTCAGGGTAAAGATACGGTAGATGTCGATATGAATGCCACACATAAGATATTGATCTACGTAGACTCCACTGGTTGCACGAGTTGCCGCCTTCAGTTGCAACGCTGGAATGCATTTATTGCAGAGGTCGATTCTGTCTGCGACCAATCGGTACAGTTTCTATTCTACCTTACCCCTAAGAATGTGAAAGAGGCTTATTACATCACTCGTCGCGACGACTTCACCTATCCCATGTGTATAGATTCCAAGAATGAGATAAATGCCCGCAATCATTTTCCCTTGGAAGATCTGTTCCATACATTCCTTTTGGATGCAGACAACAGGGTTCAAGTAATTGGCAACCCGATACACAATAGTGCTGTAAGAGAACTGTATTTGAAAACTATTTGTCAATAATCCATAATTAAAGGTTGAGATATGAATAAGACTGTAGTGTATATCTTTGTAGTATTGCTGGCAGCAAGCTCTTGCAGCGTCGATAAGCAAGAAAAGGACATTGCGAGCGAAGCACGCAAAGATAGTGTGCTCACTGTGAGACGGCGTACAGGTGAACCTATCGAAACTATGGTACTTACCGAAAGATCTTTTCACCGCGAGCTCGCAGCTAATGGTAAGGTTGTTGCCATGCGTTCTGCAGAGTTACGCTTTAGCACGACCGAGCAGATTGCACATATATGGGTGCGCAATGGAGACCGCGTCCGCAAGGGCCAGCAACTTGCCCAGCTTGACCTCTTTGCGCTTGAGCGTTCACTTGCCCAAGCCAAAGACAACCTTGAGCAAAGCAAACTCGACCTTCAGGATGTGCTTATCGGTCGTGGATATTCACTGGAAACGCAGAACGATGCCCCCACCGATGAAGTGGAGCTTGCGAAAGTCAAGAGCGGCTACAACAAAGCGCTCATAGCCTATGAGCTTGCCGAGGAGAATCTGCGTAAAGCCACACTCACAGCCCCATTTGACGGCGTTGTAGCTAATCTTAAGGCAAAAGCCAATAACACCTCTTCTACTGGAGAAGTGTTTTGTTTAGTCATCGATGACCGATTAGTCGATGTGGAGTTTTCCGTACTTGAGAGTGAGCTACCTTTGGTTAAGCGTGGATTTCCTGTGTTTATTACACCTTTTGCAAGCACCACTGCAGAACATCTCATTGGCAAGGTTTCCGAGATTAATCCATATGTTGAAAGCAACGGAATGGTCAAGGTCAAGGCACAGGTAAAGAACGACGGTGCCCTATTGCAAGGCATGAACGTAAATGTATTGCTACGCCATCCCATAGAGCAAAGCCTTGTGATACCCAAGACGGCCGTAGTGATGCGCTCCGGCAAGCCCGTAGTGTTTACCCAAATAAACGGAAAGGCACAATGGAACTATGTTGAGATTACGGCTGAGAATAGCGATTCCTGTGTTGTAGCCCCACGCAGCAAAGAATATGAAGGATTATCAGTTGGTGATACAGTTATCGTCTCGGGTAATCTGAACCTTGCCCATGACACCGATCTGAATTAATGTAAAGTGAATATATCATGATTAATTTCCTCCTCCGCCGCCCCATTGCCGTATTCATGGCATTTATAGCCTGCTTTATTGTAGGTATTGTGACGTATAAGACGTTGCCCGTATCGCTGTTGCCCGACATTGCCATTCCTGAGATTACCGTGCAGGTAACAGGTGAGAACACCTCAGCACGCGAACTGGAAAACACGGTGATGCGCACGCTGCGTGCACAGCTGATGCAGGTGGGGCGACTGGAGGACCTGCGCAGCGAGACACGCGACGGATCGGGTATCGTGCGCATGCGCTTCGAGCATGGCACCAATACCGACCTTGCCTTCATTGAAGTGAATGAGAAGATAGACGTAGCCATGAGCTACCTTCCCAAGAGCACGGCACGACCACGTGTCATCAAGGCCAGTGCTACCGATATCCCCGTCCTATACCTCAACCTCACGCTCAAGGATGAAAAGGCCAACGCTCCCGATGCCGATGAACGCTTCCTTGAGTTGTGCGACTTTGCCGACAATGTGGTGCGCCGCCGAATAGAGCAGCTGCAGGAGGTGGCTATGGTAGACATCTCGGGACTCACCCACAAGCAGGTACAGATTGTCCCCCAACACTCCAAGATGGAGGCGTTGGGTATCACCACACGTGATATAGAGAATGCGCTTGCCAATAGCAATGTGGAGCCAGGCAGCATGACAGTGCGCGAGGGGTATTACGAATACAACATACGCTTCTCGACCGTGGTGCGCACCGTGGAGGACATCGAGAACATCCCCCTCCGGCACGATGGCCGCATCATGCAGTTGGGCGAGTTGGCCCACGTGCGTCTCGTGCCTGCCACCGAAACAGGACTCACCCAATACAACGGCAAGCGTAGTGTAAGCCTTGCCATCATCAAGCAGGCTGATGAGAATATGGCACGTATGAAATCGGCACTCAACGGCACGGTACGCTCGCTCCAATATGCCAATCCAGACATCAACTTCGACATCAGCCGCAACCAGACCGAACTGCTCGACTACACACTCACCAACCTGCAGCAGAACCTCACTCTCGGCTTCCTCTTCATCCTCATCGTGGCTGTGCTCTTCATGGGTGGTGTACGCTCACCCATTGTCATCGGCATCTGCATGGTGGTTGCCATCATCATCAGCTTCATCTTCTTCTACCTCTGCGGCATGTCGCTCAACATCATCTCCCTGTCAGGCCTTATCCTTGCCGAGGGTATGATGATTGATAATGCCATCATCGTAACCGAAAATATCACCCAGTATCGCGATGCGGGACACAGCATCGATGACGCCTGCATACGCGGCACCAATGAGGTCATCACTCCCATGCTGTCCTCATCGCTCACCACCATTGCCGTATTCATTCCCTTGGTGTTCATCAGCGGCATTGCAGGAGCCATATTCTATGACGAGGCCTTTGCCGTGACTGTGGGCCTCATCGCTTCCTACATTACGGGTATCATCCTTCTTCCTGTGCTCTACAAGATAGTGTTCAGCCTCTCCTTGCCCAAGGGATGGAAGAGACGCCTGCAAAACCATAGACTTACGGCTAAAGTCAACAAGGCAGGCAGGCTCAATCTCAATACGCCACTGTCCCGCTTCTACGACAAAGGTATCGAGTGGGTATTCGCACATAAGATGGTAACCGTTCTCTTCACCTTGCTCTCCATCCCCCTGTGTGTGCTCATGTTCAATATCATGCCCAAGGAGCGTATGCCCGAGACAAGCCGCACCGAGCTGTCGGTATATATAGACTGGAACGAAAACATCCACCTCAATGACAACCGCCGCCGCATGGAGGAGTTGGAGGCTTTCTGCACCGCATACGCAGAAGAGAGCAGCACCCACATAGGCATACAGCAGTATCTCCTGGAGAAGAGTCTTGTATCCACCACCGAGGCCGAACTTTACCTGCGTACGGCTACTCCACAGCAGCTGCAACTCTTGCAGCAGGCATTGCACAAGGAGCTATCCACACGATATCCCCAAGCTACAGTAAGCTACCACGAACCGGAGAATGTCTTTGAACGTATCTTCGATACCAACGAACCCAAATTAGTCGTGGAGTTATACAATAAGGACAAGGAGAAACAGAACGACATAGTCCTATTGCGTGAAATGGAGGGGAGCATCAACCGTATCGCAGGAGAGAAAGCCACTGCACCCGCCACAGGGCAGCAGATCAACCTCACCATCAACCGTGAACGCTTGTTAATGTATGGTGTTACCTACGATGAGATTACCCGTTTGCTGCGCACCGCCCTCCGCGACAATAAGATTGCCACACTGCGCTCATACCAGAGCTACCTGCCCATAACCATTGCAGGCGATGAGCACACCCTTGACGGCATTCTCAACCGTACCTTTGTGACCATACCCGCTACCGATGGCGGCAAGGTACGCCATCAGGTTCCGTTGCGGGCCTTTGTCACCCAATCGAGAGGAGAAGGTATCAAGACCATCACCGCCGGCATGGCAGGCGAGTATGTACCCTACACCTTTGCCGAGACTGCACGTGCCAAGGAGATTGCTGCCGATGTAAGGGAAAGCCTGCGCGGCAATGCCGATGATTGGGAGGCCAGTTTCTCGGGAGCTTACTTCTCAAACAACAAGATGATTGACGAACTGGTCATCGTGCTCTTCATCTCCCTGCTGCTGATGTACTTTATCCTCACCTCGCAGTTTGGCAGTTTTGTGCAGCCGCTCATCGTGCTTGCCGAGATTCCCATCGATGTGGGCTTTGCTCTGGTGGTGATGCATGTG
>JAZRDT010000073.1:0-18335 GCA_045660385.1 Bacteroidaceae bacterium | reverse complement strand
AGCGCGACCATTCTTGTTGGCCAAGATAATCTCATTGTCGCCATTGGTCATCACAACCTCAATCACGCGGTCGTCTTCACGAATGGTGATAGCGTTCACACCATTGGTGCGGGGGCGTTAATAGGCCTCCAAACAAGTCTTCTTCACTACACCGTTCTTGGTACAGTATACGAGGTAGTGTGAGTTCACGAAGTCCTTGTCGGCAAGATTCTTCACATGTACGAATGCGTTCACCTTATCGTCAGGCTCGATGTTGAGCATATTCTGGATAGCGCGACCCTTCGAGTTCTTTGTACCTTCAGGAATCTCGTATACCTTGAGCCAGTAGCAGCGTCCCTTCTGGGTGAAGAAGATCATGGTATTATGCATGGTGGCCATGTAGATGTACTCTACAAAGTCGGCCTCACGGGTATCGCTACCCTTTGAGCCTACGCCACCGCGGTTCTGTGTGCGGAACTCACTGAGCGGAGTGCGCTTGATATATCCGAGGTGCGAGATGGTAATCACCATTTCGTCGTCGGCATAGAAGTCTTCGGGGTTGAACTCCTCCGATGAGTATACAATCTCTGACTTACGGTCGTCGCCATACTTCTCGGCAACCTCCACGAGTTCATCCTTCATCACCTGCTTGCATAGGTCGTCGTTGACGAGAATCTCCTTCAAGTGTGCAATGAGCTTCATAATCTCGTCATACTCTGCACGGAGCTGCTCCTGCTGCAGACCGGTGAGCTGACGCAGACGCATCTCTACGATAGCACGTGCCTGAGCATCGCTGAGCGAGAAGCGCTCCATCAAACCGGCAATAGCGTCGGCGGGTGTGTGAGCAGCCTTGATGATGCGGATTACCTCATCGATATTATCAGAAGCAATGATCAATCCTTCAAGGATGTGGGCACGCTCCTCGGCCTTGCGGAGGTCGTACTTGGTGCGGCGGATAACCACCTCGTGACGGTGCTGCACGAAGTACTTGATGCAGTCACGCAACGAGAGCACCATGGGACGGAGCTTGTCGTTGTGCTCGCCACAAGGTACGAGAGCCACGCTGTTTACGCTGAAGGCGGTCTGCAGCTGTGTCATCTTGAAGAGTTTGTTGAGCACCACGCTGGCATTGGCATCGCGCTTCACATCCACTACGATGCGCATACCGTCCTTATCCGACTCGTCATTCACATTGCTGATGCCATCAATCTTCTTATCGCTTACGAGGCCGGCGATGTACTTGATAAGTTCAGCCTTGTTAACACCATAAGGAATTTCAGTAACAACAATCTTATCATGGTTTGCATCGGTCTCAATTTCAGTCTTGGCACGCATAACCACGCGTCCACGGCCCGTTTCATAAGCCTCCTTCACACCAGCCATACCATAGATATATCCACCGGTGGGGAAGTCGGGAGCCTTCACATACTGCATCAGATCCTCAGTAGTGAGTTCGGGATTGTCAATATAAGCCACACAAGCATCGATGACCTCGCGCAAGTTGTGTGTAGGCATATTGGTTGCCATACCTACGGCAATACCGGTAGCACCATTAACCAGAAGGTTGGGGATACGGGTTGAGAGCACGCGGGGCTCAGTATCCTTGCCATCATAGTTTTCCTGGAAGTCTACAGTTTCCTTATAGATATCCTGCATCATATCCTCACCGATCTTACGGAGACGAGCCTCGGTATAACGCATAGCAGCGGGGCTGTCACCGTCGACCGAGCCAAAGTTTCCCTGGCCATCGATTAGGGTGTAACGCATAGCCCAGTCCTGAGCCATACGCACGAGTGAGCCATAGATGGATGAGTCGCCGTGAGGGTGATATTTACCCATCACATCACCGACCGTACGGGCCGATTTACGATAACCTTTATCTGAAGTGTTACCCTGCTCCATCATGCTGTACAGGATTCTTCGGTGAACAGGTTTGAGGCCATCGCGCACATCAGGCAAGGCACGTTCCACAATCACCGACATAGAGTAGTCGATATACGATTTGCGCATCTCCTGCTCAATATCGACCTTAATAATTCTGTCTTGATCTAAATTCATATTTCAATAGTAATTCTGTCTAAACCTAAAAACGTGTAAAATTACACAATTTTGGCGACATGGCAAATTATTTAGCGAAAAAACTCTTATAAGAGTTCGTTACTTCCCCATTTAAGGGCGCACCACCACAGTATGCAGTGCATCGGGGTCAAAATAGCGTTGGGCAAGCTGCTGTAATCGGGCAGCATCAGTCGTTTGAACCGCCTCAATTGTTTGTTCAATATAGGTTTGCGGCAGCCCCAAATGCTCCATAAAGATATATGCATCGGCCAGCGCAAAAGCTCCCTCGTAGTTACGACAAATCTCCCCAATCATATAATTGCGGACCATCCGGAGCTCATCCTCCGACACCACTTCGTCCTGCAATCGCAGCATCTCGCTGCGCACTTCTTCCATCACCTCCTCTTCCTTGTTGGCAAGAGCCTCACTACCAATGGTAAATAGCACCTGTGATGTATTCGTCGCGAGATCCGAAGCAATATGGTAAGTGTACCCTTTATCCTCACGGATATTCTTCATCAGACGGCTGCCAAAATAGCCTCCAAGAAGCGTATTGAGCACACGCATCGGAAGGTAATCCTGATCCTTCACATCCATCATCAGTCTTCCCATACGTATACTCCCCTGCATCGCATCCGGTTTCACGATTACAGTATCACGTTCCTCCGATGGCAATAGCGCATATTGACGTTCCTCAGGAGCATAGCCACTTCCCCACACTCCCTTTCCGAAAGCCTCGTCCACAAGTTTCACCACGCCATCGTCAATGCTACCCGACAAATAGATGGAACAGTTTCGCGAACCATAATGACGTGAATAGAAGTCGCGCAGTATAGCGGGATCCAACCGGTCATAATCCTCCAAGTCACTGAGCATTCCACAAGGATGCGACGCACCATATATGCTCCGACGCATGGCACGTACCGCCAGCGCGCTCCCCTTCTGCAGATAGACCTTCAGCTGCGCTTTCTTTCGAGAAGCAAGCATCTGAAGTTGCTCCTCTGAGAATGCCGGTTCAAGAAGCATCCGTTGCACCAGTTCAAGGGTTTGCGGGAAAAACTTCTTCAAAGAATAAAGCGACACAAAGGAGCGATTCATCGACACACTGAGATCAAGCCACGCACCATAGAAATCCATGCGTTCCGCAAATGCCGATGAGGAGTATCCACGGCATCCTTGACGCAGCATGCTGCAAGTAAAGAGCGCCTGCAACTTCTGACTCTGATGCCATTGTCCTGCGCCGAAGACAAAATCAATACGTACAACCTCCTGACCCGCATTTTCAATTACATGCAAGGGAATACCATTAGACAACATCTGCAGCGACGGTTTCCGAAACACCGACGACAGACCTTGCACTGGAGGTGGAAGTGTACGATCGAGCATTGACTTAGGGTTTACAATATCTCTTTACCAAGCAAATACGCTACAACTTAGAATCCAAACGAATCATCAAGCTGCTGTTCCTCGGCAAAACCATTTATCAGACTCTGTTGGGCACAAGGGTTAAAGTCCTCCGGTATATTAAAGGTCTCTTCCTCTGAATATCCGAGCGACTCATCAGCATACACCTTCTGCATATAGATTCCCCAGATAGGAAGAGCCATTGAGGCGCCCTGTCCATCACTCATCGAAGTAAAGTGAATATCACGGTCATCACCGCCTACCCAGCAGCCGCTCACGAGCGAGGGCGTATAGCCCATAAACCATCCATCGGCATTCTCGTTTGTCGTACCAGTCTTACCGGCAATCTCCGCCTTAAAGCCATAGCGGAAGCGCAAGCGACGGCCCGTACCCTCATCGATAACAGCCTTCATCATGTCGATCATCTTATAGGAGCTCTCCTTACTGATCACCTCATAGGTCTTCGGAGAGAAGGTAGCCACGATGTTGCCCTCATTATCTTCGATACGTGTCACAAAGAGCGGTTCGGTACGTATACCATTGTTGGGGAATGCGGTGTAAGCACCCACCATTTCGCCTACCGAGATGTCGCACGGACCGAGACAAAGCGACGGTGTGGGTTGTATATCAAGGTTACGAATACCAAATTGATGCAGCAGACTCTTGAATGCATAGGGATTCAGTTTACTCATCAAGTATGCCGAAATCCAGTTGTTCGACTGAGACAATCCCCATCTCAAGTCCACCACCTTACCATAATCCTCCTGTCGTCCCGTATTACGCGGTTGCCATATCTGTCCATCCTCGGTAAGGAGCGTCTGCTCCACGTTACGTGTCTGATCACAAGGTGAGAATCCATTTTCCATAGCCAGCGTATAGAGATAGGGTTTGATAGTAGACCCCACCTGGCGGCGGCCAATCATAGCCATATCATATTGGAAATGTGTATAATCAGGACCACCTACATACGCCTTTACATGTCCAGTAATAGGATCCATCGACATGAATCCCACACGCAAGAAATGCTTGTAGTAGCGAATCGAGTCCATGGGCGACATGATGGTATCGCGATCTCCCGTGTAGGCAAACACTCGCATGCTACGCTTTACATCAAACGAATCACGTATAGCCTCATCAGAGTATCCCTCTTTCTTCATGCCACGATAGCGATCGGTCTGCTTCATAGCCTTCACCAACAACGGCTCAATCTCGCTTGCCTTCAGATTATCGTACGGAGCATTGCGATGATTCTTCTTAGCCTTAAAGAAACGAGGTTGCAGATACTCCTTGATATGCTCATCCACAGCCTCCTCGGCATACTGCTGCATGCGTGAGTCGATGGTTACATGTATCTTCAATCCATCAGAATAGAGATTATAATGGCTACCATCCTTCTTCTTGTTCTTGTTGCACCATCCGTAGAGCGGATTGTTGGCCCAGTCGAGCGAATCCTCATAATACTTTTGCATTTGCCATCCGCGATAGTTCTTCCGCTCGGGCTTCTTGGCCGTCATCACACCACGCAGATACTCACGGAAGTAGGGTGCCGGTCCCAGCTTATGGTCCACGCGACGATAGTTGAGCACAAGCGGAGTCTCCTGCAACGAGTCGCACTCTGCAGCAGTAAGGCAATGATTCTTCTCCATCTGCGACAACACCACATTACGGCGTTGGCGAGTCCTTTCGTTCCGACGCACCGGATTGTAGAGCGACGAGTTCTTACACATGCCAACCAATGTAGCAGCCTCCTCCACCGAGAGCTGCTTGGGCTCCTTTGAGAAGTAGGTGTTGGCGGCCGTCTTGATACCGATGGCATTGTTACCGAAGTCATACTTATTGAGATACATCGTAAGGATCTCCTCCTTCGTATAGTATTTCTCCAGTTTAACGGCTATAACCCACTCGATAGGCTTCTGGAACAAGCGCTCGATCTTGTTACCCGCCACCTCTTCGGTATAAAGCTGCTTGGCCAGCTGCTGAGTCAGCGTACTACCACCACCCGACGACTCCTGGCGAAGCAGTCCCGTTTTGATGATTGCACGCAGCAAAGCACGCAAGTCGATACCCGAATGTTCCGTAAAACGCACATCTTCAGTGCTGATCAGTGCATTTATCAGTGCCGGAGAAAGATCATTATAATCAGTCCACACACGATTCTCTCGGCTATACGAATAGGTACTGAGCATCTTTCCGTCGGCCGAGATAATTTGTGTAGCAAACTTATAGGTCGGATTTTCCAACTCCTCTACAGGAGGTACAAAACCAATCCATCCCCTCGTAATGGAGTAAAATATCAAAAAAGCCGCAACAAGGCCTACTGCCAGTAAGCCCCAAAGCATATATATAAACTTCTTAATCATACTACTTTCTTTTTCGACTACAAAGATACGAAACGACTATATAAAATCCTATATATTTAGCGACAAATAAGTGATATATCCGATATAGCAGAGCAAGAATATTGCTCCCTCGATTCTATCCAGTTCTCGCTTTTTGAAGGTCAAAGCCGCCATCCACAACATCACCACCGCCACTACTACCATTGCCATATCCACGGCAGATATGCTTTGGATTTCAAATGGAGAGATCAAGCCACTGGCACCGATGATTAGGAGAATATTAAAGATATTGGAACCTATCACATTACCCAGAGCCAACTGATTCTTTCCCTTCATGGCAGCAACCACACATGTAGCCAATTCGGGCAACGAGGTACCTACCGCCATCAACGTAATAGATATGAATGCCTCCGACACATGGAACTGCTCGGCGATATTCACCGTATGATCCACAAAGATACGTCCGCCAAACACGAGTCCGGCCAGTCCCAGCACGATAAGCACCACCGCCTTTCCTACCGGCATAGGCTTCACCTCTTCATCCTCCTCCTCGGCAGCCTCCTGTTTGCCCGACTTGAACGAGTCAACCATAAAGATTACGAAGAAAAGCAACAGATACAATGCATCTGCACGCGAGATACCCGGTACGCCGCCAAACAGGCCGAAGCCATTATATAGCACCAGCAACAAGAACAGCGAAACCGCCAAAGCCAAGGGGATATCCTTGCGTATATTACTCTTCGTGTATCCGATAGGCGATATCAATGCCGTCACACCCAGGATAAGCAGTACATTGCAGATATTCGAACCCGTAACATTACCCAAAGCCATATCACCATGACCACCGATAGCCGAGATTGCACTCGACACCAGTTCAGGCATGGAGGTACCGATGCCAACAATTGTCATACCAATCACAAACTCGCTGATACCATACTTACGGGCCACTCCCGAAGCGCCATCAACCAACCAGTCGGAGCCGACAAGGATCATCACCAGGCCGACTAAAATACAAATCACGTCAACAATCAACATATATAGAATATTCTTTCTTCCTTATCAATAAATCTCCTTACCAAATGGGACCAAAGCCAGCAACGCGAGTTTAAAATGCTGCAAGCCAAATGGAATACCTATTACAGTAACACAAAACAGCAAGCCAACGGATGCATGGGCCAATGCCATTTCCAATCCCCCGAACAGGACCCAAAGGACGTTCAGGCACAACGACCAACACCCCGTAGCCGTTGGGGTATCTCTCACGTCACGGCCAAACGGGCAAAGCGACAAGCTTGCCAACTTGAACAACTGTAATCCCACAGGAATACCAATGATAGTGAGGCAATATAAAACACCCAGTACCAAATAGGCCACCGACATGATGAGTCCTCCAAAAACAATCCAAACGATATTTCCTAACAATGACATATACTATATAAATTAGTACATAATAAAAAATCCGTGCAAAGGTACAACAAAGCTAGGGTAAGACAAAATTAGAAGGGGACAAATCCCATTTTTCAGACAAAAATCAGCCATTGGCCCCCATTTCTACTTGCGATACAAATCGAAATTGTACGCACCTCGGAAAAAATTGGAAATAAATTTGCTTTTTCGCTCTATTTGCAGTAATTTTGCAGCGCTTTTACAAAAGCACACAAGGTCGGTTCCGTAGCTCAGCTGGATAGAGCAACTGCCTTCTAAGCAGTAGGTCCCGCGTTCGAGTCGCGGCGGAATCACCCAAAAGCAAAGGAGTTACAGCAATGTAACTCCTTTTTATTTATAAAATATAAAGATTATTGATTACTTTTGCACCGCAAAAGCAGGTATTAGTTATCACAAACCACAAAATCATAACAATGACAACAAAAACATTAGCAACCTTGGCCGTGGCGGCACTCACCACCGTGGCCTGCACCAACAACAAAAGTATGGAATCAGGTATCCGTCCCGCGAACCTCGACACCACCGCTATTGCAGGTGACGATTTCTATCAGTATGCTTGTGGCGGTTGGATGAAGAATCATCCGCTCACAGGCGAGTATTCACGTTTTGGCAGCTTCGACAAACTTGCCGAGGACAACCGTGAGCAGCAGCGTACCCTTATCGCCGAAATTGCAGCACAAGAGAATGCCGCTGGCACAGTGGCCCAGAAGATTGGCGACCTCTACAACATGGCCATGGACAGTACCACACGCAACGAGCGCGGTTATGAGCCCATACGTCCCGTAATGGAGCGCATTGCAGCACTCAAGAGCAACAGCGAAGTGATGCCTCTCGTTGCAGAGTTGTCACGTCAAGGCATGGGCAGTTTCTTCCATGTATACATCGATGCCGACATCATGGACAGCAAGCAGAACCTGGTACAGATCTACCAGGGAGGTATTGCATTGGGCGAGAAGGAATACTACCTCGACACCGACGAGGCAACCACCAACATCCGCGAGGCTTACAAGAAGCACATCGTGAACATGTTCCGCCTTGCTGGTTTCGACGAAGCCGTAGCTACCCAAAAGATGGAGGCCGTAATGAAAATCGAAAGCGCCTTGGCAGCCAAGTCGTTCAGCGCCACCGAACAGCGCGACCCCGCCGCCAACTACCACAAGATGACCATCGAGGAACTGAAGAACAGCTTTGCCGGCATCGATTGGGACACCTATTTCACAACCCTCGGCATTACCGATCTCAAGGAGCTCAGCGTATCACAGCTCGAGCCCATCCACGAGGTATGCCGCATCGTAAACGAGGAGCCTATAGCCAACCTCATCGCCTACCTCGAGTGGCACATCCTCAACGGTGCTTCAGGCGAGCTCAGCGACGCCTTTGCCGATGAGTCGTTCGACTTCTATGACCGCACCCTCAGGGGCCGTAAGGAGCAACAGCCCCGCTGGAAACGCGCCGTGAGCGTAGTGAACAATGTATTGGGCGAGGCCGTAGGCCAGATGTACGTAGAGAAATATTTCCCTGCCGAAGCAAAGGAGCGCATGCTCACCCTCGTAAAGAATCTGCAGATAGCATTGGGCCAGCGCATCGATGCACAGGAATGGATGAGCGACAGCACCAAGATGCGCGCTCACGAAAAGCTGAATTCATTCATCGTGAAGGTGGGATACCCCGACACCTGGAAGGATTACACCGGTCTGACCATTGACCCTGCGAAGAGCTATACAGACAACCTCATGGCTGCCAACGAGTTTGCTTGGAATGATATGATAGCCCGCAAGTATGGCAAGCCCGTAGACAACACCGAGTGGTATATGACACCGCAGACCGTGAATGCCTACTACAACCCCACCACCAACGAGATCTGCTTCCCCGCAGGTATCCTCCAGTACCCCTTCTTTGACATGAATGCCGACGACGCCTTCAACTACGGTGCCATCGGTGTGGTTATCGGCCACGAGATGACCCACGGTTTTGACGACCAGGGTCGTCAGTTCGACAAGGACGGAAATTTCTCTGACTGGTGGGCCGAAGGTGATGGCGACAAGTTCAAGGAGAAGACACAGGTACTCGTCGACCACTTCAACAAGATCGAGGTACTCCCCGGCCTCTTCGCCAATGGTGAGTTCACCCTCGGTGAGAACATCGCCGACCACGGAGGTCTCATGGTATCATACCAAGCCTTCAAGAATGCCACAGCCAAGGCACCCCTTGCCAACAAGGATGGATTCACTCCCGAACAGCGTTTCTTCCTTGCCTATGCTACCGTATGGGCTGGTAACATCCGCGACGAGCAGATTCGCGTATACACCAAGAGTGATCCCCACTCATTGGGTCGCTGGCGCGTGAACGGCACCCTCCCCCACATCGACGCATGGTACGAAGCCTTCGGCATCACCCCCGAACACAAGCTCTACCTCCCCGCAGAGCAGCGTGCACAGGTATGGTAATCTCTTTGCAATACCGAATTGCAGTATAAAAGGTGTGCTTCGTGCACACCTTTTTCATTTATAGAGATATGTAATATCCGAAAAAGTTTCTACCTTTGTAAAAAATACAAAAAAGCACCTTGATATGCCACTAACACTTCCCGATAAGCTACCCGCGATAGACCTGCTGAAGAAGGAAAACATCTTTGTGATGGACACCACACGTGCCACTGCACAGGATATCCGTCCGCTTCGCATTGCCATACTCAACCTCATGCCGTTGAAGATAACCACTGAGACCGACCTCGTGCGCCTGCTCTCCAACTCGCCCCTGCAGATTGAACTGAGTTTCATGAAGGTGAAGAGCCACACTTCAAAGAACACGCCCATCGAGCACATGCAGGCCTTCTACACCGATTTCGAGGACATGCGCGACCAGAAGTACGACGGTTTCATTATCACCGGTGCCCCCGTTGAGCATCTCGATTTCGAGCAGGTAGGCTATTGGGAAGAGATCACCGAGATTTTCGAGTGGGCACGCCATCATGTGACCTCCACCCTCTACATCTGTTGGGCAGCACAGGCCGGTCTGTACCACCACTATGGCATCCCCAAGTATCCGTTAGAGAAGAAGATGTTCGGCATCTTCAAGCACGCCGTGAGCAATCCCGAGCTTCCCATCTTCCGCGGGTTCGATGACGAGTTCTATATTCCCCATAGCCGCCACACCGAGATCCGTCGCGAAGACATCGAGCGACGCCCCGAACTGAGCATCCTTGCCGAGAGCGACGAGTCGGGCGTCTACATGGTGATGGCACGCGAAGGGCGCGAGTTCTTCCTTACCGGACACTCCGAGTATTCCCCCCTGACCCTCGACACCGAGTATCGCCGCGACCTCAGCAAAGGGCTTCCCATCGAGATGCCCCAGCACTACTATCGTAACGACGATCCCTCGCAGCCACCTTTGGTACGTTGGCGCGGCCATGCCAACCTCCTGTTCAACAACTGGCTCAACTACTACGTATACCAAGCTACTCCGTACCGATTGGAGGACATCAAATAACATTTGCCAACTATGAACATCGAACTGCTTGCTCCAGCAAAGAATCTCGAGTGCGGCATCGAGGCCATACGTCACGGTGCCGATGCAGTATATATCGGTGCGCCCAAGTACGGAGCACGCGCTGCAGCAGGCAACTCGCTCGACGACCTTCGTCAGCTCGCATCCTTTGCCCACCAATATGGAGCACGCGTATATGTAACCCTCAACACCATCATCTACGACGATGAATTGTCCGAGGTGGAATCACTCGTGTGGGACCTCTACCGCATAGGCATCGACGCGCTCATCGTGCAGGACATGGCGCTACTCACCATGAACCTCCCGCCCATAGCGCTGCATGCCAGTACGCAAACCGACAATCGCACTCCCGAAAAGGTACAGTTCCTCCATGCCGCAGGCTTCTCCCAGGTAGTGCTTGCCCGCGAACTCTCGTTGGAGGACATTGCAGCCATCCACCGCGCCTGCCCCGTGCCCCTTGAGGCATTTGTGCACGGCGCCCTGTGTGTAAGCTATAGCGGACAGTGCTATGCCTCGCAAGCCTGCTTCGGACGCAGCGCCAACCGCGGCGAGTGCGCCCAGTTCTGCCGACTCCCCTTCACCATGGTCGATGCTGACGGACGCGTCATCGAACGCGACCGCCACCTCCTGTCGCTCAAGGACATGAACCGCAGCGCCCATCTCGAGGCGATGATGGATGCCGGCATATGCTCATTCAAGATCGAGGGGCGCCTCAAGGATGTCACCTACGTCAAGAATGTCACCGCCTATTACCGCCAGGCAATCGACAAGATTCTTGCCCGACGTCCCGAATACAAGCGCGCCTCACAAGGTGTGAGCACCTATACCTTCACACCCCAACTCGACAAAAGCTTCAATCGCGGCTTCACCGACTACTACATCACCGGAAAGCGCAGCGATGTCACCTCCTTCGCCACTCCCAAGTCGGTGGGTGAACCCATCGGACACATCAAAGAGGTCGCCCGCGGCTACATCACCGTATCGTCGCCCAAGTCCCTGCACAATGGCGACGGACTCTGCTACATCGACGAGAGCGGACTCTTGCAAGGCTTCCGTGTCAACAAGGTCGAAGGTACCCGCCTCTACCTTAAAGAGATGCCCCGCACACTCCGCCCCCGCACCCCCCTCTTCCGCAACTACGACCAGGAGTTTGAGCGACTCCTCTCACGTCCTTCTGCCGAGCGTCGCATCCCGGTATCGATGCACCTGTACGAAGTACCCTTTGGTTTTGCGCTCACCCTTTCCGACGCCTGCAAGCACCAGGCCACGGTGACCCTCACTTGCGAGAAGGAGCCCGCCCGTACCGAGCAACGCGCCGGCATCGAAGCCCAACTCTCCAAGCTCGGAGGCACCATCCTCGTAGCTGCGTCTATCACCATCGACTTCACCAACAACTGGTTTATCCCCTCCTCCGTCGTGGCCGACATGCGTCGCCGTGCCGTAGAGGCCTATGAGCACATCAGCAAAGCCACATGGAGCAACAGCCAGTTTGCCAGCCATAAACCCAAGTCCACTCCTTCGACACCCTCCCCTGTAGGTCCACTCACCTACCTGGCCAATGTCGCCAATCGCCGTGCCCAGGAGTTCTACCAGGCCCGCGGAGCCGAAAAGGTCGCTCCGGCCTTCGAACTCAGCGCACCCCAGGGTTCCACCCTCATGTTCTGCCGTCATTGCCTGCGCTATGCCATGGGCTGGTGTCCCCGCCAGGGAGGTGCCAAGTCGCCTTTCCGCGAGCCCTACACCCTGGTCTCTGCCGACGGGCGCCGTTTCGCTCTGAACTTCGATTGCAAGCAATGCATCATGACCGTCAAGGAAGCATAACACACTATAATCTATAAAAAACAAGAGGCACACCCAACGGTATGCCTCTTGTTCTATTCTATACGACGTTTACATCTTGCTGATGCGCAACGTGTAGGTCATCTTCTTGTTCGGTACGCGATACTCGGGCAGCGTGTCCACATCATGTCCGCAGCTGGCATTACCCACGCCGCGTGTCCATGCATCCAAGTGCAGCACCGTGTAGGGGCGCGCCTGCATTTCCCAGAAGTGGCGAGCATTCATAAGGTCTTCATCGGTATAGGGAATAGCCGAGAACGATACGGTACCCTGCGTCTCGATGTTGATGCCGAAGCCCTTGTCGTCGCGCAAGGTCAGCTGGCGCAATCCCTCACGTCCACCCGTCATCTGAGGCTTCACATAGCGTTCGGGCATCTCGGCCACGGTGGTCGAGTAGCGTCCCACGAGCGCACCATCCTTACGGTCGCAGTAGTTCTCCCACGGACCATAAGCATAGTAGTCAACGTTGTGAAGCGAAGAATCCACCATACATACCAATCCGGCACGGCGCAAGTGATCGCTCTTCGGGGTGAAGGCAGCCTCCACATCCACGATACCCTGCGGATAGATGACGTAGTTGATCTCCGTGTCGCAGAGCGAACCCGTGCGACGGGTCCGGATGATGGTCTTGCCATCCTCCTCCGTCACCTCGATTGTGCCCTGTGCCTCAAGACCGTTCGACACGTTACCGTAACGGTCGTTCTCGATCCAGCGGTGATTGTCATAGAGGAAGCCCTGTCCGTCGGCAATGATGTTGCGTCCCTCAAAGGCCAATGCAGTAAGGCGGCCCGTCTCAGCATCGAACGTAGCCTGCACCTTATCGTTGCCCACCATCACCTCGTGCAGACTTGAGGTAGCAAGGATGGGCTCACCCTTAGCCTCAATCATGGGCAACTCGCCACGTTCCACGAGAGTGAACTGTGCCATCGCCTCCTCGTGTCCGGCCTCGCTATAGGCAGTAGCATGTCGGCGTACGAGACGCACATTCAGCATCGTCTCCACCTTGCCGGCCTTCGCCTTCTTCAGTTCAGCCTTGGCAAGCTTCAACTTCAGCACACACTCCTGCGAGGGCTTAACATCGGGCAGTTTAACGGTACGTGCAGCCACCACGCGGCCCTCCTTCACCACCTCATACACGAGGTCAAACTCTTCAAGCGATGTGAAGTCATAGTCATTATATATCACAACGAAAGCGCAGTTCTTCTTCACGTTGATGTTCTCCAGTTCGAACTTCACAAACTGATGCGCAGCCTTCACCTCCTTGAGTTTGGCACCCTCGTGGCGGGTAGCGGGAATCACACCGTTCGAGCAGAAGTTACCCTGATGGGGACCCGGGTAGTCATATCCCGTATGGAGGCGGTATACCCCCTGCTTCATCTCCTTGGGGTCGTAGATAGCCTGGTCCACCCAGTCCCATATACATCCACCGATGCAGGCATTCGAAGCCTCGATGTAGTCCCAGTATTCGCGGAGGTTACCGATGGCATTACCCATGGCGTGGGCATACTCACAGATAAACATGGGTTTGTCCAGATCGCTGGTATTCTTCTGCATCCAGGCCATGCCGGGGTACATCTTCGAGTAGAAGTCCGAGAAGCGCTCGCCACCGAAGTCGCGCGGACCGCGTGTTCCCTCATAGTGGATGGGGCGGCGGCTGATGGCCTGCGCAGCCATGTCGCACCGACGGGCCGCAGCGTAGCACTGCTCGAAGTTACTGCCGTTGCCGGCCTCATTACCCAAGCTCCACATGATAACAGAGGCATGGTTGCGATCGCGTAGCACCATACGTTCGATACGGTCCTCGAAGGCAGGAATCCACGACTTCATGTTCGAGATACTCTGGTTGGCATGATCCTCGAGGTCGGCCTCGTCGCAGCAGTAGAGTCCGTAGTGGTCGAACATCGCATACATGCGGGCCGCATTGGGATAGTGACTGGTGCGTATGGTGTTGATGTTGTTGCGCTTCATGAGCAGCACATCCTCCAGCATCGACTCGGTAGGTACGGCACGTCCGTAGATGGGGTGCGTGTCGTGGCGGTTCACGCCCTTGAAGAGCACCTTCTCACCGTTTACATACATGAGCGAGTTCTTGATTTCTATATAGCGGAATCCGTGCTTGGTAGCGAAGGCCATCTCCTCATTGCCTTTGGCATCCTTCTGCACCACGCGCAGGGTATAGAGGTGAGGATGCTCGGCATTCCACATGAGCGGATTATCCAGCTTCAGACGAGCCACCACGCCCATTTCCTTCTTGTCGGTGGCAAACTCCGCAGTGATCACCTCACTGGCCACACGCTTGCCATTGGGGTCGTAGAGCGACACCTCAATCTGCTTCTTGCCCGTGAGACCATCGCGGTTGTCGAGGGTGAGCTCCACGTTGGTCACAGTATGCATGGTGTTGTCGCCACCGACATACTCACTGTGGATGTAGTGGTCGCGCACCGATACGGTGGGCACATTGTATACATATACATCGCGGAAGATACCGCTCATGCGGAACATATCCTGGCACTCCAGGTACGAGCCGTCGCTCCAGCGGAACACCTGCACGGCGAGGCGGTTCTCCTTACCTTCATGGATATAAGGCGTGATGTCAAACTCGGCCACATTGTTGGCCCCCTGCGTGTAGCCCACATACTGTCCGTTGAGCCATACGAAGGCAGCCGAATAGATACCGCCAAAGTGGATGAAGGTGCGGCGGCCGTCCCACTCTGCAGGCACGGTGAAGGTGTGGGTGTACGAACCTACGGGGTTGATGCCATAGTTCTTGCCGCCATCGTTGTAGTAGGGGCGCGCCTTGATGAAGGGCGGTGTGTTGGCATGTGGATACTCCACGTTGCAATAGATGGGCTTGTCATACCCGTGCATCTCCCAGTTTGAGGGTACGGGAATCTCGTCCCAGGCAGAGTCGTCGAATCCCTCCTCGAAGAAGGTGAGCGGACGCTGCGAGGGTTCGCTCACAAGGTTGAACTTCCAGTTGCCGTTGAGCGACTGGAAACGGCTGTTCACAGGCACGGTCCACGGTGTAGCATAATACTCGGCATCGGCCAGCATGGCAGCCTCACTCTCATAGGGCATGTAGGTTGCCACGGCACGCTCCTTGTTCTCCTCAAAGACAGTCTCGTCTTCCCAGTAGGGAGCAGTATACTTAGGCTTCTTCACCTCCTCGAAGGTAAACCAGCCCGTGCTGTCGTTCCTGTTGTAAGGCACCAGCATCATACGGCCCTCGCGCAGAGCAAACATCTTGCCCTGCTTGTATCTTGAAGTGGAGAGAATATGGTAGGCAATCAATGGTTGACCATTGTTAGTAGTACGAACAGATTCATCCTTTCCTACCCATGCC
This sequence comes from Bacteroidaceae bacterium, assembly GCA_045660385.1. Lineage (GTDB taxonomy): Bacteria > Bacteroidota > Bacteroidia > Bacteroidales > Bacteroidaceae > UBA1189. Next base: position 2,420 of record JAZRDT010000073.1, on the reverse strand, counting down.
GGCTCGAAGCGGAATCGAGCATTGGTCCATACGCTAGGTGTAGCAGGCCACTGCAGCAGATAGTCCACGGCAGGGTTACCACCGCCATCGTCGAAGTTCTGCGTATAGAAGGCACCCGCCACGGCACGCTCGGTCAGATTGATCATCGTCATCTGCCAGTATTGTCCGCGGTTGGCCGTGTCGTTCTTCTCGGCCACGATGCGAGCGTTATTCTCGCCACTGTCGCCGTTTCCAAGCGACATCCCGGGCTGTCCGAAGGGGTGAATACGGTACGTAGCGTCAGCATCGAAGCCATATACTATCGATTCAGCAATGCGAAAAGCCGATGCATTCTTTGTGCGGGCCTCTGCTACAGGAATGAGCGAGAGTGTACCATTGCTCTCACGACACATGGCTACCTCAGGTCGGTTGGCAGGAACTAATAATAATTGAGAATTGAGAATTGAGAATTGAGAATTATTCCCATTCTGCAGTCTGTTGACTGTTGACCGTTGACCGTTGACTACTTCTACCTTCCACAGCTGTGCCTCGTCAGAACCATTGTTCTCACCTACCCCCACCTTATTGCCATCGGCACGCAGTGCCTGATTGGTGAAGGGGTTGATGATGCGCACGCTGCCCGAGAGCTCTGTCACGGTCCAGTACTGCCCCTCAGCCGCAGCATCCAGCTTCTGGAACTTCAGCTTAGCACCATTCAGTTCAAGCACTTGATGGCCGTCTGTAGCTGGAAAAAGATTGTAATACGCCCCCTTGCGGAAGGTCGTCTGAGCCACCAGTGAGCCCACCACGAACAGCATTGCCGCCACCATCATCGTGCGGATGCCCAAGAATTTGTGTCTGTTCATATATTCCATTTGTTATAGTTATTCACATTATTATCACAGGACGAGCCAGGCTTCACTCCTCGTCGTCCAGGCGGATGCGGCCCGTCTCCAGAGCCAGCTGCTCGTAGCGTTCGCGCAGTCGAGGCATGCGCGAGGCACGTATCGAGAGGCGCAGGCGGCAATCCATCTGGAAGTCCTGCTCCACCACCGTTGGCTCCTCCTCCTTCACGATGCGCATCACCTCGTTCATCATCGGGTATTCAAAGTACACATCCAGTGTCAGGTCCACCGTCTTCTCTATCACCTCAGCCACATCCAGCGCCTCGGCCGCTGCCGCCTTATAGGCCACGATCAGTCCGCCCGTACCCAACTTGATACCACCAAAGTAGCGCACCACCACCACGAGTATGTCCGTCAGCTCACGACTGTTGATGGCCCCCAGTATGGGTCGGCCCGCCGTGCCCGAAGGCTCGCCATTGTCGTTGGCGCGGAAGTTCGTGCGCTCGTGTCCCAGCATATAGGCATAGCACACGTGGCGTGCATCGAAGTATTTCTTCTGACACACGGCCAGGTGTTCCTTAATCTCCTCCAGCGTGGTCACAGGGAATGCCATAGCAATAAATTTGCTACGCTTCTCGGTAAATATACCCTCACATGGGGCTACTATCGTCTTGTAGGTATCCATTTCGACTGCGAAGATACGGAAAAGAATTAAGAGTTAAAAATTAAGAGTTAAAATATAGGGGTTGTCCACTCCTATACTCCAAATAAGCAGCGGCTCATCACTCACAGCTCACAGCTCTGCAATATCTTACTCTTCAGCAGCTCCGGGTAGTCGGGGTGAGCGGCGAAGAACGCCTCCACCTCGCGGCGAGCCTCATCGCTACGATGATATCTCAGCAAGGCGCGTGCCCACTTCTTGGGGAAGAAGATGTCGCCCGTGCGCTGCACCTCCTGCATCGCCTCCAGTCCGGGGCGTATGTACTTCACCGCATACTCCTCGCGCAAGGGATGGTTCAGATAGGTCAGCGCCTTCTCGGCCCACGGCTCTATGCGGCGGTTTTCGGGCTTGAGCAGTGCCGCAAACACCGAGTCCATCACCACCGTGTCGGGCACCACGGCCCGTGCCACGAAGTCAAACTCCCGCAGGCGGTCGGGGTTCACGATGCGCGCCCGCTGCGTCGCCACTATCGCCTCATGCCTCTCGGGCATGTGCAGAGCCAGTTCGTATGCCAGGTTGGTATAGTCGCGCTCGCTTAGCGTGGGGTGCGACTTCTGCTCCCACACCGCATACAGCTGCGCTATCGTCTTCGGTGCACGTGCATTCGCTATCAGGCTACGCATCAGCTGCAGTCGGCACGATGCCAGCGCATGCTCCTCACTCCACTGCCATAGCAACGCCTCCACCTCGGCCGTGCCCACCTCACGTAGCGGTTCGCCCAAGTAACCACATAGCGTCGATGCCACCAGCTCATTGCGTTCGCTGGGCAATCCTTCGAGCAACGCCTGCAGCCATACCTCGGCACCCAGCAAGCCAGCCTGGTAGTTCTCGTGCAATGTCATCAGCAACGACTGGCGTGCCGTGTCGTCGCCCAC
>JAZRDT010000072.1:0-4033 GCA_045660385.1 Bacteroidaceae bacterium | reverse complement strand
CCCGACGACCGCCGCTTCACGCGCCCCCAGGTGCAGGTGATCTTCGATTACTTGGGGGAGCCGTGAGTGTCACTGGTGGCCAACAACAAGGGCTGTTAAGGGAGATTAAGGGGTATTAGAGAAGACCTGCCCCCTAACCCTATGCAAATATACACAAATCCTCACAACCCCCATCTTTTTTCACCATTAATTGTCATTAATCACTCATAATTACCGTTAACCACCCTTAATCCCCTTTAATCGCAAGCTTCGGTTGCTTACCCGCTGCTACAGCAGCGTTCTCAGCATGTTGGCCACGTCGTAGTGGCGGTAGAAGTAGGGTTCGCTCTTCACCTTATGCTTCAGCGTCATCCATTGGTCGAAGCGTTTCTCGAAGATGGTACCTTCGATGGCCTTCATGTTGCTCAGGTTGATGGGGATGCGTGCCTTGTCCCACCCACGCGCCTGCATACGCTTGACGAAGCGCGTCAGGCTGGATTCGTAGCCCAGGTCGTCCACCAGTATGCGGTATATGCCCCACCACTGGCGTCCCATGCGTATGAGGTAGGTGCCATCGTTGCTCTGCAGGTTCATGAGTTCGTCGATCATGGCATCCACCTTCACGTCCTGCTCGTCGCCCGTCACCTGCTCCAGCTGGTAGAAGCGGCGTTGCATCTCCTCGCACGTCAGTTGCATCTCCTCGTAGCGTGAGCGCCAGTCGGCAATCTCGTCCGCCTGTTCCCCGACGATCTTGTTGAGGTATTCGTTGCTCTTCTCGGCACACTTCAGTGCTGCAGTCTTGATGGTGAGTTGCTCTTCGAGCAGGGCGATTTTCTGTAACAGTTTGGCTATGTCGCGCTCGCGATATAGGGCGGCAATGTTCCTTGCCGCTGGTGGGGCGGTATGCTTCTTCATGGGAAAAATTTTAGGGGTTTGCTGCGAAGGTACAACTATTTATGAAATCTCCGTCATCTTTTGCAAAGAAAATAGGGAAGGAAAAGCAGACTTTTTTTGGTCTGCTTTTTTTGTGTTTGGCGGCAAAAATGGCAAAGCAGACTCGAAAGCGGACTTTCCTCTCTGATGCTTTATAGACTGCTCGCAGTAGACTAATTTTGTAGTGGCTATTAAAGGCCATTAGGGGTCATCCGGCTAAGACAACACTAATAGCCGTTAATTGCCATTAATAGCCATTAACCCTTAACCGTGCCTCAGGCACTTTGACCGCAGTTCCGCTGCTAAAATCGCACCTGCCATTATGAAAAATCGCATATCCCTTTTCGCCGAATCGCATATCCCATTTTTGAAAATCGCACATGCGATTTTCGACCCCTGCCGCTGCGGCATCGGGTATTGGATATTCCCGCGAGTTCCCGCCATTCCGCCATTCCGATACTATATATATGTTTATTAATACACAAACCTTAACACTCGACCGATATGAATGACCAGTTGCTATTCAGCCTCTTCCGCGGCGTGCACGACACGCAGCCGCGACCTGTCACCCTCGATGAGTTGGTGCAGGCGATGCGTACCGACCAGTCGGTGCGCGACCTTACCGATAAGCACCGCTACGCCCTCTCCGTGGGCGACAAGCAGGGGGCCAAGCGTTTCAAGAATATGATGCTCAGCTACGGCATGGCAGCACAGTTTGAGGGCGGTCGCCGCTACGAGCATATTACCGCCTACACAGGTGTGTCGATGGCCGACATGGATGATGTGCCGCCCGCTCGCATGGCCGAGGCGCTTGCCCTGCTACGTGCCGACGAGCACACCCTGCTGGCCTACGTCACGATAGGTGGCAGCGGTCTGCGCGTGCTCTTCCGCTACCAACTCAAGGGCGACACCTATAGTCCATCCACCAGCGAAGGCAAGGAGCAGTACAAGCAGGTGTTCCTCCACGGCAACGCCTACTATGAGGCTCTCACAGGTCTGCCCACCGACCCGCAGTGCAAGAACCCCAACCGCATCAGCACCATCGCCTACGACGAAAACCTCTATTACAATCCCGATGCTGTACCCTTCGTCATCAAGACGGGGGAGAAGAGGCCCGTAGGCCGTCCCAAGCGAGTGAAGCGTGAAGAGGGAAAAGCTAAGAGCGACAATGCTGACGAAGCACCGTTGCAGGCCCTTGCCGCAGCCGCCAAGGTCATTGCCAAGGTCGAGGCACAGGGCATCCGCTACGAGGAGGGCACCTATAACAAGTATGTGTGCAGCGCCTGCTACGAGATGAACCGCTACGGCGTGCCCGAGGAGCAGTGTCGCGAGTGGGCCGCCAAGTGGTTTGCCGACTACAACACGCCCGATGTGGAGGCCATCGTGCGCTCGTGCTATCGGCAGGCAGACGATCACGGCGATTACCTGAAACCGAAGCGCAGCCGCAAGAAGTCGGAATCGTCGGTAGGCGATGTGCGCGACATACGCGACTACCTCACCAGCCACGAGGTGAAGACACGCTACAACGTCATCACCCGCAAGTATGAGATCTACAACGAAGACACCGATACCTGGTGCGAGAAGACCGACCGCATGGAAAACACCCTCTACTGCCGCATCACCGCGGAGATAGGAAAGCGTATCCTCAAGAGCGACCTGCACCAGCTGCTCGGCAGCGAGTTCTCACCCGAGTTCAACCCCTTTGCCGACTACCTCACCACACTGCCACCCATCCCTGACGATGACGATACCGACTATATCGACCTCGTGGCCTCGATGGTACATGTTGCCACGGACGACGATGCCAAGCACCGCCGATGGTTCAAGAAATGGTTTGTCGCCATGATAGCCTGCTGGCTCGACCCCGAGGTGACCAACCATGTCATCCTCGCCTACATCGGTCGGCAGGGTATCTACAAGAGCACCTTCATGCGTCGCCTGCTACCGCCAATGCTCAGCAGCTACTTCGCCGTGCGCAACTATGCCAGCCGCATGGATAAGGACGACCGCCTCATGCTCACCGAGAAGGGACTCGTTGCCTTGGAGGAGATCGACAGCCTCACGCCCCGCGAACTCAACCAACTCAAGGCCATCGTCACCGCCGAGACCATCGACGAGCGCGATGCCTACTCGACCAACCGCGAGAGCCGCGTGCACATCGCCTCCTTCTGTGCCACGGGCAACAACCGCCGCTTCCTCACCGACCTCACGGGTAACCGCCGCTGGCTACCTTTCTTTGTGACCGACATCGACTCGCCCTACACCCATGCCATCCCTCACGACCGCCTCTATGCCCAGGCCTATGCCCTCTACCGCGAGGGCTTCCGCTACTGGTTCGAGGCTGACGAGGTAGCCGAGCTCGATGCCCACAATGCCAACTTCGAGGAGCCTTGTATGGAGGAGGAGCTTATCCTCACTTACCTGCGTCGGCCCATAGGGGAGGAGACGGGCGAGTTTCTTACTGCCACACGCATTATCGAACTCATAGGCATGTATGTACACTCCCGCCTCTCGGCTAAGAAGATAGCCCTCAGCATGAACCGACTCGGATTCGAGCAACGGCGCACCAAGTACTCGCGCGGATGGAACGTGATCATCCTCACAGGCAACGACATCAAGGAGGACCAGCGGCTCAATGCGCATCGGAGCGCTGCGGAGTAAAAAAGATGTGACGCCACATCGTGCAGAATGACAGCGATTTGCATGATTGGCGTCACATCGTTATGGGGTTTTCATAACCCCTATATACAATAATTAAATAATTAAATTATTTTTATTTTTATATTAATTATTTATTTCCTTATGGGGTCTTACAAACTCGTGTCACTTGTGACGCCACGCGCATAACACGCTGAGGTTGTGAAAAATATGGCGTCACAACTTTTCCAAAAATCAGAGCCCTCTGGTAAATCTGCCAGAGCCTTGCGATAAAAAAATCAGAGCCGTCCGATTTTCTTAACGGACGGCTCTGATTTGTATGGGGTTATTAAAGGATTGTTAAACTGACGCGGCGACCCAATCCTTCGAAGATTCTAAACAGCGTACCTAACTGTATGTCTGCCTTTCCATTTTCAAGGCGAGAGATGTAGGTCTTCTTCGTTCCAATCTTCTCAGCCAGTTC
>JAZRDT010000071.1:0-3091 GCA_045660385.1 Bacteroidaceae bacterium | reverse complement strand
ATGATTATGCTGGGGATGGCTGTCGTTGTCGCAGTCCCTGCGGGTATTTTATGCGGCGCTTTCCTGGCAGAGAACCCCAAGAACCGTTTTGCACAGGTTGTAAGTTACCTCACCGACTTGCTGCAAGGTACACCATCGGTCATTATCGGTATCATTACCTACATCTGGGTGGTTGTGCCTATGAAGGGATACTCGGCAATAGCCGGCAGTGTAGCACTCTGTATTATGATGCTTCCGCTTATTATCCGTTCTACCGAGGAGACCCTGAAAATCCTTCCTGCATCACTCAAGGAGGCTGGGCTTGCTCTTGGTGGGAACAAGGCAAGAGTTATGATGAAGATTCAGCTTCCAGCTGCTTTCGGTGGTATCTTCACCGGTGTGCTGCTTGCCATATCGCGAGTGATTGGCGAAACGGCTCCGCTGATGTTTACAGCCCTCGGATGTTCGCTTATTCGCTTTTCCATTGACAAGCCTATTTCGGCAGTTCCATTGTTGATTTGGGAGTTCTTCAACGACCCCAACCTACAGGAACTCATCTGGGGAGCATCACTCTTCCTGTTATTATTTGTTCTTACGTTAAACCTTACAGCTAAATATCTTGCTAAAAAATGGAATCAGTAACACCTATTCTTGAGTTTAAGAAAACTTGCGTATCATATACAAAGCAGACAATGGCGGTGAAATATGTATCGGCAGCCATTGAGCGAAATACCATCACGGCTATTATGGGTCCTTCGGGATGCGGTAAATCAACGCTCCTGCGTGCAGTGAACCTGATGCACAACCTCTATCCCAACATCCGCGTTGACGGTGAGATCTTATTGAACGGTGAAAACATCCTGTCGATGGAACCTATAGATGTGCGCCGCCGAGTGGGTATGGTATTCCAGCGTCCTGCACCGTTCCCTACAATGAGCATCTACGATAATGTTCTTTCGGGGTTCGCATTGAACGGCATTAAACTTTCAAAGGCTGAAAAGGATGCCACGGTAGAACGTTGTCTGCGTAGTGTGGCCCTTTGGGACGAGGTGAAGGATGTACTCAACAAGAAAGGTACATTCCTCTCGGGCGGTCAGCAGCAGCGATTGTGCATCGCCCGTGCCCTGGCGATGAAACCTGATGTGCTTCTGATGGACGAGCCTACCTCGGCACTTGACCCGATTGCAACCAAACATATCGAAGAGCTGTTGTTGCAGTTGCAGAAAGAGGTTACAATCCTTATCGTTACCCACAACATGGGACAGGCAAAGCGTATATCGTCAAAGTCGATGTTTATGTACTTGGGTGAGTTGGTCGAGTACGGAGATACCGAGACAATGTTCTCCAATCCTGCAGATGAACGCACCAAGGCATATTTGACTGGTAAGATGGGATAAGATGAACCTAAATGTTATGCATTGCAAAAAAAATAGTAATTTTGCAGGGTGAATTTTAGAAACAAAGGGGTGCCTTAATTGGCTGAGATTATACCCTCGAACCTGAAGCAGTTAGTACTGCCGTAGGAATTGTGGATATCGTCATAACGCATGCCCTTATTAGGTGTGCGTTTTCTTTTTTGAGATGCCCCGTTGTGATATTTTAATTTTAAGAACTAATAATGTAAAAGTATGGATGAAAAAAATCACAACAGCTATTATGCTCAACGCGAGAAAGTGTATATGAATGGTAATATATATCCATTCATTAAAGTGGGAATGCAAAAAGTCAATCTCTCTCCCACAGTGGATATCGTAGATGGAAAAAAGATTTTAACCTCCAATGCTCCAGTCTATATTTACGACACAGGGGGACCATACACAAATCCTCGCATAAAAACAGATCCCAAAAGGGGTATTGAAAAAATCAGGGAGCAATGGATTGCTCAGCGTAAGGAGAATGGTATGCCTATAGGACAAATGGCTTGCGCCCGAGCAGGTATTATCACACCCGAGATGGAATATGTTGCAATTCGTGAAAATATGAATTGCGAAGAGCTAGGAGTCAAGACATATATCACACCTGAATATGTCCGTAAGGAGATTGCCGAAGGGCGAGCTGTACTTCCTTCAAATATCAATCACCCGGAGAGTGAGCCTATGATTATAGGTAGAAATTTTCTTGTAAAAATCAATACCAACATCGGTAATTCTGCCACCACCTCGTCCATTCAAGAAGAGGTGGATAAGGCTGTTTGGAGTTGCAAATGGGGAGGTGATACACTGATGGATTTATCTACGGGAGAAAATATCCACGAAACACGCGAATGGATTATCCGCAACTGTCCTGTTCCAGTCGGGACTGTACCAATCTATCAAGCATTGGAAAAGGTTGATGGTGATGTAGCGAAATTATCATGGGAAATCTATCGTGATACACTCATCGAGCAATGCGAACAGGGTGTAGACTACTTTACCATCCATGCAGGTATTAGACTCCACAATATACATCTTGCAGATAAGCGACTTACGGGAATCGTCAGTCGTGGTGGCAGCATCATGAGCAAATGGTGTCTTATCCACAATCGGGAAAGTTTCCTATACGAACATTTTGACGACATATGTGATATCTTGGCTCGATATGATGTGGCAGTGTCATTAGGTGACGGACTACGTCCCGGTTCAATCTACGATGCTAACGATGAAGCACAATTTGCAGAGTTGGATACCCTTGGAGAGCTTGTTCTACGTGCTAGGGAGAAAGAGGTCCAAGCATTTGTCGAAGGACCAGGCCATGTCCCTATGAACAAAATAAAAGAGAATATGGAAAGGCAGATAGAGAAATGCCACGAGGCGCCATTCTATACATTGGGTCCGTTAGTTACCGATATTGCACCCGGCTATGATCATATAACCTCAGCCATAGGAGCTGCACAAATCGGATGGCTGGGTACAGCTATGCTCTGCTATGTTACCCCAAAAGAACACCTTGGGCTTCCAAATAAAGAAGATGTTCGTACGGGAGTCATAACTTATAAAATAGCTGCACATGCAGCAGACATTGCCAAAGGACATCCAGGAGCACTCATAAGAGACAATGCCTTAAGCAAGGCTCGTTTTGAATTCAGGTGGAGAGACCAGTTCCATCTATCTCTCGACCCAGAACGCTCTTTAGA
>JAZRDT010000070.1:0-6577 GCA_045660385.1 Bacteroidaceae bacterium | reverse complement strand
CCACGGTCTTGGCGAAGCCTTCTGTGGCTATGGCGACTACTACAACCTTAATCAGGATGGCGATGCCGTATGCTACCTGACCCTGGCCAACGACCTCATCCACGAGGTGAACAAGAATGCCATCACCATTGCCGAGGAGGTATCAGGCATGCCCGGCTTGGCAGCGCCCATCAAGCATGGAGGTTACGGATTCGACTACCGCATGGCGATGAACGTGCCCGACTACTGGATCAAGCTTATCAAGGAGCAGACCGACGAGCACTGGAAGCCCACCAGCATGTTCTGGGAGGTAACCAACCGCCGTAAGGACGAGAAGACCATCTCCTATGCCGAGAGCCACGACCAGGCACTCGTGGGCGACAAGACCATCATCTTCCGCCTCGTCGATGCCGATATGTACTGGCACTTCCAGAAGGGCGACGAGAACTATATGGCACACCGCGGCATTGCCCTGCACAAGATGATACGCCTGCTCACCGCATCAACCATCAACGGAGGCTACCTCAACTTCATGGGTAACGAGTTTGGTCATCCCGAATGGATCGACTTCCCCCGCGAAGGCAATGGCTGGAGCTACAAGTATGCCCGCCGTCAGTGGAGCCTGGTAGACAATGACAAGCTATGCTACGAATACCTCGGCAAGTTTGACCAGGCGATGATGAAGCTCATCGGCGGCGTGAACAAATATGAGAAGAGCAAGGTAGTGGAAATCAACTGCAACGATGGCGATCAGATACTCGCATACCGTCGCGACGACCTGCTGTTTGTCTTCAACTTCAGTCCCACCAACTCATACAGCGACTACGGCCTGCTCGTGCCGCGCGGCTCATACCAGGAGGTGCTCAATACCGACAATCCCGTGTTTGGCGGTAATGGCCTCACCGACCCGAGCCTCACGCACTTCACCCACTTCGAGCCCCTGCACAAGCGCTACAAGAAGGAGTGGCTGAAACTCTATATCCCCGCCCGTTCGGCGATAGTATTCAAGAAGATCGATTGAGCACATGGGATACACGAGTAAGAGGACAAAGTACGATGGCAGCATCCGCATCCTATGTGCTGTGCTATTTGCTGTATTCTCCTTCATATATATATATGTGTTTCAGGGAGAGCTGTTGGCATTGATGCAGGATAACCTCTCAAAGGGAGTGACCGAAAGCAACACCTTTGTTACTGCCCTGCTATTTACTCTCTTGCTGCTATTGTTGCAGTGGGTCATCAATCGTGCGTCAAAGTTGCATGGCCGATGGGAAGCATTGTCATATATCCCCTCATGCACCCTGCTGGCCTTGTTTACCGACGTGAATGATGGTACCATGCTCTATTCCGGTGAAAGCTGGTTGTGGGGAGTTCCCTTGTGCACGATCCTGTATATCGGTATCGTATGGCTCAACCGGATGACAGTAAGTGTGCGCCGCCTGAACTTCTACGGTTTCCTATGGCCCAATCTGCTCACGTTCTCGCTTCTCTTTGTGCTGACGGCACAGATAAGCAACCATGCACCTGCTCCTCATATGGAACTTGCCGCATGGAAATATACGCACGATGAGAAGTTCGAGAAGGTTCTCGAAGTGGGGCGCCGTTCGGATGACTATAATGCCGAGCTCACAGCCCTTCGCAACCTGGCCATGGCAAAGACGGGAACCCTTCCGGAACGCCTCTTCCATTATCCCCAGCATTATGGGGCCGACGGTCTTGTCTATAACAAGCATAAGAAGCAAAGTAACGCCTACGGCGCTTCCGAGTTTTACCGTCATTTAGGAGGCAATATGCCGTATGGTGGAGAGAATGGCCGCGCCTACGCACGCCGTATGGCGATGAAGAACGATTCGGCCATCTACCGTGACCTTTATTTGGCAGCGCTGTTGCTCGATAAGGATCTGCCCGCGTTCATGAAAGAGACCGCACCGTTGGCCGCCTCTGACCAGTACGTGCCTACCCACTATCAAGAGGCATGGTTGCTCTATAACGAGCAATATCCCGAGTCTGCCCTGTCGTTTGCCCCCGATAGTGCCATAGTTGCCCGTTTTGAGGAGTATCGTTCGTTGCAGAGCGAACATGAAGACAATGCCATCGTGGCCGAGAACCTCTGTCGTCGTAAATTTGGTGATACCTATTGGTGCTACTATGAGTATTAAACTCGTTGATAAGAAAGTAATAGGCCCCCCAAGGAGCCTATTACTTTTTTTAATACAGCAAGTCGCGCATCACGGCATCGCTGATGAAGATGCTCTCGGGCGTGAGATGAAGGTGGTTGTCGGCGGTGCGCACGAGTTGGCCTCTATGTATATAGGGTGTGGCGCAGCGCAGGCAATGGGCGTGGTAGCGTTCGCCGAAGTCGGCGAGCAGACCCGTAAGGTCGATGCCGCGTGCCGTGCGCAATTCGGTGATGATGCGCTCGTCGTAGCGCTCCTCGGTGCTTAGGTGCTCCACTTCGTGCGGCACATCCTCGCCCGGGGGCGTGGCGATATAGTCGGTGAGGCTACTGAGGTTCCATCTCCTGTTGCTGCCATCGTAGGAGTGTGCACCCGGCCCCAGACCAATATAGGGAATCCCCTTCCAATAGCTGCTGTTGTGGCGCGAGTGATAGCCCGGCAGAGCAAAGTTAGAGATCTCGTAATGCTCGTATCCGGCTGCCAGCAACTTTTCGCGTAGCAGTTCGAAGGCGCTGATGCTCTGCTCCTCATCGATGGGACTGACGATGCCCTGCTCCTTCATACGCCACAGTCGTGTACCCTCCTCGTAGGTGAGGTGATAGGCCGATATGTGCGGCACGCCAAGTGCGATGGCCTGTTCGAGGCTGTATGTCCAGTCCTCCAGCGTCTCGCCCGGCAAGCCATACATGAGGTCGATGCTGATGTTGGTGAGTCCCATCCGCTGACAGCGATGTACCGCATCAATTGCCTCTTGTGCCGTGTGGCGACGCCCCACGAGCTTTAGCGTGCGGTCGTGAAACGACTGTATGCCTATGCTCACCCGATTGAAGGGCAGCGTGCGCAATCCCTGTACATACTCCTCGGTGAGGTCGTCGGGGTTGGCTTCCAATGTTATTTCAGCAAGTTGAAAGTTGAAAGATGAAAGATGAAAGTTGCGTAATGAAGTGAGAATGGAGGAAAGTTCCTCTATCCTCAATGTCGAGGGAGTGCCACCGCCAAAGTAGATGGTCTCGATGGGTGAACCCTGCAGTTCGCCCAGGCGTAGCTTCAGCTCGCGACATACGGTGTCGACATAGGCACTGCGATGGCGCAGCAACGTGGTGGAGTAGAAGTCGCAGTAGGCGCAGCGACTCTCGCAAAAGGGTACGTGTATGTATATTCCGGCCATGGTTGGTTTAATGTTTTATGTCAACAGTCAACAGTCAATGGTCAACAGACTCAAGAGTTTTAGAGCAATTTCTCTCACCACTCACCGTTAATAATCACCATTCAACATTAATTCTGCTACGCAGTCTTTTCCTCCTTCGCACCTCGGCAATTCCAAGTAAACTTGCTTGCACTCGGTTTGGCGTCGGTTCATCATTCACCATTCATCATTCATCATTCAACATTAATAACTCTCACTTCATCCTTTTCCGTGAGGTTCGGTATCTGCAGTTCGTAGGTCACTCCGGCGGGCAATGTCAAGGTATACTCGTAGTGTCCGTTCCTTTTCAGTCGCCACGATGCCGACACTTCACCATGGGGAGTCTGCGTCTTGGCTTTGGCCCATGTGATGCGCGGCTGATAGGCAAGGGTGGGGTGATTGTCGGGGCGGTTGTCTACTTGCGGAGCAAATACCACGTGGTTGAATCCAGCCTTGCCCGGTCGTATGCCGCACATATAGGCATACATCCATTCGGCAACGGCACCATAGGCATAGTGGTTGAAGGAGTTCATGTTCCACTCGTGCTTGTGGAATCCCTCCTCGCGCTTGTATGAGTCCCACCGCTCCCACACGGTCGTAGCCCCTTGGTCGATGCTGTATAGCCACGAGGGGTTCTTGCGTTGCAGGAGCAGGGCATAGGCAAGGTCGTTCATGCCCTCATCGGTCAGCGTTGAGCACAGTATGCCGGTGCCTACAAAGCCCGTTGACAGGCAATAGTCATTCTCTTCAATCAGGCGACGCAAGGTGTGGCGGGCACTCTCACGGTGCTGCTCGGGCAGTAGACCGAAGCGCAGGGCCAGCAGGTAGGCCGTCTGCGTGTGCTCCTTCAGTGCTCCGTCGGGGAGCATGTAGCGTTGCTGAAACTCCTGCTTGACCTCTTCGTACAATGCACGGTAGCTCTCGGCCTCGCGCAGTTTGTCAAGCGTAGTGCATATGCTATCCATCAGTTGGGCCACATAGGCATAGTAGGCCATGCATACGTAGCGGCTCTCGATGGGAGCGTAGGCCAGCCAGTCGCCCGTGGCAGTGCCTGCACCGATGTGGGTGTAGCATATGCCATCCACCGTCTCCTCCTGGGTCGATAGCCACTGTATATAGCGCGTCATGCTCTCGTAGTTCTCTTCCAGTATGGTGCGGTCGCCCGTCATCACATACACCGTCCATGGCACTATCACGCCGGCATCGCCCCACGCCGCTGTGCCATAGCCCCAGAAGTTGTTGTAAGGGGCAATGTCGGGGTAGGCACCATCGGCACGTTGCGAGTTGCGCAGGTCGCGCATCCATTTGCGGTAGAAGTCCTTGGCGTCGGAGTTGTACAGCGCCGTGCGGGCAAAAATCTGTGTGTCGCCCGTCCACCCGAGGCGCTCGTCACGTTGCGGACAGTCGGTGGGCACACTCAGGAAATTGCCCCGTTGTCCCCACCATATATTACGATACAGTTGGTTGATGCTCGGGTCAGAGCAGGCAAACTCGCCCCATTCCTCAATCTCCGAGCCTACTACCTGACCTACGATTCTATCTATTCTCACCTCCTCGGTGGCTGTCACCGATACGTAGCGAAACCCCATGAACGTGTGGCGCGGACGGTAGCTCTCACCCCCACGGTCGCCGCGGAAGGTGTAGCGCAGTGTGCCATCGGCCTCGCGCAGGTTATATGTCCACACGCTGCCGCCAGGACCGTCGTCAAGCCGTCCACGGCGGTCGCCATTGTCGTTGAGCATCTCGCCGTGGCGGAAGGTGATCTCTGTGCCTCGTTCGGCCTTGGCCTCAAAGTATACCCATCCCACCATGTTTTGGCCCATATCGATGACCGCCGTCTCCCCTTTCTTCAGTGTGAAGGGGCGGTCCTTCAGGCTACGGTCCACCTTTATCATGCCATACTCGGTGCCGGTCTTCACCGTTTCGCTATAGATGGTCACCCTTTGCGGACGACGCCACAACGCCTTGTCGCGGATGCGCACCTCGGGCCCCTCGAAGGGGATTACCGCCATCGGCATACCCCTTAGCACCGATACCCCCTCCCATTCGACGGGCGTGCGGCGTGCATCATACACCTCGCCATCGTATATCTCACCCAGCAGCAGCGGTCCGCCGTAGCTGCACTGCCAGGTGTCGTCGGTGCGGACTACGCATTGTCCGTTGATCACCACCTCGGCCTTCAGTGCCAGCGGAGTGTGGCGGCCATATACGCCGCGGCTGATCTCGCCAGCCCACCATCCGTAGCTCAGCTGCGCGCATATCTCGTTCTCGCCCTTGCGCAGCAGCGGGGCGATGTCCATCGTCTGGCAGGTCACCTCCTTGCGGTAGTCCGTCCATCCCGGCTTCAGCTCGTGTCCCTCCACATGCACTCCGTTCACGGTGATGTCATACACGCCCAGTGCCGTAGCCGTCAGCGTGGCCTGTTCTATGGACTCATCGCATGTTATCACTTTGCGGAAGATGGGTAGGGCCACCCCCTCAGCCATCTTGTGACGCGGCATCGCCGCATACGTGCTACCCGTTATCCACTCCGCTTCGGCGAGTGGTGCCAACTCCTGGGCTGCTATCGTCAGTGAACCGACGAGGCTCGTTATGGCGAGCATGATTCTCTTAAGTAATCGTGTCGGTTTCCTATTTGTACTCATCTCGTTTATTGTCATATAGCAATGCTAATCATTTCTTAGGCTCTGTTTCCAAATCCGAGGTCAATTCTCTTTTATATTCTATGCGGTTGTTTTCGGGCATAAATCTAATAAGCAATTTCCCTTATTTCAGTACGACCCAATTACTTTTGTTCTCTTTGCTACTCTTATCAATAAATCCATTATTTCTCAGGAATGAGATTTCTCTCTCGACAGTTCTCTGTGATAACTCTAATTGTCTCGCCAAACTCTTGGCTGTATGAGAAGTGTCTTTTTTGATTTCTCTATACACAACTTGTTGTCGTTCTGTTAGTTTTATCTCGCCATCCGTCTCGCCATCCGTCTCGCCAAATACACCCTTATTTGGAGATGTGTGGGTAGCGTTTCTCGTATACTCCTCTTTGAAATAAAATGTAGTCCACAGTCCTCCGCCGTCATAATCAAATTGGGGATCGGGGAAGCCTTCTTTATTGCACGCTGCAATGATACGTTCGATGCCGCGTCCCCATGCCTCTATCTCTCCGGCACGGAAGAAGACATTTGCTATGTCTGGGTTGTACGGACGGCTACGATGCCTACCCAAGAGATTGGTC
>JAZRDT010000069.1:0-1666 GCA_045660385.1 Bacteroidaceae bacterium | reverse complement strand
AGGTGTCAGAGTTCAGTACGGCCGAGAGCGCCTGCTCCATGGTGAGGTCAGGATGGGCATCCATCAGCAACACGGCAAGATTCTTCGTCATATCCAGTTTCATCTGTTCTTGTATGCTCATATCCGTTTCAATAGTTTTATAGCCTCTTCTGTCCCGAAGAAGTATTGAAAGGTGATGCCCTTCATATGCTGTAGGTTGCGCACCAAGGTGGGCAGGTCGATACTCTGTGTTTCATATTTCCACAGCTGCACGCCTACGCGGTCGTCGGCAATGGGACCGAATACGATGTCGTAGTCATGAGCAGGGCAAGGCTTGTCGTTACGGCGGTTGAGCAAGATGAATTTGGCCCACTCCTCAGAATATTCGTGATAGCGTTGGATGTTGAGTCTCTCCATTTGTGCCTCGTCCACCTCAAAAGTCAATACCATGGGCTCTCCAAACTCCAGTTGGTCTACCTTAATCTTGGCCATAGCCATCGCTTGGGCATAGTCGGCTGAGAGATAGAACCCCTGTCCGAAATCCTTGTTGGGTTTCGATTTCTTCAGGTCAATAGCATCGAATGCCATATTGGTGCCGTGGTAGAGAATCATTGCAGTGCCCCTCCCTTCCTATGGCAGTATTCGCTGATGTCGCTTATCATCGACTGGAATGATTGGGTGTGCACATAGTCGTAGTGGCGGTTGATGAAATCGATACCTTTGTATCGATTCAGGTAGTTAAAAGCCTGCTTCATCGTCAGCCCAAACTTTCGCCCGAACTCCGAAACGAAAATCAGCGTCCACTCTATTTTATCAGCATTGCTATACATAGCATCATTCATTTGGAGGGTAAAATTAGTATAAGCTGAACAGATAAACAAATAAATCTGCAAAATTCTGCGACGGAGCACGCTTTTTTATACCCTCTTTACTACCTTAGCAACACAAACATAACCAACAATATTAGGGAATAATATAGATGTTGTCCAAGAATACAAATTGTACCGCGATGAGTGTCATCCTGACAAAGCGTAGCGTCGGAAGGATCCCGCGCTGGGACTTTTCAAGAGACATTTGCGAGATGTTTCACTGCGTTCAACATGACAAACTATGCATTGGACAACTGCTATATTATCTCCTAATATGAAGTAATCAAACCAACTACAATCATTATGGGAAAACGACTCAACAATCTGCCCTCGTGAGTCAAGTCATCGCTGATGAGGTGGCAAACCTCGGCATCAGTGTGAGAGACCTTTGTGCTATGGCACACATCAGTAAGGACAGCTACTATGCCCTTATAAAAGGGGCTCTCGGTCGATAGATATACACATCAGACTCCTGCGCTGCATGAGGGAGTATCACACAGCACAAGAGTCGCGTGAGTTTGAGCAACGCTACCTCGACGCACTCATCGGCGAGGAAACGTAGAATGTGTTTACATATCAATCATCCATTCCAATCCCTCAATTGGTACATTTTGGTACATAATGGTATAAATATTTAAGTATAAGAAACGCCGAACTAACTGTCCCTCTGTTTATAGCTAATCTTTGTACACAACTATTTCTGTTAGTCTATGAGGCCTTTCACGCTGATTTTTGTCTCACGCGAATCTCGCAAATCTCACGAAATTGGCTGCATCGCAGAAGGCTCGCAGCTGTCGGCTCTGCCGAGTGTTTGCGTC
>JAZRDT010000068.1:0-6607 GCA_045660385.1 Bacteroidaceae bacterium | reverse complement strand
TTCTGATGTGAAGAAGGTAGTATCGCCCGTGGTTGTAAACGACGAGAGCTCACTCCTCTATCATATCGATTTCAGCGCCAATGAGCTCGCTCTTGGTGGCTCGGCCTTCTTCCAGACCTTGGATAAGGTAGGTAGCGGGGTACCTGCTGAAGATGCAGAATATTTCCGCGTCACCTTCATCGCAGTACAGCAACTCGTGAACGAAGGCCTCCTCATGGCTGGTCACGACATCTCTGCCGGTGGTATGGTTACCGCATTGCTCGAGATGTGCTTCGCCAACACCAAGGGTGGTATGCAGATTGACCTCAGCGTGTTCGAGGAGAAGGATATCGTGAAGGTGCTCTTCGCTGAGAACCCCGGCGTGCTTGTTCAGGTAGCTAAGGACAATGCCGCTCGCGTAGAGGCTATCCTCGAAGAGGCTGGTGTAGGCTTCGCCGTTATCGGTAAGCCCATCGCAGAGCGCACACTCTATATTAATAAGGAATACACCCTAGACATCGACGCTATGCGCGATGCTTGGTACAGCACCTCTCACCTACTCGACCGCAAGCAGAGCTTCCACGGCTGTGCCGACGAGCGTGCCAAGAACTATAAGAATCAGCCCCTCGTGTTCGACTTCAAGGAGACATTCACTGGTAAACTCGCACAATATGGTCTCAACCCCGACCGTCGCAAGCCCACAGGCATCCGCGCCGCTATCATCCGTGAGAAGGGTACCAACGGTGAGCGCGAGATGGCCTACTCACTCTGGCTCGCTGGCTTCGACGTGAAGGATGTGACCATGACCGACCTCGTGACTGGCCGCGAGACACTTGACCACATCAACTTCATCGTCTTCTGCGGTGGCTTCTCTAACTCTGACGTACTCGGCTCAGCCAAGGGATGGGCAGGTGCTATCCTCTTCAGCCCGAAGGCCAAGGAGACCATCGACCGCTTCTACGCTCGCAAGGACACCCTTTCACTGGGTATCTGTAACGGTTGCCAGCTCATGATGGAGCTCGGTCTCATCACTCCCGAACACGAGGAGAAGGGCGCTATGCACCACAACAACTCGCACAAGTTCGAGTCAAACTTCGTGGGCGTACACGTTCCCGAGAACAACAGCGTACTCTTCGGTTCGCTCAGCGGTACCAAGCACGGTATCTGGGTAGCTCACGGTGAGGGCAAGTTCTCACTCCCCTACGAGGAGAGCCGCTACCACATCGTTGCTAAGTACAACTATGCCGGCTATCCCGCCAACCCCAATGGTTCGGACTACAACATCGCCGGCATCGCCAGCGCCGATGGCCGCCACGTAGCTATGATGCCCCACTTGGAGCGTTGTATCTTCCCCTGGCAGTGCGGTAACTACCCACTCGATCGCTGTGCCGATGAGGTGACACCTTGGATCGAGGCATTCGTGAATGCCCGCATCTGGGTTGAGAACCAGAAGTAATGACACCTATTACACTTCATACGCTTGGGATCTCCGCATGGGGGTCCCAAGTTTTTTGTATCTATCTTAAAAGGGTTTCAAAAGACAAAATAAATACGTGTACAAGCAGCTGCCATCAATATAAAGAGAGAGAGTATGTCAGCACTGACATACTCTCTACATGAGATATTTCTATTTTGAACCTATACGATATAGATAGGAAGAAACTTGTTTTTTAGTTTAGCGAACATTCAGCGTAGTGTTATACGACGATGACTCGCCATAAATCTGTCCCACCTCATTCTGTGCCGAATAGTCGTACGATGCTTTAAAGCTGACGGCATAGCCACCGGGCTTGTTTGTGTCGGGAGCCTTGAAGCGCCACATGGGAGGAGTATTCTTCTTGTGCGGTGCTATCACACGCTCGGTCATGGTGATAACGCTGTCGCTATTGATATAGAGTCTCCATGTGTAGTCAGCTTCCGTGATATAGGTTCCTGAATAAGCCACCTGCATGAATACGGTGATTGAGTCACCGGCTTTGCAGATCGAAGAGGTCTTTAGAGTTGACTGATTGTCGAGTGTGATTTTCTCCACGGGCTCGGTGGTAAACTTCAAACTACCATAAACAGGCTGTTCGCTGTAGATGGGCTTTTGACATGCAACCAAGCCGAACATCATCAGCATGGCCAGGCCAAGGGTAAATAGATTGTTCTTGTGCATACGTGTATTTGTATTATTTTGCTGCAAAGATAAAAGATTCCTATCAGCTATCCTTACATTGTAAAGAAAACTTCTCTCTATTTAACTTATTTATAGATTTACAAACACCTCATCCATGGGCTTGCGTGTCTTCTCGGGCACCTCATCAGTCGTGGGATAGCCAATGGGAATAAGCACGGCAGGCTCATAGGGGGCTGCAATACCAAAGTGTGAGCGGCAGAGCTCTACATCAAAGTTGCACACCCAACAGGTACCCAAGCCAACCTCAGCCGCAGCCAGGCACAGATGTTCAACGGCAATGCTGATATCGATATCGGCATGATCCTTGGGTTCAGAACGGCGACGCTTCCATGACTCGTCGTGGTTAGAGCATGCAATGATATACATGGGCGCTTCGTTGAACCAATCGCGATGATAGCACTCACGTATCTTGGCACAGTCTTCAGGTTTGCTCACGATATAGAATTTCCACGGCTGCAGATTCACTGCCGAGGGTGACAGACGTGTGCACTCCATCACATATTGCAACTTCTCGGGATCAATAGCACGCTGCTCATACGAGCGCACTGAATAACGATTTTTTACTAATTCTAAGAAAGACATACTGTATAAGTTTTTTATGATTTATAACGTTAATGACATCGACTACTCGAATCGCATGGCCTTCGTGGGATAAATACGCGAAATCAGATGCGAGGGCACAATGAGTACCAATACAGAAAGGACAAACATGGCCACGTTGACCGCAATGATAAATATCCAGTTAAACTCGATAGGCACACAATCGAGGTAATAGTTTGCCGGGTCGAGCGGTATTACATGCGTCAGTTTCTGAATGGCACACAAGCCCAAACCCACAATATTTCCCCATAGCATACCCTTGCCAATGATGAGCATTGCCAAATAAAGGAAAGCCTTACGCACCGATGCATCAGAGGCACCGAGAGCCTTGAGAATACCGATAAACTGGGTACGCTCGATAATCAGGATGAGTAGTCCCGAAATCATTGTAAAGGCTGCCACACCAATCATAAGAGCCAAGATTAGCCACACATTCATATCCAGCACATCGAGCCACGCAAATAATCCGGGATTAATGTCGGTCACCGACTGCACCAGATACTCCTCACCATATTTATCTTCGGTGCGGTCAAGTATCGTGCTTAGTTCCCAGCTCATATCTTCCAACTTGCCGAAATCGGAAAGCTGCACCTCAATACCAGCCACTTGGTCGGCCTCCCAACGATTGAGTGTCTGCACTGCCTTTAGGTCGGTAATAACAAACAGACGATCGTAGTCACTGAAGCCCGTTTCGTAGATGCCAGCTATCGTATAACGACGGGCACGCATGGTTCCCTGTAAGAAATAGGAGTCTACCCTATCCCCCACGCGCAACTGCAACTTATCAGCTATCACCCGTGATATCAGCACTTCACCCGACGCAACACTGTCGGAGAACTGCGGTAGCACACCTTCGCGCAAATATTGGGCGTAGAACGAAAGGTCGTAGTCCTCACCCACTCCTTTGAGCACGTAGCCCATAAAATTGTCATCAGTACGAAACACTCCCGGCTTGGTGACATAGCGTTGCACATACTCTACACCGCGCATGGAACGGAGTGTATGCAGTAAGGCAGTGTCAGCAGCCACAGGCAGTGCCTCATACTCCTGCGCACTCTCATAATTACTTATATGCAGATGCGCGCTGAAGCCCACAGCCTTCTCGCGCACCTCATGCTTGAAACCGAACGATACTGCTATAGTCAACAACATCACCGCCAACCCCAAGGCAACACCGGCCTGCGCAATGAGCACGGCGGGACGAGAAACCTTGCGGCTTCCCTGCTCGCTTTGATAAAGTCGTCGGGCGATGAATGATTCCATTTGCTTGTAGTTCAGAATGTACCTTACTGTTCAGCTATAACGCGGCAAATGTGGCTTAAATTGTTCGTCCGGGATAAGCCTCCAATGCCTTCTGTAACACCACAAGAGCACGCTGTAGGTCATCCTTTTTCAACACGTAGGCGATACGTACCTCATTGCGGCCGGCTCCGGGTGTGGTGTAGAAACCACTAGCCGGTGCCATCATCACGGTTTCACCTTCGTAGTCAAACTCACTCAAGCACCAGGCACAGAACTTCTCACTATCATCTACCGGTAGACGCGCTACTGTATAGAAGGCGCCCATAGGTATAGGGCTATACACACCCGGAATACGATTAAGACCATCGATCAAACACTTACGGCGCTCTACGTACTCGTCGTATGTGTCACGTGTGTATGTTTCCGGCTCCTCGAGCGAGGCCTCTGCAGCAATCTGTCCGATGAGAGGAGGACTCAAACGAGCCTGGCAGAACTTCATCACAGCCTGACGAAGTTGCTCATTCTTTGTTATCAGAGCACCGATACGGATACCACACTCCGAATAGCGTTTCGATACTGAGTCGATCAGCACCACGTTCTCCTCGATTCCTTCAAGATGACAAGCTGATATGTAGGGAGAACCGGTATAGATAAACTCACGGTACACCTCGTCAGAGAAGAGGTACAGATCATATTTCTTCACCAGATCACGTATCTGGTTCATCTCACGACGGGTATAGAGATAACCCGTAGGATTGTTCGGGTTGCATATCATGATTGCCTTTGTGCGCTCATTGATAAGTTCCTCAAAACGCTCCACCTTAGGCAAGCAGAACCCCTCCTCAATGGTAGTAGGGATGGTGCGAATTACCGCACCCGCCGAGATAGCAAAAGCCTGATAGTTGGCATAGAAGGGGTCCGGCATAATGATCTCATCACCTGGGTTCAAGCAGGCAAGAAATGAGAACAATACAGCCTCAGAGCCTCCAGTGGTGATGATGATGTCATCGGCCGTGAGGTTGATGTTATACTTTGCATAGTAGCCTACCAACTTCTCACGATAGCTACGATAACCTTGCGAAGGGCTATACTCAAGCACTGAGCGGTCGATATTGCGTATGGCATCTATAGCTGCTTGCGGTGTGGGAAGGTCGGGCTGACCGATATTGAGATGGTATACATGTATACCACGCGCCTTGGCATCATCAGCCAAAGGCACCAGTTTACGTATCGGAGAAGCGGGCATCAATGTGCCGCGTTGTGAAATCTGTGGCATATACCTATTAAATATATCGTTTCAATCAATGTTTAATTTGCAAATTTAATGCAAAAAAATTGATTATACGAAGATAAACCCGATTAACTTATGGTATTGCATGCAAGAAAAGGTGAGAATTCTTGCATGCGCGTACCTTATAATATTATAGGGTTATGATGAGTAGCTCAACACTCGGGCAAGTTGCCGAAATGAGGAGGAAGTTGCACCTCTTCGAACTTATATCCAAGACGTTTGAGTTCGAGCGCAGCACCTATCTTATACATCACCTTGATGGCGCGTGCAAACACGTGGAAAGCCATGGGACTTTGTGGTTCAATCTGCTCGCGACGGATGAGTGTCACAGCCGTCTGAGCGCACGAGCGGATGATACCTTCCAGATCCTGTGCTGCCTTGCTGTCGAGCGACAAGCCGAGATAATGCTGCACAATATGCTCATCCATGTCATCGAATCCCTGTGCACCATAATAGGCCTTATAGGGAGTCTTCAGGCACTCCTGCCAGTTCTTGTCCCATCCATGCGCAACAGCCAACCCCAAATATCCAGCCCATGCAATCGACACCGTGGGGTAATCGGCAATCTGGCATACCGCATCGGCCACATATTCAGGCGCCAGTGTATCCCAGTGTCCTGTGACGTCATCCGTAGCCAACAAGGTACCGCCAAGCATGCCGCGCGAAGTGCATATACGCAACAGTTCGTTCTGTATCTTTTCCTCGAAACGATTTAAGAATCCTATATCCATATCTATTATCCTAAAAAGAAAGCCCCGCAACGCGGGTTGCAGGGCTTTGCTTTATTGCTATTGTAATAAAATTACTTCTTGATGTACTCCTGAACTTTCTCAGAGGGAACCATCTGCTCATCGAAGATGTAAGCACCAGTCTTCGGAGACTTTACCATCTTAATAACCTTTGAGTAAGAAGCTGACTTACCTGTTTGAAGAGATGCAACCGCTTTCTTTGCCATAGTCTTATACTATATTTAAGGGTGTGATTACTTAATTTCCTTGTGAACTGTTACACGCTTCAAGATGGGGTTGTACTTCTTGAGCTCCAATCTCTCAGTTGTGTTCTTTCTGTTCTTAGTAGTGATATAACGAGATGTACCCGGCATACCGCTCTCCTTGTGCTCTGTGCACTCGAGGATAACTTGAACTCTGTTACCTTTAACTTTCTTTGCCATAATTAGTCTCTCCTTTACGCAATTACTTTAATGTCGTTCGGAGTGCAGTGACCCTCAGCGAAAGCTTGCTTCAAAGCAGCGTCCAAACCTTTCTTGTTAATCAAACGAAGACCAGCGGCGCTCAAGCGCAACTGAATCCAACAAT
>JAZRDT010000067.1:0-4546 GCA_045660385.1 Bacteroidaceae bacterium | reverse complement strand
CAGATTGTAGTGCTCCACCTCGCGCTCTACGCTGCGCGAGCCTTCCTGTTGAACTGTTCGGAATTTCCGAACAGTTGCTTCTTTTATGAGCTCTCCCTCCTCAAAGATATGCTTGATATGCTCACTTACATTTGATTTGCTCGTCTGGTACAGCTCGCACATCTGAGCCTGCGTAAGCCACAGGGTCTCCTCCTCCAGCTTAACGTCAATCTTTGTAGTGCCATCATTGGCGGTGTATATGATTACTTTATTCTCGGCCATCCTATCTGTCATATAAGAACGTATGCAAATGTAATGATAAATCCTCGAACAATCACGCTCTGTTGGAGGAAAAGGCAAAAAAGCCTACGAAAACTCAAGGCACCGAGAGTTACAAGCAGTCGGAAATATCTATTCCTCTTCAGGCAATTTATCATAAATTAAACGAAGCATACACCATAACAAGAATAATTTATGGGCAATTTGTGGGCAATTTACGGTAATTCGCGTCTAAGAAAATAAAACATAAATTGCCATGTAATTGGCCATAAATTTTCATGAATTAATTCTTCGTCCCGTTCATCATCTTCAGCAAGTTTTCCAGCGCATTGAGGTCGCGAGGGTCGGCATTCACGTCGAGGATGTTGCCGTCGCGGTCGATGAGCTTGTAGGTAGGGAAGCTGTTCACGCCTAGGTAGTGCTCGATGGCGGTCTGCTGCTCGGCAGGCAGGTTGTAGTGCACCACGTTGTCACCCGTCACGTTGTATTCCTTGATGACATTCTTCCACGACTCCTCATCAGAGCGGTTGGCAAGGTAGAGGTATACGATGTCGTAGGGATTCAAACGCTCGTACTCCTCTTGGCTGTTCTTCAAAGCCGCCTTGCAGGGAGCGCACCATGTGCCCCAAATGTCGAGCAGGATGAGTTTACCTTTATAGGGCTCGATGAGCTTGCGCAGTATCTTCTCGCCGTCGCTCATGCCCTCCACATCGTCTGACGACTTCAGGCTATTACTCACCAGTTCGCGGCGTTGCAGGGCAAGGTACTTTTCGTTGAGTTCCGTCACTGCGGCTTTGACGGCAGGGAGTTGTATCTCCTGCTCCATCCAAGCTATAGTAGCAGATGGAAGCGGTTTATTTGAGTGGAGTAAATGCTTGTTAAGACAACGCGCTATACAGATATCGCGCGACAGAGGTGTATGATTCACGCTGTCCAATTGTTGGATTGCATTTTGGCACAATATCTCGACTGTGAGTTCATCCTCTATCCTTGGTATTAAGTTGTTTAGCGTAGTCATCAGTGCGCCAGTATAAAAGCGCTTCTCCAAAGCCTTCTTTTCATCCGAAGTCTTGGCGGCATTGATAGCAAATCTGACTTTGGCGTACTCTTTTTCAAAATTATCTACAGCATTTATCTCTTCTTCGGTCAATGAAATGGCTCCTCTCTCAGCCAGAGAATCGATGGCTGCTATTGTGTTTACATCATTGGGACCATCCTTATCCTTCAGTGCCAGATAAGATTCCATGAAATAAGAATAATCTCCGTAAAGAGTATAGGGATGCACCTTTTCCCATATGTTTTCCTCCGCATACTCAAAATACTCTTGGGGGAACTGATCATCAGCAATGCTGAAACGTGCATACAACAAATCCTCAGCTCTTCCTATCAAATAGAGGCCTCTTGCGTAATCAATGTATCGCTGTGACAAGGTTGGATGCTCGGAGGTCAGTTTATCCAACTCGGAGTATAATGCATTACACACACTATCGGTATGTTCGAAGAACTTCATGGCCTCCTCGTGCGATGCATTGCTGGCATTCAAGGCTTGAAAATTCCATGTGGGTGGATAAGTCATAAGTTCATTCTGCAGACGAGCGTCAGAACCCATGAATAGGGTGTGTCCCGTAGAATAGTCGGAGAGAAAGAAATAGGTCTCACCTGGTTCGAACACGGTACGGACGTGAGTCCTTCTCCAATCCAAGTAGGTCTGCGAAACATTAATTATAGGTATCTTCAACGCAAAGCGGCCAAGCGAATCTAACGGAGCATAAAATTTCTGTTCTTCACCATGGATAATATTCTGAAACGCTACATCAAATGCATTGCTCCCATCGGACCACGCTTGCCGTGGCATATCCTTCAGCCATCCCACGATGGTCACGCTATCGCCCATGCGATAGCCATTGTCCTTGAAGCCTTGGCGACGGTCGCGCTTGGGATAGTCGGGCAAGGTGCTGGTGGTGATGGGCAGGCACTTTATGCGCTCGCCCTTGCCTACGGCAATACGGCGTGAGCCCTTCCTCATTGGGTCTACAGCAACATCCATGGTCTCGGCACCTCTACTAATGGTAAGCGCATAGCTACCATCACGCTCCGTCTGCGTCACAATGTCCCATACGGCATTGTCATATATCACATGCCGCTCGGCAAAGCAGATGAGCCAATCGCCCGTCTTCGCATTGCGCCAATAGGTATCGGTAATACCTTGGGGAAGGAGTCGGGCATTGCGTACATTCAGCATCTGCCAGCCATCGGGCTCGATGAAGTCGAACTGCTCGGTGCCTTCGGGCAGAGGTTCAAACTGCATCACAAAGTCCACCTCGCCGCTAGCCGGCATCCAGAACTCCTTATCGAACTCGGGCACGGCTTTCGTGGAGTCGGGCACTATGGCCTTTACCTTATACTGCTTATCCTCTGTTTGCAGATAGATGTTAGAGGCCATCTTTACCCAATAACCAGCCGAATAGGTGATGTGTAGCGCTACCTCTGTGTGCTCATCGAGCAGCTTCACGCCCGTCACCTTGATTAAATTGTTATTATTGTTGTAGCCCATCGCTACCTCGTTCCACACTCGATTGTCCTGTGCTTCCCTTGTAGTACATGCCCCCAGCAGCACCGCTACGGCAAGGGCAAGGGTTGTTAGAAGCTGTCTTGAATTTACCGCTAATATGTACTTGATTGGGCTTTTCTGTTTATTTAAGATTCTTTCCGGCATCTTTATCCTCTTTGTTCTTGCAAATAGACCACTATTTGCTGCACCCAAAGAAGACAAATCTACTCGAAAATAATTCTTAACTAAACTTGAAATAAATTCAAGACAACTTCTAAGTTTGGTTGGTTTCATTGTGTCTATTTTTCGTTTTTATCCTTCCAATTGTTTACGCTCGCGCATAATCTCTCGCTGCAGCACCTCGGGTGCGGGGAGTTCGAGCAAGTATTTAGATGCAAATATCTGGCGATGCTCGGCCAAGACCGAATAT
The DNA here is from genome assembly GCA_045660385.1 of Bacteroidaceae bacterium. Taxonomy (GTDB): domain Bacteria; phylum Bacteroidota; class Bacteroidia; order Bacteroidales; family Bacteroidaceae; genus UBA1189. The sequence continues at coordinate 1,307 of JAZRDT010000067.1, read as the reverse complement.
TTCACTACAGCCTCGTTCTTGTCTGAACAAAGTATCAGGCCCAGAGTGGGATTGTCGTCGGGGTGCTTATACAAGTCATCGAACATACGGATGTAACTATCCATCTGCCCCACATCTTGATGGGAGAGTTTGCCCAGCTTAAGGTCTATCAGTACATGACATTTCAGTATGGAATGGTAGAATACCAGGTCGACATAGAAATCTTCTTCCTCGTAGCGCATTCGTTTCTGTCGAGCAACAAAACAGAATCCCTTGCCCAATTCTAACAGAAATTCCTGCAGATTGCTAATCAATGCCTTTTCGATATCAGTTTCACGTAGGGCAGGATAGTCCTTGAGGTTGAGGAACTCCAGTACGTATGGGTCGTGGATAAACTCTTGCGGTGCTATCAGTGAGAGGTTTTGGGCAGCTTCTTCTCGTACGGGGTACGTGTCCTTACTGGCCAATAAGCGTTCGTAATATAAGACTGAAATCTGACGGTCGAGTTGGCGTGAACTCCACGTCTGCTCTGCAGCTTCATTCATATACCATTGGCGTGCATCCTCATCTTGCACACGTATCAAGAGACGGTAATGTGTCCATGTCAATTCGCTACGCAGTGCGTAGCAATTTGGGAAACATTTATAAAACTGACGCATATTACGCAGGTTTGCTTCTGTGAATCCCTTGCCAAACTCCTCGGTCAGGCGCACAGAGAGATCGGCCAGTACGGCCTTGCCATACTCAGCACGAGTGCTACCTTGCTGCTCATCCTCTACAATCAGTCGGCCGATGTTCCAATAGGCTGTAACCATAGCAAAGTTAACCGCCTTATATGCTGTCTGGCGTGCGCCAATGAGTATTTGACGAATCTCTGCAAACAATTGTCCTGAAGTAGAGATGTTGGATTTGGTGATATTGTTGTCTGACATAGTGTTATATTGTTTTCTCCACTCGCAAAGGTACTGTTTTTATCAATAGGAAAGTGTCTATTGTATAAAAAAGCGCATATTTTAACGTGAGTTCGATATAAGAATCGACGTTAATTTACGGGAATTTATGTTGAAAGAGAAGAAAACACAAATTTCCATTAATTGCCCACGAATTAGTCATGAATTATTTTTGTTTATTTCCCCAGTACCTCCTTCAGCGTGCTCACCATCTTGCTTGAAGCTTCAGTTGGTTACGATTTTGTAACCGACTCAAAGCTCTCTTCCATTAGCTGAGGTCAATTGTCATGAATTTAGGCAATTATATTCCCCATGTTTCATTCCATCATCTTTATCACACTCTCCAGCGCATTGAGGTCGCGAGGGTCAGCATTCACG
>JAZRDT010000066.1:0-13945 GCA_045660385.1 Bacteroidaceae bacterium | reverse complement strand
CTACTATATGGATGAGTTGGTTGACGAAGCAACAGGTGAAGTCGTGAAGGATGAGAACGGTGAGGTTGTAATGGTTGAGAAGGTTAAGGTTGTTAACTCTATTGACAACTTCGGCGACGAGGATTATCGTCACGACAAGGGTTACTCAGCTATCCCTGACTTCGTAGGTGGTGTTAACTTGGTTGTTAATGCTTACGGTTTCGACTTGAACGTGCAGACTGCATTCCAGCTCGGTGGTTGGATTTACGATACTAACTATGCTTCATTGATGTCAGGTGGTAAGAATGGTCAGACCTTCCACAAGGATCTCTACAACCGTTGGGTGAAGCCCGGTCAGATCACCAATGTTCCCCAACTCTGCTACGAAGGCTCTTCTTCAGTATATGGTGCAGGTTCAGACCGTTGGTTGACCTCAGCTTCTTACTTCTCTTTGAAGAACGTAACATTCGGTTACACTCTGCCTAAGAACATCTCTAAGAAGGCTCACATTGAGAGAGCGCGTCTCTACTTCGCAGGTGACAACCTCTGGCTGAAGTCTGCTCGTAAGGGTCTCGATCCCCGTCAGTACCTGAGTGGTGAAGTAGGCTATGGCTATACTCCTATGAGCACATTCTCAATCGGTGTTAACTTGACATTGTAATTATCAATCCCAATTAAACAGTGAAATATATGAAATTCTATAATAAATTAACAATCGGCCTTGCTGCTCTTGCCATAACCTTCGCTTCTTGTAGCGATGAGTATATGAACGGCGACAACCAGCGCACTTTGGAGGCTGAAACCGCAGCAGGTATCATTGCCGACGACCCTGCATTTGTTGACAGCTATGTTAATGGTTTGTGGTCATACATGGCTTCATATGTTGTTAACCACGACATCTTCGGTGTGACTGCAATCCACCACGCAACTGAAATGATGGGTGAGGACCTCGTAATGTATAACTCTAACTGGTTCATTTACGACTATCAGCACGACTATCGTTTGGAGCACTGGACTCGTACCTTCTACTTCTGGTCTACATTCTATACTATGATTGACAAGGCCAATGAGATTATCGGTTTCTATCCTGATGGTCCTAAAGATGAAATCGGTCGTGGCGCCTACGGAAACGCTTTGGCTGTACGTGCTTACTCATATCTCTACTTGACACAGCTCTACTGCAATCCTACCGACACATTGGGCAATGTTGCTTTAGACGCTCCTGGTGTACCCATCATCGCTACTGCAGCTGAGGGATTTGAACTCGACGAGATTGAGGCTCTCACAGGCCGTAACACTGTAGGTAAGGTATTTGAGGTTATTGAGGCAGACATTACTGCTGCTATCGAGATGCTTGATGGCTATACACGTCCCAACAAGAACTACATCGACAAGTCTGTAGCTCAGGGTATCGCAGCACGTTACTATCAGCTCGCTCAGAAGTGGCCTGAGGCTCAGGCTGCTGCTAAGGCTGCTCGCGCTGGCTATCCAATCATGAGCGGTACTGCTGAAGTGAATGGTATCCGTGACGGATTCATGGATGTGAACAATACGGAGTGGATGTGGGGCTTCGACCACACTTCTGAAACTCAGACCACCTACGCCTCATTCTTCTCACACATGTCAAACCTTACTCCTGGCTACTCTGGTCTTGCTTATACTGGCCGTGGTATCGATGCTCGTCTCTACTCACAAATTCCCGAGACAGACTATCGTAAGATCTATTGGTACAACGATGCGAAGGGTAACACACAAGCTACTGTAGCACGTGAGACCGCAGGTTCTAAGCTTCCTTTGGCTATCCTGAAGCATGGCTGGGATGGAGCATGGACTATGGACTACCTCTACATGCGTGGTGCTGAGATGTTGCTTATCGAGGCTGAAGCTCTTGCACAGCAAGGTATGGGTGCTGAGGCTGCTGGTGTACTCAAGGAACTCATGGTAGAGCGCGATCCTTCATGGAATATGCCTTCTGCAGACGTTGAGAGCATTTATTTCCAGCGTCGTCTCGAGCTCATCGGTGAGGGCTTTGCCTACTATGACTTGAAGCGTTTGAACAAGGGTATCGAGCGTAGCTACGAGGGTACTAACCATATGTCAGGTTGCCAATTGGATGTGCCTGCAGGTGATGTACGTTGGACATTCCAGATTCCTCAGAGAGAGCTTCAGGAGAATACCCACATCAGCGATGAGGAACAGAATGATTAATCTCTAAAATGTGAACAAAGATGAAAAAGTTAAATATTAAAGTATTATCGCTCTTTGTAGCTGCAGCCGGCATGTTTGCCAGCTGTAGCGAAGAGCTCACCAAGGCTGAGGTAGACGCACAGAATGCAATAACAGCCGAATCTCTTCCTGTTATCACAGACATCACAGTGGAGAATGTTGGCGCATTTGACGCTAATTTGAACATTAACATCAAGGGCGATTTCGAAAGCATGCTCGAGTTCAACATCAACTACGCTAACAACGAGGCAATGGAAGGTGCAAAGACCTTCTCTCTTACAGGTGGTGATTTGATGGACATGATTCCTGACAGTGTTGAAGTAGACAAAGCAGAGGGTTACACCTTCAACATCACAATGACAGGCTTGGCTCAGAACACTGAATATTACCTTACAGCAGATGCTTACGTTCGCGGCTACGAACCCATCGTATGCGAGAAGAAGGTTCAGCTTACTACTCTTAATGTATATAACCATTATGCTGATGGTGTATATTCATGTGGCTTGTTCGGAGAGGCATGGGAGCAGCCTATGGAGGCTTATATTTTGAACGATACAGTATATCGTTTGCCCGACTACATTGCTACTGGTTATGATCTGAACTTCACATGGAACGCTGAAACTGGCTATTCTTCTGCTGTAAATACTACTTGGGAGACTGGTTATATTCACGCTTCATATGGTATGATTGATGCAACTTGTTACGGTGTTGAATACGATGCTGAGACAAAGACATTCACATTCCTTGTAGAGTACACATGTGCTGCTGGCTCATTCGGTGGCTTCTATGATACATTCACTATCACTGAGTAATCCCCAAACTCATATATAATGTATGAGGGTGTGTCGTTTGACACACCCTCATTTTTATAGGCAGTAATATAGATATTGTCCAAGCCTCGGTATTGTCCCTCTAAATTAGGTGGGGGAGCGAGGTCTGCTTCTGTTCTGTCTTAATATAGACTCTGGCTAATAAACCTTGGTTTCCAAGCAGCGTATGCGCAGGCTCTCGCGTCCTACGGCTACGTGGAAGTCGCCCTCCTCGAGGGTCCAACGGTTGCCCATACCCACGAATGCCAGGTCGCGTGCTGCGATGGCAAGCTTCACGGTGCGTGTCTCACCGGGTGCGAGAGTCACCTTCTCGAAGTCGCGCAGGCGCTTATTGTCGGGGCTTATGGTAGCTACAAGGTCGCTCACGAAGAGCAGCACGCTCTCCTTGCCAGCCATAGAGCCTGTGTTGGTCACGTCGATGCTGAAGGTAATACTGTCCGTTGCCGTGAACTCCATCTTGTCGGCACGCAGATTACTATACTTGTATGTAGTATAGCTCAGTCCATATCCGAAGGCATACTGCACATCCATCACCGCATCGTAGTTGTAGCTTCCAGCCATCTGTCCGCGACTCTCACAGGGCTTGTAGTCGTAGGTCACCAGTGCCCCTGTATAGCGCGGATAGGTATAGGGCAGTCGGCCACTGAAGTTTGCCTCACCTGCCATGAGGCGTGCCAGTGCCTCACCTCCATAGTTTCCTGGGAGGAAGGTTTGCACCACCGCACCCGCCAGCGGCTCTATATCGGCAATCACGCGGGGTCGTCCCTCATTGAGCACCAGTACGATGGGCTTTCCTGTAGAAGCCAGCGCCTTCACCAGTTCGCGTTGGTTGGCACTCAGCGTGAGGTCATCGATGTTGCCCGGGGTCTCGCAGTAGGAGTTCTCGCCCACTACGGCCACTATCACATCAGCGTTCTTGGCAGCCTCTACGGCAGCTGCAATATCGGGTTTGTTCTCCGCTTGCCATCCGCCACGTTGGGCCCAGGTCACCCCTTCGCAGAGTGTCACATTGTCGTGCCCGAACTTATCGGCCAATGCTGCGTATATGGTCTTGTACTTACCTATCTTGCGTGCCACCTCATCGGTGCGGTCGCCCTGCCAGGTGTAGCTCCACCCGCCATTGAGCGAGCGCATGCTATTGGCGTTGGGTCCGCATACGAGTAGGCGTGTGCCCTGCTTTAGGGGCAGCAGGCTCTCCTTGTTCTTGAGCAGCACCATGCACTCCTCGGTAATGGCTATGGCCTCTGCAGCCAACTCTTCAGAGCCAAACAGGGGAAACTCTCTGGCCAGTTCCTCAGGCGTTATATCCCATGTGTCCTTGTCCATCAATCCCGTGCGGTATTTGAGTCGGAGGATACGGCGCACAGCATCGTCGATACGCTCCATGGGTACGCGTCCCTCCTTCACCAGCTCGAGCAGCAAGTCGCAGAACTCCACTTCGTAGGGTACCATCGACATATCTATGCCAGCGTTGATGGCCATGGCTATAGCATCCTTCTTCGATGCTGCTACATGGTCGCGCTCATACATGTTATTGATATCGGCCCAGTCAGTCACGATCATGCCGTCCCAGTTGAGTCCCTCCTTGAGCCACACGGTGAGCAGCTCATGGTTGGCGTGCATGGGGATACCGTCGTTCACTCCCGAGTTCACCATCAGCGAGAGTGCTCCTGCCTGTATCGCTTTGCGGAAGGGTTCGAAGTATCGCTCCTTCATCTCGCGGTCGGTCACGTGGCTCGGTGTGCGGTCCTTGCCGCTCACGGGCACTCCGTAGGCCATGTAATGCTTCAGGCATGCTGCTACATGCTTCCCGTCGATGTGGTTAGGGTCACTGCCTTGATAGCCACGTACGGCAGCTGCAGCCATCTCACCATTGAGGTACACATCCTCGCCGTAGCTCTCCCATTGACGGCTCCATAGTGGGTTGCGTCCGAGATCCATTACCGGTGAATAGACCCAGGGTATGAGGCATGCCCGACTCTCGTAGGCCGACACCTCATTGATGCGGTGCGGTATCGCGCGGTTGAATGAGGCAGCCTGTCCCACCTCTTGTGGGTAGAGCGTGGCACCCCACGTATAGCTGGCACCATGTATCTGGTCCACACCGTAAATTTGTGTCACCCCACAGGCATCCATCGAGCGATGGTTGAGCGCGCGTATCAGTCGCGCCCATGACCCAGGTGTCTGCGCCAGTCCGTGCGGCACATTCAGTATGCTACCCACTTTGTATCGGTCTATCACCTTGGCCACAGCCCCTTCGTTCAGCACCACGGAGTCGCGGTAGCGATTGTCGGTAATAACGTCGATGGTGAGTTCACACATCTGCCCCACCTTCTCTTCCAGTGTCAGTTTGCGCAATGTGCGCTCCACTTTAGCCTCTAACTTCTTGTCGTAGGGAATGGCTGGTGCCACATTCTGTGCCACCACTGAGGTAGCAAGCAGCATGGAGGCTGCGATGATTACGAGTTGTTTCATCATGCAATACGTATTATGTAGTTCGCGAAAATGTGCATATCACTTACAAAGTTTGAGCAGATCCACCTCTACAATGCGTAGCTCGCTGCGTACCTTATCGCCATCCTTGGCTTTGTAGAGGTCGAGTTCGTTAGCCACGGGAGCGGTGAGCTCGGTAATCTGCCCGAAGGCATCGTTCTCGGTAGCTGTACCCTTGAGACGGATGGTAACGCGCTTGCATAGGGCGGACTTGATGGGTAGGTGTACGTAGCCGAGGGTCATGGGGGTGCTACCCTCCCATACGAGGGTGGTGTCGGCGAAGATTTCGAGCGGATAGCTGCGGCGACGCCAGCCGGTAAGCTTGAGCGAAACCTCGTCGAGGCGTGTGGGGGCAGCCAGTTCGTAAGTAATCCATGAGGTGCGTGAAGTGCCATCGTTGCGCCACTCGGTCTCCTCATTGTCATCGGTACTGGGATGGTTGGCAGGAGCTGTTGTGCCCTGGCTGTCGATGACGCGGGCTACAGCGATGGTCTCCTTGTGGTCGGTATAGGATGGAGTGGCGGGAGTTTCGCCGCGACCGAGATAAGAGGGAAGCACGTCGCGCTGGTGTTCTGTGCTGAGACCGTGAGATACGTTAACGGGATGACTCTCCCACTCGATAATCTGCGGTGCCAGTCCCTCGGCCTGGGCGGTGAGGCGGATGGTGCCTGCCTCGGTGAGGCTACGCACGAGCACACGGTTGACACCACACTCTACGGGCAAGGTAGTAGAGAGCACGCAGTTGCCCTCGCCCTTGGCAAGGCCACCACGCCACTGGGCAGGTCCCTCGAGGGTGAAGGTGACGTTGCGGTTGTCGAGCGGGCAGCGACGGCCGTCGCTATCGAGCACCTCAAAGGTGATGAGGGCAAGATCGGCACCATCGGCACGCATGCCGTCGGGGGCTGTCAAGAGCGAGAGGCTCAGTGTGGCTGCATCGCCTACGGTGGTGAGGGTGTACTCAGAAACTTGCTGGCCCTGCTCGTCGTAGGAGATGGCTTGCAGGGTACCGGGGCGATAGGCTACGGAGTCGAAGGTATAAAGGAACTCATACTCGCGGTGGGCAGTGCCTACAGGCTGGCCATTGAGGAACAACTCTACGCGGGGAGCGTTGGAGACTACATAGATGGGCTTGACGGTGCCCTCGGGGTAGTTCCAATGGCCCATGATATAGGTCTGCGGGGTTTCGGGGTCGACCCATCCGTTCCACATCACTTGATGGGCATAGTAGGAATCCTTGGGCAGACGCATGGCATCGGACACACCGCTGGTGCGGTAGTTTGACTCGCCACGGAAGTGGGTGTTGGTGTCGGAGAAAATAATCTTGACGCCGCCTGAGCTGACGCGCTTGCCCATGCCGGGGCGTACCTCCCAGTAGTCGAACCAGCGGCGTATGTGCTCTACAGCTAGCTGGTCTTGGTTGTGGTTGTAGGCCGAGGCATCGGCATTGCGATATAGGGGGCCATCACCACTGCGGTGATAGGGGTAGCTCCAGTTGTCCCAATAGCGGCGCAGACCCTCATCGCGGCAGTACTCCATGGCCCAGAGGGGCTGACGGCCGCTCTTGTTGATGTAGAGCATCTCGCCACCATACTCTGATACCTTGCTACCGAGCATCTCGCGGCTGCCGATAGCACGGCCACCATGGGGGTCGTAGAGATCGCGGATGGCCTTCATTTCGGCCATATGGGTGTCGGAGATATTCTCATTGCCGCACTCGTAGAAGATGATGGAGGGATTGTTGCGGTTGTAGATGATGGCATCGCGCATGAGCTCGGTGCGGTGCTCCCAGCGGCGTCCTTCGACATCCTTCTCGGCATCACCGGCAGGCATGGCCTGGATAAGGCCTACACGGTCGCACGACTCGATGTCCTGCTTCCAGGGGGTGACGTGCATCCAACGCACGAGGTTGCCGCCACTCTTCACCATCTCGAGGTTGCTGTAGTCGCTGAGCCAAGCGGGTACACTCATACCTACGCCGGGCCACTCGTTGCTGGTGCGCTGGGCATAGCCGTGAACCATCAGCACGCGGTCGTTGAGGCGGAAGAGGCCGTCGGCAAACTCGGTCTTACGGAAACCGGTGCGGGTGATGACCTCATCGATGCACTTTCCGTTGACGATGAGGCGGGTCTTCACGGTATACAGGTAGCCGTAGCCCCAGCTCCAGAAGTGGAGCTTGTCAAACTGTCTGGAGGCACTGAGCGTGGTGGTGGCACCAGGGGCGATGCGATGGGCTGGGCTGCTGAAGGAGCCTATGCTGTGGCCGTCGTTGTCGATGAGTTCAACCTCGTATACCACCTCGCGAGGTTTGTTGCTCTCGTTCCTTACCTCAGAGCTGGCTACAATCTCGGCGGTGCGTGAAGGCACGTCGATGTCTTTGGCATAGATGTATACGCCGGTGGTGCCGAGATTGGAATAGAGGGGCAACGTCTGATAGAGACGGTCGGTGATGTGCAGGCGCACATGCTTGGGCAGTCCGCCGTAGTTGGCGTTGAAGTTCTTGTTGTTCCACTGATAGGGGCTATGGTCGGGATGCTGCTGCTCGTGGTAGTTCCAGTCGTTGTCGGTGAGCACCTCGAGGCGGTTGTCGCCACGGTAGTTGATGTAGGGAGTGAGGTCGAAGCCGAAGGCCATGACGCCATTCTCGCTCATACCTACACGGTGGCCGTTGATCCATACGGTGGCCGACTGGCGGGCTCCCTCAAACTCGATGAACACCTTCTTCCCCTTGGCCTTGCGCGGCAGGCGGAAGGTCTTGGTATAGCGCACCGTATCGTCGGGCAGCTGGTCAATGGCTACGCGGTAGGCATAGTCTTCGTTGAAGGCACGGGGCAACGTGGCCACGTGGGAGGTACCTTCGAAGGTATAGTGCCAATCGGAATCGAAGTTGTACTCGCCACGCTGGGCCTGAAGGGGGAGACTGCACAGGAGGGCAGCGACGAAGATAAGTCTTTTCATCGGATTACTTTTTTACCATTGATAATATAGATGCCTTTCTCGGTGATGGTCTCAATCTTGCGACCGGTGAGGTCATAAATTGTCAATTGTGAATTGTCAATTGTCAATTGTGAATTGTCAATGCCTGTGGGGTCGGCAATGATGCGGAGGGTTCCGTCGGTGGCGAAGGTCGTATCGTCCCATAGGAGTCCCTCACCGGGTACCTCGGGAATGAAGGTGGGGGCGCCGCTCAGGATGATTCGTCCCTCTCCCTTTACCACTTGGATAGAATCGCCCACTGCCCATACGGCATCGTTGGTGAGCGTGATTTCAAATACGGGAGCGGTGAACTTGGCGGTACCGCTGATCTCAAAGCCGTCGTTGCTGACCTTGCTTGCAGACTTGCGGGCACGCACCTGTACAATACCGCCACGATTGACCGTAAGGTTGCCATTGACCTTGAGTCGGGCACTAGGAAGCCCTTTCTGGGTGGAGGCCAGCACGCCATCTTTCTCGACGGTGACGTTGCTGGTGATACCCTTGCCGAAAAGCTTACCGCCACCCTTGATGGTGGTGAGTCCTGTGGTATAGGCTTTGGATGTGTTGGCAGCCTCGATGGCTCCTTCGTAGATATTGACGGGGCAGGTGTTGCTGCTACCAGTAAGCGTCATCGTACCCTCTCCATACTTGTTGAGCACGACACTGCTGCCGAGTTTGCCAGCAAAACTGAAGTCGGTACCCAAGTAACCCACATTATAGGTACCCGCACCTACCGAACAGGTCGTAGAGGTACTGGTGAGTGCACCCATCGTGGTGGTGTAGTTGGCCTCTTCCTTATCTGAAGAGAAGTGAGCGAGGTAAACATCATTGAGCAGGGTGACAGTGGCATTGCGCAGATTGGTGGCTTGGCGCAGGCGGAACTGGCTGCCTGTAGCTGTGAGTGTGCCGTGGAAGTTGGCCATATTAGAGCGTATGTCGCCACGCACATAGGGGAACGACAGGGCCAAGGTGCCCTCACCGCTGAAGCTGCCGCTCACCTGACAGCGTTGGCCGAGGTTGAGCGATAGACGACGGTTCTTGTCGATGGTGATGGCATAGTTTAAGTTGGGCACGGTAGAGCTGCTATTGGCATTGAAGATGGTGATGGTGCTGTTGCCCTGTACGTGTATCTTGGAGCCGAGCTTGCCGAAGGTGGTGTTCCATGAGCCCATGGCCAAGGTGCCGGCCTTGAGAATGGTGCCTCCAGTCCAAGTGTTGTTGCCGGCATAGGTGATGTTGAGCTGTCCGGCTCCTGTCTTTACCAGCGTGCCCTCGCCACTGATGACTCCCTTCAGCGAGGTAGCTCCCGAAGCGATCTGTATGGTAGCGGTGTCTAATAGTGTCAGGTTACGGTTGGTGGCGGTGTTACCATTATCTACGATGAGGGTAGCCTTGCCTATCTGCCAGTTGCCCGTAGCGGCAGAGGATGCGCCCAGCGAACTGGGCAGTCCGCCATCGGCGAGTTCCTTGACCGTTACAATACCTTCGTTGATGATGGTAGGACCGGTGTAGTCGCTCTTAGTGGTCTCGAGGATGAGTTTGCCACTGCCCTCCTTGATGAGCGAACCGCTACCACTGAAGCCGCCGTCGCCCTTGAAGGTATAACTCTTCTCAAGGTTGTTGATAGTGGCCTTGCCGATGGGCATGAGATCGTCGATGGTGATGACGGTGTTTTGTGCATCGTCGGTGAAGCTGATTTCGTCGCCTGCGACAAACTCGGTGGCGTTACCACCCAGAAGGAAGTTGGGGGTCTGATAGTCCCAGATGTTGCTGGTGCTGCCACTCCATATCACCCCCTGCGCAGCATTGCGCTGGGCATTGATGACGAGGTAGATGGCTTTGTCCTCGTGGACAATCTCATAGGATAGACCCGTGAGGCCGCGCACGGTGAAGTTTTCTTGGCCGACGAACTCGCCCGTGTACTCGATGAGTTTGAACTTGCCGGGCAGCACATCGCTCTCGGTAGGTACGATGGTGAACACGATCTCGGGAGCTGTCACGGTGAGGTCGCCCTCTACCTTGATGAGGTCGGCACGCTGGCTGCCCTCGGCCGTAGTGATATCCATTTCCATATACACCTTGCGGTCGAGCTTGAGTCCCTGCTTGAAGGTCATCTGCTCCGTGGGCATCAGGCGGCATCCCTCATAGTGGAGAGCACCCTCGAAACTGATGGCATTGACGATGGCCTTGCCACGGAGGGTACCGCGGGCACGGAGGCTGACGGGACCCTTAATTTCCTGATCAGTCTCGAAGGTTCCTTCCGAGATGTAGGTGGTGCCTGTGTAGTGGAGCGGAACATCGGCCACGAGGGTTCCCTGCTGGCTCTTCCACAGGTCCATGTCACCGGTGAGGCTGCCTGCGCCGCTGAGCGTCACGCATTGCCCCATGACGGGCATGGCATAGAGCACTGAGGGTTGCATGGCAGCGTCAACACTGACAGAGGCTTCGGTGTTGAGGTCGATGAGCAGACTCTTGCCATCAGCATAGGTTGCTGCTTCGGAGCGTTCATAGTTAGAGAAGCTATGGGTGCCTTTCCATACGAGGTCGGTGACCATGGTGGGAGGTAGCTGCGGACGTGGCATGTTGTAGCCCAGGTAGAAGCCCGTATTGGGACTTTGGTAGTAGCCCTTGGTGGTACAGTCGGCACGATAGTGAGGATCCTCTTGCAAACAATAGATATTGTTGATGGACGTGGTATAGTCGGTGGTGAAGCCCACGATGCCTACGCACACGCCGTTCTCCTTGTTGAGCAGTACGAGCTCTTCGCGCCAGTCACCGATGATGTCGCCCCAGAAGGCTGCACGCTTGGCATATACGGTGACATAGCGCCATCCGCTAAGCTTGGCAATCTCGATGAGACGTCCTTTATAGAAGTCTTGAATGTATACGTTATGGTGGCTATCGCTTGTCTGCACAATCTCACGGTCGAGTTCACCATCCCACCAAAGACCTTCGGTGGGGTAAGGTGCCGTGTGCTCGGGGATGAGGTCGCCCTTAGCATTGTATACGCCCCCCATGGTGCTCCACATCTCCCAACCCAGGTGGTTGGGGTCTACGTCCATACACTCGCCACGGCCCACGTCGCCCACGGCAGAGAGATACCATCGCTTGATGCTCTCGCCAGTGGCAGCATCGTAGAGTATCTGTCCCAGCATATCGCCGGCATTCTGCTGTATGGCAAAGGTCTCGAGGCCTGGACGCTCGGGATCAATGTCGCTGGTGCGGAAACGGTCGCCATGAGCTACCTTCGGATTATTGAGGGTAGAGCCGTCGTGATCCATCGTGTAGCCGCCTGTCAGCATTTCGTCGCGGCCATCGCCGTCGACATCGGCAATACGTATCTGATGGAACGCGGGGCCCCCGGTGTTCTTACAGAAGAGTTCGCGCCACTCACCGGCCTTTCCTGTGCTGAAATCGAAGGCAAAGGCGCTGTTGTGGTAGTTGTGGCTACCGTTGCTGTTGCGCGTGTGCCATTCCATAATCACGGCGGGGTGTATACCATCGGGATAGAATACGCCAACGTGACCGACGTGCTTGTTGTACTCGTCGCCCATGAGTGATGCGCGGTTGGTGCGGTTGTATGAGTTGTTGTAGGTCTGCTCTACACTGCATTTCTCTGCTCCCGTCATACCATCTACAACGGTCATGTAGCGTGGGGCATTCTTCGCTCCCTGCGTTTCGTAGTTGATGATGCCATCGCCATCGGTATCGCCTGTGGTCAGACCATTGACGTAGAGGCCGAAGGTCTTGTTCTCAGCATCCCAGAACTGGGTGCCGTCGCTCGTCTGGCACACGAGGTCGGCCTTGCCGTCGCAGTCCATATCGTAGGCCAGTATCATATCGTCCTGTCCGGCACAACTGAGCTCGTTGGGGCCAAGCTTCACCGTCCACAGGTGTTCGCCCGAACGGAGGTAGCCTTCGATGTAGTTGTCAAGCCCTGTAGATAGGCTCTTGCGGTTGAGCACGTAGTCCATCTCACCGTCGCCGTCAAGGTCGGCCGGCCATACATAGTCGGTAGAGTAGCCTGAGGCCGTGAGGGGAGAGGCATCAAAACGGATACTCATAAACATATTGCGCAGGTCGCGACTCACCACCTTGTAGGGTGTGCTCTGTGCCGACTCTACTCCGTTGGCCACCACGCTCACCGTTACCTCACTTCCAATGGGAACCTTGGAGGTGTTGGTGGCATAGTTGGTGTTGCTCACAGGCGTAGCGGTGATCTTGTTGCCATTTACATAGATATTATATGTCGCATTCTCGGGTTCCTGTGCCAAGCGGCGCCAGGTGACGGTTGCTGATGAACCGTTGACGGATACTACGACACCACGTCCCAAAGGTTGCTGGATGCGTTGCGAATGAACGTTGGATGAGAATAAAAATAGTGCTCCAAGCACTGACAAAATGGCCTTCTTCATAGTATCATGGTATATAATGAATTCATTTATGATGTAAAAGTACAAAAAAGCCGTAAATAACCATCCATATTCTTAATATTTCACAAATTCTTTGCTGAAAATATGCTCCGAACAATAAAAAATCAGTAATTTAGCCTCGGCGAACATAACCATAAAAAGAGCAGTATGATGAACAACTTATTCGATATCAAAGGAAAAGTGGTGGTAATTACAGGAAGCACAGGCGTGCTTGGGCGCACCATCTCTGCGTATTTGGCTCAAGAGGGTGCCAAAGTGGTGCTCCTGGGACGCAACGTTGAAGTAGGAACCTCATTGGAAAAGGATATCAAGCAGAAAGGCGGAGATTGTATGTTCCTACCATCCGACGTGATGAATCGGGAGGTGTTGGAGCAGAACCTTTCCGACATTTTGAACCGATACGGTAAGGTGGATGTTTTGATTAACGCAGCCGGAGGCAATATGCCTGGTGCCAATATTCCTCCAACGGGGACACTGTTTGATTTGAAGATCGATGATTTCCAGAAAGTATTGGAGTTGAATCTGTTGGGCACGGTACTTCCCACTCAAGTGTTTTTGAAACCAATGAGCGAGCAGAAAAGAGGATGTATCGTAAACTTCTCCAGCATGGCATCTTTTCGCCCACTGACCCGCGTGTGTGGCTATGCTTCCGCCAAGGCGGGTATCAACAACTTCACGGCCTACATGGCCACTGAAGTGGCCAAGAAATTCGGAGAAGGCATTCGTGTCAATGCCATTGCACCCGGATTCTTCCTGACAGAACAGAACCGTAGTCTGCTGACCAACCCTGACGGCTCGTGGAGCGAACGCGGGCAAGACGTCATCCGCCACACCCCATTCGGTCGGATGGGACGTGCCGAAGAGCTTTGCGGCACCATTCATTACCTCATCAGTGAGGCTTCCAGCTTTGTGACGGGTACGGTCGCTGTGGTAGACGGAGGATTCAATGCATTTTCAATCTAAGAACACATCTATGATACTTTGTGAACAAACATGGCGTTGGTATGGACC
>JAZRDT010000065.1:0-2028 GCA_045660385.1 Bacteroidaceae bacterium | reverse complement strand
AGCGCCCACGCCAAGGCATCGCGCTCGATATCCTCGCGCAAGGCATAGCGCTGCTTCTCGGTCAGTTGCTTCGAGTCGTTGAGCAGGGGGTGCGAATAGTCGGGCGGCAAGATTACCGCAGCAGCATACACATCGCCAGCCAAGCAGCCACGACCCGCTTCGTCGCAGCCAGCCTCTACAAGGTGAGGATGAAGACAGGGGCGCAATCCCTTCTGAGGAGCCACCTGTTGGTTCGTTTCTTTGGTTCTTTTCATAACAGCAAGTTTCAATCTACAGATGTGCAGGCAATTCTATCAAGTTTATCCAATAGCGATCAGCGTAGAATTTGCGCCTTTATTGTCGTGGGGCATTACGACCGCAATTGGACGTTGATATCCTGCATTTGCTTCATGAAAGCAAAAGTAATGTTTTTTCCTGCAGCCACCAAGAAAGTTTCCCAAAAGTATGGAATTCTATAGAATAAGAGAGAGCAGACAAGCAATCGACAGGCTCCATCAAACAAAATGCTCGAACATCCCGTACAAAAAGTTTGTGCAAGCCGAACGGAAAAGCTAGTTTACTTGCATTTTTCCGAGCCGCAGCCTAATTAAAAGATGCAAAGCGGATTAAAGAGGGGAAAGGATACGGTTATTCTCCCTGTTGAGAGCGGAACACACTTTTCTGCAGCTCAATCTCCTCGCGAAGCTGCTCTACGGTAGGCAAGAAAGTGAGGTATTTGGCTTGGAAGAGGCGTTCATTATCGTGCATCACCGAATATCGTGCCATATCCTCGCTTGTCTCTGAGCAAAGGATAAGACCAATGGTAGGATTATCGCCTTCGGTGCGTTTCAACTGGTCGTACATCCTTACATACATATCCATCTGCCCCACATCCTGATGAGTGATACGCGAGGTCTTAAGGTCTACAAGGAGGAAACATTTGAGGATGTAATTGTAGAATACCAAATCAATGAAATAGTCACCCATATCGGTACGGATATGTTGCTGCCGTGCTACAAAAGCATATCCCTTACCCAGCTCCATCACAAATTTTTGTATGTGGGTGATGATAGAAGCCTCCAGCTTGGTCTCTGTGAAATCACTGTTAGGAGCCAATCCAAGAAACTCGGCCACGACAGGATTTTTGATAAACTCCAGCTTGTCATTCTGAAAGTCGGCCGTCAACGTCTGCATTTCATCGCGTACAGCCTCCTTTGCTTGAGACTGCAGCAAACGATAATAATACTGCGAAGCGATGTTTCTATCGAGCGTACGTGAACTCCATCCCTCGCTAATCGCCTCGTTCATATACCAGTTGCGAGCAGTATCATCAGTCACACGGAGCAATGCACGATAATGCGTCCAAGTGAGCGACAGGAATTTTGTACGCACTGAGTCCAAAATCTGAGGAAAGGCCTTATAGAAACGGATATACTTATACAAAGAGCTATAGTCAAACCCCTTACCATAATTCTCGGTGAGGTAGTCCGCCAATTTCACAACCACCTCTTTGCCATATTCAGCACGACTTTCACCCCTCAGTTCCTCAATGGCAATGCGCTTGCCCAGCAACCAATTGCGCTGAATCATCGCCACATTGACTGCACGATAAGCATAGCTACGCGACTGCTCTATGATGGCACTCGCATCTTTAAAGATATTGTCGCTATACGCTACTTGTAGCAAATCCTTGTTCTCGTCCGACATGGTAATCTCGTATTTGGGTTTCAACCGCAAATGTACAGTTTTTTTTCAATATGCAGATTAAAGTCTGTAAAAATTCATTCTGTAGCGCGGTAAAAAAACAGAGGTATATAACTCCACAGAAGGCCTTCGAAGTACGTCTTACACCTATTCCTCGAAAACCTTCTATGAAACTTGTGGGTATGGAGATGTCCTGATGTGCTATGGCGCTAAGTCTTGAACGAAACGCTCAGAAATCCCGTACAAAAAGTTTGTGCAAGCCGAACGGAAAAGCTAGTTTACTTGCATTTTTCTGAGGCGCAGCCAAAGTTCAACCTGTGTTAAATTTCGTAGCATATTGGTAGG
>JAZRDT010000064.1:0-21641 GCA_045660385.1 Bacteroidaceae bacterium | reverse complement strand
CATCAGAAACATGCGCCAATTTGCAGAATTTTGGCAACCATTCTTAATTCACTCGCCAATGGCGAGCAAATTAGGAATTGAATCTTTGCATGCTGAAATAGAATGCGATAGATTGTCTTTGGCAAAATGGTCGCCATTGGCTAGCGAAATTAACCGAGATGAGTTCTTGGGCAGATAGGCCTCATCAATGTTTTTTGTCTTGTGTAGAATCTCCATATGATGAGAGAAGCTGATGCATACCCTTCCTGATATCGAAGACCTAAAAAAGTTGATGAATGACGATGAGGATACCCTGACCATGTAAGTACCATGCAAGTGTACAAGTGGAGAAACTTGTTTATATATTGACTGGTGAGATGGGGCGCTCGGAACTGCAAGGACTATTGTTATCTATCAAGAATAGAGATTATTTTAGAACGGACTATTTGAATCCTGCTATCAATACCGGTTATATAGAACTTACAATTCCTGACAAGCCCAATAGTCAGAATCAGAAATATCGCCTTACGGCAAAGGGCATTGCATTGAAAGAGCACCTTAAAGATGGCAAGTGACATAGGCATAGATACTATTCCAAAAAGAAGAGGAATAAGGAAATCCTTGCCTTCTTCTCGCCCAATCCCCAAGAAGAATAAAATGAACGCAGCTTGATTGCTGCAAAACGGCAAAAAGTTACGGAAATATTGAAATATCTGTCTTGGTGTATAGTGTAATAGGGAAAAAGTGTTACATTTGCATGTCGTATGACGGAAATGCTGTCTGCGCGAAAGGTGCAGGATGGCGTAAAGGATAACATTTGGTAAAGAATAGATACACTATGCACTACTATAGCACGAATCAACAGGCGCCGCTGACCTCGCTGGAGGAGGCGGTGGTGCGTGGCCTTGCCACGGATAAGGGGTTGTATATGCCCGAACAGATAAAGAAGTTGCCCAAGGAGTTCTATGACGGCATCGCGGAGATGAGTTTTCAGGAGATTGCCTATCGGGTGGCCGATGCCTTCTTCGGTGAGGATATCCCTGCCGAGGAGTTGAGGCATATCGTGTATGACACGTTGGCTTTTGATGCTCCGGTGGTGCATGTGGATGGGAACATCCATTCGCTGGAGCTGTATCATGGCCCCACGCTGGCATTCAAGGATGTGGGGGCACGGTTCATGGCGAGGATGTTGGGGTACTTCAATGGTCAACAGACAACGGTCAACAGACAACGGTCAACAGACAAAGTCGCGATTGAGCGAGAGCAAAGACTGCTTGCAGGCTCTGCCGAGCATAGCAACTTCAACAAAGTTAATGGTCAACAGACAAAGTTGCGATTGAGCGAGAGCAAAGACTGCTTGCAGGCTCTGCCGAGCATAGCAACTTCAACGAAGTTAACAGACAACGGTCAACAGACTGATCCCGCGATGACTGAGGTCAATGTGCTGGTGGCTACTTCGGGCGATACGGGTTCGGCCGTGGCCAATGGCTTTCTGGGGGTGGAGGGTATCCATGTGTATGTGCACTATCCGAAGGGTAAGGTGAGCACCATACAGGAGTGTCAGTTCACTACGCTGGGGCAGAACATCACGGCACTGGAGGTGGAGGGTGTGTTTGACGACTGCCAGCGCCTGGTGAAGAGTGCCTTTATGGATGCGGAGCTGAATGCGCACATGCGGCTTACCTCGGCCAACTCGATCAATGTGGCGCGCTTCCTCCCGCAGGCGTTCTACTACTTCTATGCCTATGCGCAGATGAAGCGCCAGGGCAAGGAGGGCGAACTGGTGGTGTGTGTGCCGAGTGGTAACTTCGGTAATCTGTGTGCCGGACTCTTTGCGCACCGTATGGGACTTCCCATCAAGCGCTTCATTGCGGCCAACAACCGAAACGATATCTTCTACCAGTATCTGCAGACGGGTGAGTATAATCCGCGTGCCTCGGTGCAGACGATTGCCAATGCGATGGATGTGGGCGACCCGAGCAACTTTGCCCGCATACTCGACCTCTATGGCCACTCGCATGCCGATATATGCGGACTCATCGGTGGGGCTGCCTATACGGACGAGCAGATTGCCGAGACGCTGGCCGATACGTACCGCCGCACGGGCTACTTGCTCGACCCGCACGGGGCTTGCGGCTATCGTGCGCTGAGCGAGATGTTGCAGCCCGGTGAGCAGGGCGTGTTTCTGGAGACGGCCCATCCGGCCAAATTCCGCGATACGGTGGAGGGCATCATCAAGGCCGAGGTGGCTATCCCCGAAAAGCTGCAGGCCTTTATGCGTGGCACCAAGCAGAGCGTGCCCATGACGGCGCAGTTCGAGGACTTCAAGGCCTATCTGATGAGTGTGTGACAGGTGCGCGAAACAAAACGATAAAAGACAAACTGCTCCAACTGGTTGGGGCAGTTTGTCTTTATATCTGAGCGTTGTTAACGATTCGTTTATAAGAAGAAGAGGCTTACGCCAATGACGCTGATGATGGCTCCGAGGATCTCCTTGAAGGTAATCTTGTGTTTGAAGAAGAAGGCCGATGGCCATAGGATAAGTACCGGGGTGAGTGCCATGAGTGTGGAGGCTATGCCTGCTTCGGTGTACTGAACGGCCATGAGTGAGAGCGACACCCCGATGAAGGGTCCTGCGAAGGTGGCCCATAGGGCTGCATTCATGCCTTTGCGGTCGTGCATGGCCGTACCGAGAGTGGACAGCTTTCGCTGGTATACCATGACGATGAAGAATCCGACGAAACCGGTGATGGCTCGTATCATGGTGGAGGCAAAGGGCATGAGCGTGGTGGCAACCTCTTGTCCGGCTGGGATGCATTGCTCATAATGATTCATTCCCACCTTGCTCAACACAAGTCCTACGCCTTG
Source organism: Bacteroidaceae bacterium (assembly GCA_045660385.1). Classification (GTDB taxonomy): domain Bacteria; phylum Bacteroidota; class Bacteroidia; order Bacteroidales; family Bacteroidaceae; genus UBA1189. The sequence goes on along the minus strand of JAZRDT010000064.1, from coordinate 18,794 downwards.
GCCAATGCCGGCGCCTATGCCAAATAGTACTCCTTTGAGGGGGAGCTTGAGCGAGATGCGGTGCCTGCCGCCTCCTTTGTTGAAGACGGACAGACCTATACCAAATAGGGTGATGAGCATGCCTGCTACGGCTTGCAATGACATGTGTTCGCCCAGGATGGCCCATCCGGATAGGGCTGCAGCTATGGGGGCAAGGGTCATGAAGAGCTGGCCGAAGCGCGAACCGATGAGTATGTAGGAATTGAAGAGGCAGTAGTCGCCGAGGATATATCCCACAAAACCGGAAAGGGAGAGCCATAACCAGGCGTGCCCGTTGGCATACATGGGTAGCGGCGAACCGGTGAATATCCATAACGTGGTACCTAACATCAAGATGGATAGGAACATGCGGACTACATTGAACTGCAGGGATCCGATGTGCTTGCTTGCCACTTCGGCAAACAGGGCGGTGATGGTCCATGAGAAGGCTACGACGAGTGAAATGGTTTCTCCGAGATATTGCATTAGCTCAAATGGGGTATGGTGATTGATATGAATTTTATGTTTTGCTTTGTCATTGCTTTTCCCTTCGGCCAGCGACCTAAAGGTTCTGAACGACGCGAAGAATCTCGCAAAAGTCTCTTGTAAAAGTCCCAGCGCGGGATCCTTCCGACACTACGTTCTGTCAGGATGACAAAAACTTTAGTTTTGTTTCTAAAACTATGGACTTTAGTCCATTAGTGGTTTATTTATACTGCGAAGATACTATAATCAAAAGACTTAGCCAAACGCAATGGAGTATTTTTGGAGATAACATAGCAGTTTACCCAGGTCTATTAATTCTCCTCCTAGGTTAGGAGGCCGACGCTCATTTCGCGTCGGCGTTGAAAAAATAATCAAGTAAACTTGACTTTTTACTCGCTTATTCGTATCTTCGCCGACTATATGTAAGTTAAACGACAAAAAACATCAAAAAATGATACTTTTATTAGGAGATGAGGCTGTAGCATTAGGAGCTATACATGCTGGAATAAGTGGTGTGTATGCGTATCCGGGTACGCCATCGACCGAGATTACTGAATATATACAGGCTCATGCGCTGGAAGTGCGTAGCCGCTGGTGTACGAATGAGAAGACGGCTATGGAGGCTGCCTTGGGTATGTCGTATGCCGGTAAGCGCTCGCTCGTATGTATGAAACATGTGGGTATGAATGTGGCTGCCGATGCGTTTGTCAACTCGGCCATTACGGGTGTGAATGGTGGACTCGTAGTATTGGCCGCCGATGACCCCTCGATGCACTCGTCGCAGAACGAGCAGGATTCGCGATTCTATGGCAAATTTGCTATGATCCCTATTATGGAACCGTCGTCGCAACAGGAGGCATATGATATGATGCCTTATGCCTATGCGCTGTCTGAGGAGCTGAAACTTCCTGTACTCATGCGTGTGGTGACACGATTGGCCCACTCGCGTGCTGAGATTGCAGTGCGTGAGCCGCTGAAGCAGAAAGCGCTCAGTCCCGATAATGAGCGTACGCATTGGGTGCTGCTCCCGGGTAATGCTCGACGTCAGTATGCAACATTGGTGGAGAAGCAAACGCAGCTGCTCGCGTCGTCTGAGGAATCGGCCTATAATAAATCAGAAATCATAAATCAGAAATCCAAGTTGGGTGTCATCGCTTGTGGCATTGCCTATAACTATGTAATGGAGAACGAGCCCCAGAAACGAGGAGTTCCCGTGCTGAAGGTTTCTCAATATCCGCTTCCGGAGAAGATTATAACCGACTTTGCCGCTCAGTGCGAGTCGCTGCTCATTGCCGAGGACGGTCAGCCCATGGTGGAGGAGCAGGTGAAGGCATTGTTTGGTGCAGACTATCCGGTCAGGGGACGTCTGACAGGTGAACTGCCGCGTATGGGCGAGCTTACTCCCGATAGTGTGGGCGAGGCGCTTGGGGTGAAGGTCGAACAACCCTATGTCCAGGCGCAGCATGTGATGCCGCGCCCGCCAGCCTTGTGTCAGGGATGTGGACATCGTGATGTATACGATGCTCTCAACAGGGTAGCTGCCGAATATCCCGATGCACGCATCTTTGGTGATATTGGCTGTTATACGTTGGGCGCATTGCCTCCCTTCCGAGCTATCGACAGCTGTGTGGATATGGGCGCCTCTATCACAATGGCTAAAGGTGCGGCGGATGCAGGACTGCATCCTGCCATTGCGGTTATAGGTGACTCTACCTTCACGCATTCGGGTATGACTGGCTTGCTCGATGCAGTGAACGACAAGAGTCGCATCACCATTATTCTTTCTGATAACCTTACTACGGCCATGACAGGCGGACAAGACTCGGCCGGTACGAATAAGTTTGAGGCCATCTGTCTCGGTCTCGGTGTTGAGCCCGAGCATGTGCGTGTGGTGGTGCCTCTTCCCAAGAATATGGAGGAGATTACCCGTATCATCCGTGAGGAGATTGAATATGAAGGAGTATCGGTCATCATACCGCGCCGCGAATGTATGCAAACGTTGAAACGCAAACTCAGACAAAACAAGATAAAACAATGAAAAAAGATATCATACTGGCTGGTGTGGGCGGACAAGGTATCCTCACCATCGCTACGATCATAGGAGATGCTGCCACAAAGGCGGGCCTCCATCTCAAGCAGGCCGAGGTGCATGGCATGAGTCAGCGTGGAGGCGATGTGCAATCGAATCTGCGTCTTTCCACCGAGCCTATATACTCTGACTTGATACGTCAAGGTGCCGCTGATCTGATCATCTCTATGGAGCCGATGGAGGCGCTGCGTTATCTGCCTTATCTCCATGGCGAGGGGTGGATTGTAAGTTCGTCGCACCCGTTCAAGAACATCCCCAACTACCCCGACGAGGATGCGCTGATGGGCGAATTGGCTGCATTGCCTCATGTGGCTACCTTACCTATCGAGGAGGTGGCAAAGGAACATAATCTGCCCAAGAGTGCCAATATGGTGTTGCTGGGCATGTCGGCCCGATATATGGACATACTTACTCCTGAGCAGCTGCGCGAGAGTATAGCTCGCGTGTTTGCCTCGAAAGGAGAGAAGGTAGTGGCCGATAACCTCAAGGCCTTTGACTTGGGACTGAACGAATAATATAAGATGATCTAGGATATCCTAGGTCTTAGGATATCCTAAGAAAACATATAAGAAAATGAAAATCTTCAGTGAAGAACGAGTGGCCCGTGCCGCTCAAGAACTGCATATCGCCAATCTATCAACTGCAACAATAGGTGAGGTGCTGCTTATGGCGCAGTATCTCGAACGTGAAACGGGTATCCCTTTTATTCGCATGGATCAGGGTTCGCCCGGACTTCCTATCAATCGGTATGGTGTGGAGGCCGAGAAAGCGGCTCTCGACCGTGGGGTAGGTTCGCAATATCCTGCAGCCGATGGTGTTCCCGAACTTAAGGAGGCAGCCTCGCGTTTTGTAAAGGCCTTCCTGGATGTCGACATCACACCGCGCTCATGCGTGCCTACTACGGGTAGTGTGGCAGGCTCGTATGGCTCGTTTATTGCTTGCACACAACGTATACCGGGCAAGAACAAGGTGCTCTTCATCGACCCGGGATTCCCTATACAGAAGTCGCAGCTACGCATTATCGGTGCCGAGTGGGAGGAGTTTGACATCTATCACTACCGTGGAGAGGCGTTGCACGACAAGCTGGAGAGTATCCTTAAAGGCGGAGACATTGCTGCCATCATATACTCCAACCCGAACAATCCCGCCTGGATATGTCTTGAGGAGGAGGAGTTGGCTATCATCGGCCGATTGGCTACACAATACGATGTCATCGTGATGGAAGATTTGGCCTATTTCTGCATGGATTTCCGTCGCGATATGGGGCATCCGTTCGAACCGCCTTATGCACCTACGGTGGCCCGCTATACGGATAACTATATCTTGATGTTGTCGTCATCGAAGATATTCAGCTATGCCGGTCAGCGTATGGCGCTCACATGTATCAGCGACAAGCTATTTGAGAAGCAGTATCCGGCGTTGGCCGAGCGTTACCACGATGCAGGGGTGTTCGGACAGACCTTGGTGGCATCGATACTCTATATGATTACTTCGGGTTGTACGGCCTCTACCCAATATGCCTATGCCGAGATGTTGCGTCTCTCGACGGAGGGTGTCATCAATTTTGTAGAGGATACACGTGAGTACGCACTTCGTGCTGAACGTATGAAACGCATTTTTACGGATAATGGCTTTCATATTGTCTATGACTACGATGCTACCGAACCCGTAGGTGATGGCTTTTTCTTTACTATCGGCTACGGACAGATGACGGGTGGCGAACTGCTGACCGAACTGCTCTACTATGGGGTGAGCAGCATATCGCTTTCTACTACGGGTAGCGAGCAGCAGGGTGTGCGTGCTTGCACGTCGCGCATGCGAGCCGACCTCTATGATGTGATGGAGGAGCGCATGCGTGCCTTCCACGAGGATCATCCGCTCTGAAAGGGTATGGTATGATTTTTTTTGTTTGCTATTTGCATGAAATAAATAGCAAAAAGAGTGGCGTGGTATGGTAATTTATGTAAATTTGCAAGCGGTAAAAACATTACAAAAATAGGTATTATGATTTGGAATCCGAATAAGGAATGTATGAGTCGCGATGAGATGCGCGCGTTGCAGAGCAAGCGACTACAGAAGCTGGTGACGTATGTGTATCACAACGTACCCTTCTATCGCAATAAGATGCAGGCGATGGACCTCTCGCCTGAAGACATACGCTCTATTGATGATATCGTGAAACTGCCTTTTACTACGAAGCAGGACTTGCGCGACAACTATCCCTATGGCCTGCAGGCGGCTCCGGCATCGGAGATTGTGCGTGTGCATGCTTCGTCGGGTACGACGGGTAATCCTACGATTGTGGGGTATACACGTAAGGACCTTGCCGTATGGGCCGAGGTGATGGCTCGCTCGCTCACAGCATTCGGGGTGACTCGCGATGATACCTTCTCGGTAGCCTACGGGTATGGTTTGTTTACCGGTGGCTTGGGTGCTCACTATGGTGTGGAGAACCTGGGTGCTACGGTGATACCCACATCGACGGGTAACACGGAGAAGCATATCCGACTCATTCGTGACTTGAAGATAAGCGGTATTGCTTGTACGCCCTCGTATGCCCTCTACCTGGCCGAGACGTTGGAGAAGATGGGGCTCACGAAGGAGGATATCGGTTTGCGCATCGGTGCCTTCGGTGCTGAACCTTGGACGGAGAACATGCGTAAGGAGATTGAGGAGCGTCTCGGACTGAAGGGATATAATATCTACGGTCTGAGCGAGATTATGGGCCCTGGCGTGTCGTATGAGTGTAGCGAGCAGAATGGTTCGCACATCTGCGAGGATCATTTCTATCCCGAGATTATCAATCCCGAGACGTTGGAGCAGCTGCCTCGCGGACAGCAGGGCGAACTGGTGTTTACCACACTCACCAAGGAGGGTATGCCATTGTTGCGCTATCGTACCAAGGACCTCTGCACCTTGGTGGAGGGCGAGTGTGCCTGTGGACGTACGGCTGTGCGCATGGGACGCATCATGGGACGCAGCGACGATATGCTCATCATACGTGGTATCAATGTATTCCCCTCTCAGGTCGAGAGCGTAATACTCGAAATGCCCGAGTTCGAACCCCAGTACATGCTTGTGGTGGACCGTGCTGGTAATCTCGATACGTTGCAAGTGCAGGTTGAGGTGCGTCGCGACTTCTTTAGCGATGATATAGGTCGTATGCTGGGTATGAAAAAGAAACTTTCCGATAAGCTCAAGAGCGTGCTCTCAATCAGCGCTGATGTGAAGCTGATGGAGCCAGGCAGCATCGAGCGCAGCCAAGGCAAGGGCAAGCATGTGATAGATAACCGTATGTTGAAGTAATATTAATATGTTATAGTATGACAATCAAGCAAGTATCGGTATTCCTCGAGAACAAGACAGGACGCATCAATGAAGTGACCAAGACGCTGAGTCGTCACGGTATCAATATGCAGGCTTTCAGTATGGCAGAAACTGCCGACTTTGGCATCCTACGACTCATCGTGTCGGATGTTGACAAGGCGGTGGAGGTGCTGCGCGGTGAAAATTTTGCCGTGATGCTCACCGATGTGGTGTATATGCATTGTCCGAACGAAGCCGGTGCGCTCTCAGGTATCCTGGACCGCCTGGCACAGGGCGAGGTGGCCATCGAATATATGTATGCCTTTGCCGAGGGCGATATGGCACATATCGTGGTGCGCCCCACCGATATTGAATTGTGTGAAAAAGCACTTAATTAAATCAGATAATCTATGAATAAGGAATTGTCAATGAGCCCCAATAAGATTGTGGCTTATCTGCAGAAGCCTTGTAAGGAGTTTACAAAGGCCGACATCGTGCGTTTCATCAAGGAGAATGGAATCCGTATGGTCAACTTTATGTACCCTGCAGGTGATGGCCGACTGAAGACGCTCAACTTTGTGATTAATAACGAGGCTTACCTCGACGCTATCCTCACCTGTGGTGAGCGCGTGGACGGTAGCAGCCTCTTTCCCTTTATCGAAGCAGGTAGCAGCGACCTCTATGTTTTGCCCCGCTTCTGCACTGCATTCGTTGACCCGTTTGCCGAACTGCCTACACTCTCGATGCTGTGCTCGTATTTCAACAAGGATGGCGAACCTCTTGAGAGTTCGCCCGAGAATACGCTGCGTAAGGCATGCCGTGCATTTAATGCGGTGACAGGTATGGAGTTCCAGGCGATGGGTGAGTTGGAGTATTATGTGATTGCTCCTGATGGAGGTATGTTTGCCGCTACTGACCAGAAGGGTTACCATGAGTCGGCTCCCTACGCTAAGTTCAATGAGTTCCGCACTCAGTGCATGGCCTACATCGCTCAGGCTGGCGGACAAATCAAGTATGGCCACTCTGAGGTGGGTAACTTTACCATTGATGGCATGATCTATGAGCAGAACGAGATTGAGTTCCTCCCCGTGAATGCCGAGGATGCTGCCGACCAATTGATGATTGCCAAGTGGATCATCCGCAACCTTGCCTACAAGCATGGGTACGATATCACTTTTGCTCCCAAGATTACTGCCGGAAAGGCTGGCTCGGGCTTGCATGTGCACATGCGTATCGTGAAGGACGGACAGAATCATATGCTCGATGGTGGTGTGCTCTCGGCTACTGCTCGCAAAGCTATTGCTGGTATGATGGAGTTGGCGCCCTCAATCACAGCATTTGGAAACACCAATCCGACCTCATACTTCCGTTTGGTGCCGCATCAAGAGGCTCCTACCAATATCTGTTGGGGCGACCGCAACCGGTCAGTACTCGTGCGTGTACCCCTCGGATGGGCTGCCAAGAGCGATATGAGTCAGATTGCCAATCCGCTGGAGCCCGTGAGCAACTACGACACAACGCAGAAGCAGACCGTAGAGATGCGTTCACCGGATGGTTCGGCCGATATCTATCAGCTCATTGCCGGACTGGCTGTGGCTTGCCGCTATGGTTTCGAACTCGATAATGCGTTAGAGATTGCTGAGAAGACCTATGTGAACGTGAATATCCACCAGAAGGAGAATGCCGAGAAGTTGAACTCACTGGCTTGCTTGCCCGATAGCTGCGAGGCTTCGGCCGACTGCCTGGAGAGTCAGCGCGAGGTGTTTGAAAAGCATAATGTGTTTAGTCCAGCCATGATTGATGGTATTATCAAGCGCCTGCGCTCATACGGCGACCGCACCCTACGTGCCGACATCAATGGCAACCAAGAGGAGATGCTTAAACTGGTGAGTCGCTATTTCCACTGCGGTTAAGGTAAAGAATACTTTATAGCACATAAGAAAAGCGGGTATGTCATGCGACATACCCGCTTGTTGTTATAGGCGTAGGGTGGGCGTTACTTTACAATCCACTCGAATACACCACCTGAGAGGCGCTTGTTCATGGTAACCTCAAGCTTCAAAGCCTTAGTCTTTACGGGCTTGAAGTTAACGGTACAAGGCTCGCCCTTAGCTATGGGATAGCCGTCGGGCTCCTCTACGGGCTGCCAGTTGCCATTGGCATCCTGATAGTAGATCTTCCAGCTGTCGGGTACGCGGCAACCTCCCCAAGGCTGGTCGTCAAACCAGTATACAGTGCAGCTCTGTACCTCAGACTCCTCGGCGAAGGTGTAGCTGAGCCACTCTGTAGAACCGTTCTTGGGCCACCAGTGGGTGTAGGGGATTGAGCGGTCGTTGCCGTTCTTCGGAACGAGACGGTCGTTGATACTGCTCAACGCGGGAACGCGCATGGATGTACCAATCTTACTCTCTGATGCGAGTGTAGCGGGAGCGGCGGGGTTGGTAGCCTTGAGGTCCTGGGGAATCCATACCTTCATGTCGCCGTTGCCACGATGACACCATGCATAGTAGGGGATAAGAGTGAGCTTCACATCCTCGGCAACGAGCTTGCCCTCCTTGTTGAAGGTCAAGGTCTGTGCGTCGGTAGTGAGGGTAGTAATCTGTTGTGTCTTGTAGGTGCTGAGCTTAGCTTTGCTTGCTTCGGGGATGAAAGCATCGAGACCACGCTGTTCAAGTGCGAACTCGGGATTCTGGTTGATGAGCACGCTCTTGATGTCGAACTTGTTGTCGGGCCATTCTGCGCAGTATACGATCGGGCCACGCTCGATAGATACCATGCCACGGTCGGCCTCTACCTTCTCGCTAGCGCGTACGGTACGGGGCTCCATATCGAAGTGGATGCTTACCTCGTCGCCCTTCTTCCACTTACGGGGGATGGTGAAGTAGCCATCTTCTGTCACTGTACCTTCAGCCTCTACACCATTAACCTTGATGCTGTAGCCAAGGCGCTTGTTGTCGCTGTAGCTATAGAGTTCACCAGGGAGAGGACGGCTCTTGAGCCAACCGGGGATACGGATCTTGAGGTCAAACTGTCCGCAGCTGTTGCGGTCTACCTTGATGTTGATATCGCCACAGTAGGGGTAGCCTGTAGTCTGTGTCAAACCTACCTGCTTGCCAGCAACGCTCAGAGTTGATGAGTTGCTGAGGAAGAGGTTAACATACACGGCGCGATCCTTCACAGCATATACGTAACCAGGCAATGAGGGCACGAAACGGCTGATGTTTGAGGGGCAGCAAGCGCAACCAAACCATGCCTGACGCTGGTGTTGGCCCATTGACTCCAAGGGGTTGGGGTAGAAGAACTTACCACCATCAAGGCTCACACCGCTGATGAGACCATTGTAGAGCGAACGCTCCAGCACATCGTAGTACTTAGACTCGCCATGAAGGAGGAACAAGCGATGGTTTACATATACGTTACCGATGGCAGCACAGGTCTCACAGTATGCACTCATGTTGGGGAGGTAGTAGTTGGGGCCGAAAGCCTCGCCCGATGCTGTAGCACCGATACCACCAGTGATGTAGAGCTTCTTGTTCACGATGTTGTCCCAGATGGCATCGATAGCATTGATGTATGCAGAGTCGCCAGTGAGAGCTGCTACATCGGCCATACCTGCATACATATAAGTAGCACGTACAGCGTGGCCTACAGCCTCCTTCTGATCTACTACGGGCATGTGGCTCTGTGAGTACTCAGTCTTGATGGTGGTCTTGCCACGATAGTCGAGGAAGAACTTAGCCTGATCAAGGTACTTGCGGTCGCCTGTTACCAGGTAAAGGCGGCAGAGTGCCATCTCGGCAATCTGGTGACCGGGCACTACGCATGCCTGTCCGGGCTTGTCGCCCACCTCGCGGATTACGCAGTCGGCATAGCGGATGGCGATGTCGAGGAACTTACGTGAACCTGTAGCCTGATAGTGTGCTACGGCACCCTCAACCATGTGGCCGAGGTTGTAGAACTCGTGGCTGAGGTCTTCAACCTTGCTCCAGCGTGTGTCGCCAGCCCAGTGGTGAGGATCCTCGGGGTTCTGTGTACGTGCAGTGTAGAGGTAGCCGTCGGGCTCCTGAGCCGATGCGATGACATCCAGTACGCTGTCGATGTAGAGTTTGAGCTCCTTGTCGGGGTAGGTCTGCAGGATGTAGCTGGCACCCTCAATGGTCTTGTAGGGGTCTGTGTCGTCAAATGAGTAGCCTACGCCGTTCACCTTGAATACCTTTGAGGGATCCTTCATGTGCTCGGCTGCATTTGAGAAGTTGGTGTAGCGACCTTCGCTCTCACACTTGCTGAATGCCAAGGGGATGGTAACCTCACGACTGGCTTCGAGGCGTTGGCCCCAGAAGCTGTTGCTCTCAACCTTTACCGATGTAAAGGGGACCGGAGTGATAGGATAACCACCCGACTGGTCTTTCTTCTGTGCACTTGCCGGCAAGATGATGGCGGCTGTCAGTGCGGTAAGAATGATTTTTTTCATGTTGTTAGTTATTAATATGGTTGATGATTAGTTTATTTCTCCCAAAGATTAAATTCATCGAAGGATACCCATGACTTATTGTCGGTATAGGTGGTCTGATAGAGGCCTACCTTCAGCTTCTTGCCATTTAGCTGTGGTGCATTGATGGGTGAACCTGGCATGTCGGTCCAACTCTTACCGTCCTTGCTTGTGCGGATGGTAAAGGTGTCTCCAGTGCGCTCAATCTGCAGGTAGGGGTCGTAGTCCCAGCCATTGCCACGGGGGAACTGCGGACGGCTGAAGCCACGCACATGGGTGAGCATGTTGCCGCAGTTGTAGCTGGGGAAGGCTCCTACGTGGATGATTTCCTGGCCACGCATACCCGAGTCGTCGAGCACGATGAGTCCGCCTTCGTTGTAGGCCGGAGTGCGGCGTGCCTCCTGACCGTCAAGGGCTACCACCTTGGTCTGTATGAGGAAGTCGCCTTCTACCTCTTTATATAGGATGGCACCGTTGTCTTCCTTACGGGTGTTGAGGTTAGCGTGCGATGACGTAAGGGTGATAACTCCGTTAGCGGCTGTGGCGCTCATCTCATATTGCGGGTCGCTGTTGATGAGTGCGCCATCCCATCCCTTCAAGTCGGCAGTGTAGTCAGTAGGCTCGTCGGCTTGGTCGCCAAAGTGCTTGAACATGTCTGCACTGATGGTGATTTCAGCAGTGAGAATGCTTGAGTATTCTCCGCTATCATCGGTTACCTGTACGGAGCATTTCTGGTTGGGCTTGCCGTCGGTGGCAAGGATCAGCGATGAAAGGTTGGCTGCTGTGATGTTCTCCCAGTTGATGGTGGGTACGGAGGTGTCGGCAGCTTTTGATTTCTTGGACTTCTTGGCGGGCTCGAAGCTCGTTACTGCATACTTGTAGTTGAGAAGTCCCGACTCCATGCGCTCTCCATTGCCGTCGACAACGGTGATGCTGAGTAGGCTGGGGGAGAGGCTGCGCACCTGAAGGTCAAGGGCGCCATCAAAGGTGATCTTATCGTTTGTACTTGAGGGTGCCTCATAGGCAGCCTTCACGTCGGCTTCGGTGAAACTCTTGTCGAAGAACTGCAGTGAGTGCAGGTAGCCGCTAAACTTGTTGCCGCCATCCATAGATGCTCCTAGAGTGATGCGGCCCTCGGGGCGTATCATGAGGAACATATTCTTCTCGATAAACTGTTTACCGTTGAGGTATACGCGTTCGTTGTATCCATCAAAGGTCACTACCCAATGTTGCCATTCGCCTTCGCCGTTGAGGCACTCTCTCGGTGCACCGGAGTTCTCGAACGATGCATTGTGCGCAACCAGTCCGTTGCTGCGGTCGCGGCCTTGGCGGAACTCAATGGTGGCAAGGTCGTTGCGGCGTTCTGTAAACTCGGCCACGGTCTCGATATTGCCCACTTGTGGGTTGAGGGTCCATGCGGTGATGGTGTAGGGTGCGTTGTAGGTCATGGTTTTGGGCAGACTGAAACTGCTCTTGAGCGATTGCTGTCCGTTGAAATAGAAGGCATATTTGCCCTTCTTAACCTCTACTACAATGTTCTTGTCGCCACTGAAGGTGCCGCCTGGGCGGTTCTTGATTTCTTTGAGGCTGATGGCCTTGCCCATGGCATAGTCGTCGGCATTGATATCTACAATCTTATTGCCCTTTTCAGCAGTCTTCTTGTGCTCTTCGGGCTCGATGTCCTTCTGATGTATCCAAGGATAGCCAGCGAGAAGAGCCTCTTCGTCAATAGCCACTTCGGGGAGCAGTTTCATGGGGTTTTTCTTCTTGGTGGCTTTGTATACCTTCACGTTCCAGATGGCAGGGAAGTGTCCGTTCTTCTGGGTGTCGGTTACGGTAATGCGTATGTAACGTGCTTCGCATTCACCCTCATCTATCATAGGCGATCCTTGTTGTGTGTTTTGCGTCTTGTCGGCATAGAGGGTCCAGTTGTTGCCATCGATAGAGGTCTCTATCTTATATTGATAGAAGAAGGTGGTGTACTCGAACTGTGTCCATACCTGGTTGAACTTCTTCGCTTCGCCCAGGTCAATGGTGATCCATTCGTCGCCGTGGCAGTTCTTTGCACGCCAGAGGGTGGCATTGTTGTCGTCGGTGGCATATTCGGGCTTGAACCATTCATCATAGTAGGATGAGGCCGTTACCTTAGCACCGTAGGCAAGGTTCTTGATATAGTTCTTCTTGGCTTGCTTCTGGAACGACTCGGGGATAAGGCCTTCGTGAGTGGGGTTGACTTTCAAGATGTTACCCTCAGCATCAAATTCCATTTTGTCGATGCATATCTGACGGTGGAATCCATGGATGGAGTGGGGGTTGTTGTGGCGGTGGTATACGATATAGTAGTCGTCGCCATCGATGAGTACCGAGTGGTGGCCGGGACCGTGGATGGTGCCATCGGCATTGGTCTCGAGGATGCAACCCTTGTATTCGTAGGGACCCATCGGACCCTCCTTGCTGATGGCATATTGCACGCGATAGGTATGGTCGTGGCATGAGCCAGACGAATAGGTGAAGTAGTAGATTCCATCCTTCTTGAATACGAAGGGAGCTTCGAAGAAGTCCTTAATCTCGGTGTTGAGGATGAGCTTCTTGTCGGTGAATGACTTGCCATCGGCAGCGAGTTTGGCCACACCGCAGCCGAAGTTCTCGTAGATGCCCCATGTTCCGAAGTAGAGATATTCTGAACCATCATCATCGACAAACAGCTGTGGGTCGAGGGTAATCGCATTGTGTACGAAACGGTCTTGCACGAGCACCGCATCGGGAGCTCCAAGACGGTTGGTCCATGGGCCCGTAGGACTGTCACTTTCGCCTACATATATCACACAAGGCGTACAATAGTAGTAGCGGTAGGTGCCGTCGGGCTGTTGCACCACGTCGGGTGCCCATACCACTTCGGTGGTGGGCCAGTTCATGGTGACGTTACGCCAGTTGACAAAGTCCTTCGACATCCATACTTGGGCAGGGCCATAGCCATTGCCTGTGCCGTCGGTGGTGGCATATATATAATAGGTGTCACCAAACTTCTTGATGGTGGGGTCGGCAAAGTATCCGGGTAGTAGAGGGTTGCCTGCTCCCGGCGTGTTCCATTCTGCAGGGAGTGCTTGTGCTTGACTGCTGGCGGCGAGCAGTGATAATGCTGCAATCTGTAGTAGCTTTTTCATATAGGGTGCTATTGTTAAAGGCAATTAAGGGGAATTAAAGGCAATTAAGGGGAATTAAAGGCGATTATGGGGATTGAGGGGATTGGAATCCCCCTCCTTGTGAGGGGCTAGGGGAGGCTATTCAATTTGACAACGAATCCTCCACCCGGTGCCAGATGAATGGCTTGTTGGGTGGTAGAGCTGCAGTTCATAGTGCTCAAGCGGTAGTCCTCGGCATCGTGGTGTGCGTTGATGCCATCGGTGAGCAGATGAGCTTTATACTTCTTTCCTTCGGTGAGGAAGCTGAAGTCGATGGTCAGGTCGCGAGCATCCCAGTTGGTCTGTCCGGCAATGTACCATGTATCGCCGAGGCGACGTGCGGTAACGATATATTCGCCCATCTTGCCTTGCAGTATGCGTGTCTCGTCAAATACAGTGGGCAGCGAGGCTATATACTGAGTATAAGGCTCGTCATCCTCGTAGTTGGTGGGCGAGTCGGCCAGCATGGTGAAGGGCGAGTCGTGCACGATGTAGCAGGCAGCCTGATGGCAGCGTGTACCCATGGAGATGGGCTTGTTGTAGATGGCTGCCCAATCCTCCTTTGTGCCGTTGCGCATGGCTCCCGGTGTGAAGTCTACAGCACCAGCCATCATGCGGATGTAGGGGAAGGTGACGTCGTAAAGAGGCATGTCGTTCTTGAGTTCTGTCCAGCGTACCTCTTCCATGCCGAATACACCTTCGTAGTTGACGATGTTGGGATAGGTGCGGTTGAGGCCTACGGGAGCGTATATGCCGTGGAGGTCGAGCATGAGGTGATGGCGTGCGGCACATTCGGCCAGGCGCTCTACCATCTCGAAGGCTGTCTGGTCGTTGCGGTCAAGGAAGTCCACCTTGAATCCCTTGATGCCCATATCAGCATAGTGTTTGCATGCCTCTTCCAGTTTTTCGTCGATGACGTTGAATACGGTCCATAACACAATGTCTATGCCTTTGCTTTTTGCATAGGCGATAAGTTCGGGCAGACGTACCTCCTCGATGGGCTGCATGATGTTGGCCTTGTTTGAGTCGTACCATCCTTCGTCGAGCACAATGTATTCGAGACCGTGGGCTGCGGCAAAGTCAATGTAATACTTATAGGTGTCGTAGTTGATACCAGCCACGAAGTCTACGCCGCGCAGGTTCCAGTCGTTCCACCAGTCCCAGGCTACCTTGCCGGGTTTAATCCAATCGGTATTGCCGATTTTGTTGGGGCGCGCAAGAGCGTATACCATGTTGTTGAGCGGCATCTGGGTGTCGTCCTCGGTTACTGCGAGAATGCGCCAAGGATAGCTGTGGGCGCCTTCATTATGTGCAATGTAGTCTTCGGTCTCCTTGACATACGACATGCCGCGCCAGCGGTAATAGTCCATGGTTTTGGGGTAGGGGGCAAACTCTGCTTTGAGGCTGCCATCGTTGGCGCGGATAAACATTCCGGGATAGCTCACTACGTCTGACTCGAGTAGTGTCACCTTCGCTTTGTCGCAGTCTATGGTCACGGGAAGGAAGGCTGCTTGGTCTTCAGCCTTACAGATAGCTGTTTCGTGATAGATGTTTTGGAATGCCATGGCATAGGGCTTCTCCTTGTTGGTCGAGTAGGCGAGCCATGCGGTGCGGTCGGCGCCAAACTGGTAGTCGGCCACCTCATCGTAGATCGTTGTGGTGCCTTTGTTCGTCTGGTAGAATCGGTAGGCAACACCCTCGTCTGTAGCTAGCACGATGAGTCCGAATCCTCCTTTTAGCTTCAAGTCTAATTGGTTGGCCTTGAAGGTAAAGGATGCCTGACGATACATCGGGGCTTCGATGGTCTCGTTGATGCTGCTTCGCTTGCTGCGTGCCACTTTGGCTTGGCTGTATGCTTGCTTGCCATCTTTCAGTGTGAGGTCAATAGTTGAGGGTGCCATCAGCTCCTCTCCGTTGAGCAGGATGCTGAACTGGCATGTTTTGTCCAATGATACGATAGCTGTGAGACGGCCGTTGGGCGAAGTCACATTGTAGTTCTTTGCCGATAGTTGCAGACTGCTTACGAGCACTATTATGCTCAATAGGAACTTGTTGGGTATTCTCATGGTATTTGCATAGTAATGTTTAATATGCAAAGATACTAAATATTTTTAATATTTATTGAGAATCCAATAAAAAAGAGTTGGCTCAAGCGAGCCAACTCTTTGGATTATTCAAAGTATACTCAGATTACTTTACAAGAATCTTCTTACCGTTCATGATGTAGATACCCTTTGCAGGAGCAGCTACTTCCTGACCCTGGAGGTTGTAGATCTTACCAACCTTGTTGTCGGCGTTGATGCTTTCGATGCCCTCGGCATATGAAGTCTCGTCGAGCAAGGTGATGTGGATTACATAGCTCTTGCTGTCGATTTCGAAGCACATGGTAATCTCGAGCTTGAATGTGCCCTCAATGTCGTCGTTAGAGTAGGTGAGGAACTGCTTGTAGTCTTCTGTTACGAGGACACCGATAGCTGCATACTCTTCGAATGCGCCGCTTGCGTTGAATGACAAGCCATTGTTTACGATATCAACACCGTCGCTGTATGTACCGTCAGCCTTCATGCCCTTAGCATAGTAGCCATCGAAGAGGGCCTCTACGCTTTCGAGACCGAGAGCGGTAGCCACCTTAGCGAAATCGAAGTCAACGAGGTTATCGTCCATGCTTACGGGAAGGTTGATCCACTCTTCGCCTACAATTTCAGAGTCAACGAGTTCGTCTACAATTTGATAGGTAAGTTTGATGGTAACCATCTTGCCAGTCTCTTCATTTACGAGGTAGAATTCGCCTGTATATGAGTCACCTGCTACACCATATCCGTCCATCTGCATGCACTGGATTACGAAGTTCTCAGAGGTAGAGTTGAGACCAGTGATACCCCACTGTGAACCGTTACCCCATGGAGTTCTCTTACCATCTTCGGTTAACCAGAAACCAGGAGTCTCAGTTATGGTGTATGACTTGGTGTATTTCTCGCCAGTCTGCTCAGCAATAGAGTCGATGTTCAAAGCGTAGAGCACGGGCTCAACAGTGCCGATGAGGTTGTCGATGTCTGCGAAAGGAATGTTGGCCGACTTGGTAGACCAAATGTATGTTTCGTCAAGAGCCTGTACAACATAGCTGCGTGTAGCTACACTCT
The DNA here is from genome assembly GCA_045660385.1 of Bacteroidaceae bacterium. Taxonomy (GTDB): domain Bacteria; phylum Bacteroidota; class Bacteroidia; order Bacteroidales; family Bacteroidaceae; genus UBA1189. The sequence continues at coordinate 2,084 of JAZRDT010000064.1, read as the reverse complement.
CGAATTCTACTTCAACAGTAGCACCCTTTTCAATCTTCAATGTGATGTCAAGTTCGAAATATTTGTTGCCAGCAACGAGGTAAAGGATTGTCTTAGCCTCTTCACCAATTACCGCGCGGCTAGGATACTGACCAATGTTAAGCTGTGAGTAGTCGTTAGAAGCTGCGGGCTCTACGAAGAAGTATGCGTTGGTACCCCATGCGCAGATGATACCACCCTGAGTCATCCAGAAACCGCCATTGTTAGCAGTGCTTGATGTTGAAAGCTCATCATTGTTGTCAATTGCCATGAGAGTCATTTCACCTGTTGCGCAACCGAGCAAGCCTGCAATGCTATCAACATTTACATAGATAGCTGATGTTGAGTAGTCGGTTTTGGGTTGTTGCTCAACAACGATAACCTCTGTACCCACCTTTGTCATTTCGTCCTTGTTGTTGCCACCAGCATTGGGATCTTCCACGATGTTTACATTGTATTTTACAACGAAAGCCTTGCTTCCATATACAATATATACATTGGTATAGTACTTATCACCAGCCTGCAAGTTGTAGGGGTACTGACCGATGTTACAGCTCAAAGTGTCTGTAGCGGGGTCAAAAGCCCATGTGTCCATGAAGTACTGGTCCTTGTCGCTCCAAGGTGCAGCACATACCTCGGGGAGGGTATCACCTGTAGCCATGTCGAGAACCTCGCGGCCCCAACCACCGTTGTTGGTGGCGAGTGTGAGTGAGTCGATCTTGGTCTGATAGGTCTCGTCTACGCGTGCCTTGTAAAGGCTCTTGGTAAGGATGACTGAGAGTAACTCGTTGTCAATGCCCAACTTTGCAGCAGCGCCAGCGATGTTTACTTTTACGGCCGAAGAGTTGTAGTTGATACGGGGATACTGCTCTGTAGTAACCTCTGCGTTGCCTACGATCTCGAGCTTGGTGATGTCGAGTTCTACAGCGGGAGTCTCAGGCAAAGGCTTCACTACGTATGTGATATCGAATGTAGCCTGCTTGTCACCGTATGCCAATACGAATGAAGGGGTGAATGTTGCACCGCCTGCCTTAGCCAAAGTATCGGGCATCTGACCGAAATTGAGGCTGAAGTAGTCCTCTGCTGAGTCGAACCAAATGTCCTCGAAGAACACGGCCTCAGCTGTGTAGCCTACGTTGCGGTAGTCGCCGCTCATCCAGAAACCACCAGGGAAGTTGGTTGAATAGTCAGCTACGAGCTCTTCGCCTGACTTGAGGAAGAACATGTCGGCGGGTTTCTCTGCGCCACTTTCTTCATCGTAGTTGTACCATGCGTTGAGGGCTGCTGCAAGTGTAGCTGTGTCAGTTTCGAGTGCAGTTGCGACTTCTGTGAGTTTGAACTCTGCTGCTACTGATGAGTAGTCGCTGTTGGTGTACTGCTCTACTGTAGCCTTGAATTGTGCGCTGGCAGGGATGCAAGCGAGCATCAACATGGCAGCAAACAATTGCTTGATTTTTAAAGTAAAGTTTTTCATAAAAAAATATTAAAGTGATACAAAAAAAATATTCTGCCGCAAAGCTAATGAAAATTTCGTTCGGTTGTGTCAATTATTGTGGAAAAATGTTACGCCTTCCGCTTTTTGAGTCGGCTGCTTAGCCTGATTCGCCCCTCAGTTCGGATGTTTGTCCCTAAAGGGCTATATCAAGTGAAAGAAGTTTATAAATCGGTTGGCAATGGCATGGAAGCGGGTAAAAACTGGCAGTGTGACATCCGATTCCCTTAGCTGAAAAAAGTCTGTTCCAGCTTTTGATAAAAAACTTTCACCGCGGTGGCGCAAAAGTTTCACCGCGGTGAAAGGGAAACGCCACCGCGGTGGCGTGTAGGTGTCACCGCGGTGACGGGAATTTTCCGAAGGCTTATCTAGAGCATTTGCAGAGGTTTTGACGATGACTTGTAGGGTAGGATTGGGCTTAAGGGGATATATGTGTCTTTTCCTGATTTCAGTAGACGTTTTTTTGCTTCATTAGCTGAATAGGTTTACACCTTTTTCTTTGCCATACTGGAGAGGTTTACGTATTCTCCGATTCCCTGCTGTTTGGCTTGACACTTTGGTCTGATGGGACAGC
>JAZRDT010000063.1:0-15527 GCA_045660385.1 Bacteroidaceae bacterium | reverse complement strand
GATGAAGGGATCATACAACGTATATACATGAGAAAAATCGTGATACTCATTATATGGTAAATCAAACACCTCCACATATTTTGTATTCTCTTTAGCGAGCCGGAATACTATGGGAGTCTCATACATCTCAAACGGAAGAATTGGATTGACCAATTCCGGGAAATTACCTGTAACAACAATAACACATTGTTGTCGACCAAATTCTGATAAGCTATCAAATGCATTGATGCTCAATTGCTTAATACTTTTAGGGAGATGGATGCTGTCAAGCTGTAGATTGCAGAAAGCATATTCAGGGATGGTGTTGAGAAGGGCATTGCTCAGTTCCAATACGGTAAGATTTGGGCACTCATCTACTGCTTTTATATCTGTGGTAGAAACATTTCCACTAATAACCAACCTTGTAGCTTTTTGCTTAATCTCATCGGTTAATAGTGTAGGTAAATCTCCTTCCTTTTCACACACCAATACGATTTCAGTCTGTGCCATACTACAAAGCACAAGCAGTAAACTCTGCAAAGTAAGTAATATTCTTTTCATAAGCAGTTAGATTTTACAGGTTGGTTTGCAAATATACTGAACTCTATTCACAAACCAACCTGTGTAAATGATTTATTTAATGACTCCTTGTGAAATATTCAACCGAGCACCTTTAGGTACAACAAACGATTTGGTATCTCGCAAGTTAATCGTGGCGCCGTTAGTAATATTAACCCTACCTCCAGGCTTTACTATGATACGCGCATTATTGAGTGTAGCGCCATTGATATTTAATATTCCGTTTTCCCAGACTACAATTTTGCGATGAGAAGGGAATGTCAGATTCCCTGTGATGTCAAGTTGACCATCGACAATATAAATATCGTGCTCAAAATCATGATCAGATGTTATTGCAATTGCTGTACGCACTAATTGAGGATAATTGACGAGTCCATATTCACCAGTATTTTGTGCGTTTCCTCTAGCACTTCCCCATTCGATATAATCAGCATTACCTTTTGTTTCCCATACATAATATCGCGCCATTTCTGTCCCTGCGACTATTTCAGTGAATCCATCTCCATCAATATCTTCAGCCATTAGCCCGTCACTTACCGTATTATACAATTGCCGGCTTATGGGGATGTTATTCCCAAATCTATTAATAGCCATAATATTGCTATTTATGCCTTCGCAACTTTGGTAAATAACATCTGCAAAGTTGTCTCCATCAACATCTGCAATAATAGGAGTGCCTTCATAAGTAGTTCTGCTAACTAGCTCTTTTGTAATAAGATTATTAGGGTTGTCATAGTCGTAGATGATTAATTGATCTTCACCCATTGATACAAGCTCTAAAGCACCATCATTGTTCAAATCGCACACAGCTATTGCTGCATCTTTTCGGCCTGAATCTTTGAACGTATTACTAAATAGTTTTATTTTAGCAGGTTCCCCACTTGAAAAGTCAATGACATATATGTGCACCGAATCAGAAGAAACTATATCGCCAACTATTATGTCATAACCTCCATTGCATAGATAGTCACACACCACAGGTGTAGAAACCTTTTTTGTAAGTGTTACACTATAGTCTGTTAGCTGCTCCCCTTCTTTATTAAAAAAAGACAATTTGTTACCATTAGGAATGATAAGTTGCTTTTCAATACTATTAGGGATAATACTAGCCACTGCAATATGTCTATAGCTAGGAGCACAATTAATAACCTTACGTATAGTCCCATCTGCATTAAATATAGTCACGTAGCTTCGTGATGGCACTATAACTTCATTAATATCATCACCATCCAAATCAGCAATAATAGGTGAACGTGGTGCATTTATTGAATCGCTTTCATGTTTCCAATGGAGATCTGGTTTTCCATCTCCATTTTCGTCCTTAATTGTATGGCAGTATACACCATTTGTTGTGCCATTGGTATCATTATATGTACTACTTATTACATATATCTCACCATCATCACATAATTCTCCTATTGCAGGACCGTTTTGAAAATATCCATTTACATTGGCAAAACTATCAACAATTTCCACACCTGTTTCATTAAATAAACCTCCCGAAGATGATTTCTCCGCAACTATTATTCCCTGAGAATCTAAGTAATCCCAACATCCAGCAAACACCTCTTTTTTTTCATCCAAATCTACATCCCAAGCATTTAACAGCCCTTTGAAAGCCCCCATATTTGTAACTATCTTAGGATATCCATCCTTTAGCTCACATGCAGTTGTGCATGTGACAACATTTGAGAGAAGGCTTTTTTTCTTGTTTTCATATTTACAGATTTTATAAAAATATGTAGTTTGTGGTTGCAAATTCGTATGTCTAAAACAACTAGTTTCTAAAGGCTCCTTATTTAATAATTCATATGAAACTCCTGTTTCTGAGGCATAAACTTCGTATCTACAATCATTGTCCGCAGGCCAAAATAAATCAATATAAGTCGCCCCAGAGAGATAGCTCACAGAATTTATAATGATTGTTGATGGAACAGGTTTAAAAGGATAGATAGTTTCCGTTATAACATTTCCAGAAATATCTGTTAGTTCAATATCAAAAGGAACATTTCGATATATGTCTGCCTTATTGTTTAATTTTACGATATATGATAATTTGAAAACATCACCATCTAATAATGTTGAAGAAAGATGAACTATAGAGTCAACTACTTGAACACTGGAGGAACTTGGATTTTTCAGTTTCACAGAGGATTGTGGCGCCAAAGAACGGCTACTCAAATAGTAGTCGACATTCACTCTGTACTCATATCCATTTGTTTCTGAAAGTAATTCATACGACATGTTGCGTACATCACCTTTTAGCTCTGCAACATTCACGTAGAAGTAACCTACGCATTGAAGCTGACTCCCCATAAGGTAGTTGATATAGAACAAGGGAGATTTATAATTGTGCTCATTCAGGTCAGGTGTACCTCCCTCTACTTGAATTGAGAAGGCTAACTGATTAGCACCGATTACGCTTCCCGTATTTGACAAAATGTCTATATATGTACTGGTACATGATAACGACATTTTGGATGGGTCTATCACTTCATTAGACAAAGGAGTATAATTAATTTTTATAACACCTTGTTCACCTGCAGAAAGTATTCCGTCATTTGCAAAACCATTGTCAGTTACTTCTACGTTTGTTATTTCAATGAGATTGTTTCCACCCTTATCAATATAAACACTGTCTATTTGTGGCTTTAATCCAAGACCTGTAGACGATATGTATACATAACCTGAAGTTTGCGCATTCACCGTGCTAAATGAAATGCTTTCTCGATAACGGATAGTATCGACCATATATATTTCGTTCGTCTTATGAATACAGACTGTGGCTCCCTTACCATACATGGTGCTTGGCCTTGATATAGTGATTGTATTATTATTTGTAGTTATCTGATTGGATTGCTCTACTGGAACATCTGTCCAAAATGCTAAGGTGGGATCACCTAATAAATGAAGCTTGCTTTTTTTTCCAATAGAAGCACTTAAAGCATTAAGCCAAGATTTTCCAATAAAAGAATTCCAATCCCATATACAAGATTCTCCGTATACGGACCTATAAAATGCAGGGAGCATGATGTGCTCACCACCATAGCCAACATCTGTATTGCCAATAAAACATACAGCTCCAGCATTCGGTTTCATCAAAAAATCTTTAGCTATACAATCAGTTGAAAAATCTGCAGGATGACAACCCATGGAAAACATTACCTGATAATAAGATGTGGGGAACGACATGCTTTCAACATCTTCTTTATACAAATCCTCCTTTCGTATTAAATTTGAAGTTCCCAGACTTAACGGAGATGAATGGTCTAGATGCGCCACAAAATGAAAATATCCAAAATTACTTCTTCCTTCTGTCAATGCAGACATGAAGTTTTTTTTTGTAAAATCTTCGCCATGTGAAATGCCTGTTTGTGTGTCGCTAAGACGATATTCTATGCCATTGTAAGTCGCAGTACCTGCTTTGTTAAAAAAATCATATTGATACCAATGATTTTTGTCGTAATTTGAAGTGCTTTGATACCATGACTTCATCGCGCCATTATAACAATAATCATTATACACCGTAATATATCCATCTGCTAACAAGTTATTGCTTATATAACTGTAATCTATATTATAAGATGCCTTTTCATAGCCAATGGTCTTTTCAACCATTATTTGAGCCTCCGATACATTGTCCACAGGAAAACGTCCAATTGTACTACAAATATTGACACTAGAAAAATCATTATCTTGATTCGGAAGGCGCATATTACGGTCAACATAATATACATCTGTAACCTCAACTCCCATAATTCCATTGTAAGTCCGTGAAGGAATAACATCAATACCACCTCCTAACAAGATAGCCAATCCTTCTCCCCAATCAGATTCTTTTTCGATAATGTAATTACGTATTTTTTCACACAAATCAAGTCCCTGATACGCGGAATTTATATATTCCACTGTTTCTATAATAGTATAGACACCTCTACGTGTTTTCCACTCTGCCAGTGGAGCAAATGTAGGTTTCAGCTCCTCACTTGTGATGATAATAAAATCAGGATAAGGGAATCCATTTTGAAACATACTTATGGGAACGTTCCGTGCAAAGGTTGAAATACTTTTCATTGTAACCTCGTAGAATTCCATTAAACCAGGGTTGTCTACTATTCCATACACATAATCGTAACATAAATTCTTTCTGTACGATGAACGCAATGTGTCTACCTCTTCTAAATCTTCTAATATTGGTTCCGTATAATTGAGAGTAATTTCAATGTCTCTTAACCACATACGCTTCGTTTTTGCATCGTATGCGATGGGATATATACGGACATTAGCTACACGATACCCAAACAGAAAACTTTCATTTGATATTTCAGCAGATACAGCAGGATATATCGTGTCTAACCACAATGAGTCCAATATAATAAAATCCTTTTTTTTATTATTGGATTCTATTAAGCCTTGCGAAGGATAGATGTCAAAAGTTCCATCTAGAAGATTCTCATTTAATATAGAGAACTCTATATCTAAATTTGAGGCTCCTTGAGGAATATAATACATGCGATTAATTACAGGTAACTTAGGAGCTCCCTCATCTATCACATACTCATCTCCATAAAACACATGATGATACCCTTGACCATCAAGTTCTATAGTCACATCACTTTGTTGTATAATCAACGTATCGCGTATTTGTGCTCGGGCACATAGTGATAAGCCCACGAGGAGCATACATAATATCTTTTTCATAATAGTAGATTTACTTGGTTAATATCATCCGCTTAGTATCAATCACCTGTCCGTCGGCAATGAGAGCATAGAGGTACATGCCAGCATTAAGACTACCCCCGTCGATTACAATGCTTGTCTCTCCACGTTCGGTAATTGCATATTCTGTTATTTGCTCACCGTTCATGTTGTAGATGTAAAGGTCGGCCTTTACAACATCATTAGCCACATCGCAGCGAATGAGTGTGCTCTCGGTGAAAGGGTTGGGAGTATTCTGATAGAGTGTAGTCACTACAGCATCAATGGAAGTTGCATCAGTTGTGCGAGCTTGTGCCTTATAAATAGGAGCACTACCATTCTCGTATTGCTCGACCTTTGCATTCAGCTCTTGAATGGAACGTACCAACAGCGGAATGATTTCAATGTAGTTGACGGCCAAGTATCCATCTTGATTTTCTGTGACAAGAGTGGGGTATATCTTTTGCAGTTCCTGTGCAATAAGTCCATAGTGTTTATTTCTCATAATAGGTGAATCTTCCTCATACCACAAGGCGCGCTTATCTGTTTTTTGCTTACGCTTGGCAATTTCTTGTGGATCAACACCACGTTCAATCAGTTCAGCTTCGCGTGCGGCTTCATCAGCTTCGTCTTGCTCGGTGATGTGGGTCTCAAACTCGCGTTGTTTAAGATTGTATTCCACTACATTCATGCCTATTACCTTCTCTAAGCAGCCGTCAGAAGCAGTTAGTGATCGGATGTTTTCTTTCAGTCGATAGTCTGATGTTTGGTTAACATATCCAACTGTCAATGCTCCAGTAATACAAGCATCACCATAGAAGAATCCCGCATAATTGCCAGTAAGATTAGGGAATGTCATCCCGAGATATTTGGCTGTGCTTCCAAAGACACCTGTACCATGTCCAGTAGAACTTAAGTATCCATATACACCATAATTAGACCCGCTGCTACTCGTGCCACATACATTAGAATAAACGCCAATGTTTTTTGTCCCATTAGATGAACTTCCAGACAAGTCTGTATAAATGCCATAATTTGTTACATTTGGAACCGAATAGTTGATATTATAAATGCCATAATTATTAGAACTGCCGCTCATGGGGTAATGATTCAGATACATGCCCATCGTTTTGGTTGCTGAAATAGCAACTGTGGCATTACTGTTTCCACCAGTACCTATTGATAATTCTGACGAAAGTGGACCTGCTCCATCATATACAACTCCAACCTTTCCATTTTCATCTACCATTAACTGCGCGTTAGCTACGCTAAAACATGATGCTATCATAAGCATCAGAAAGAATATCTTCTTCATAATAATAGAATTTAAAAGTTAGTTACTATCTATATTCGTCTCTTTTATTCAAAATTATCTACAACACAGTGCCCAAACTCTGAACTAACTCTACTGAGTTACTGCCGGACTGTTAAATCATTAATACTTTTTCCGTCATATTATGACAATGAAAAAAGTTCATAACAAAAATAAATTTTTCGTAATGTTCCTGACGCAAAAGAATAGTGACAAAATAGTGACAATTTTTAACTGTTATGGCAAGTGGTTGATATACAGTGCTGCTTTTTGTGATGTGTGTGCCGGTGAGGAAACAGCGTTTGGTCCGTGTGTGCCGAAGAAAGGCTTGTAAGGGTGGGGGATTTGCCCTTGCCGGCATTTATAAAATGTCAACATTGTCCTATAAAAAGAAATATTATGCTATCTTGTTTCTGCTTTTTTTACTTATATTTGCAAAAATTGCGTATGCCTGTTGCATGGGAAGCTGATGCTGGGTATCGTGCTTGTATGTGTCGGATATGCGCCCCTTGTTTGAGAATATAATTGGTAAGGCTATGATTACATTGAAATGGAAGCATGCGCTGGGTGGCTTGGCCGCTGCAGCTGCACTCGTGGCTTGTGCGCCACGTGACGTGAAGGTAGAAACAGGTGCTTTCGCTCCCGACTGGGAGAGCTTGAAGCAGTGGGAGTGCCCGGAGTGGTTTAAGGATGCTAAGTTTGGTATCTGGGCGCATTGGGGCCCGCAGTGTCAGGCTGAGGGAGGCGACTGGTATGCCCGCCACATGTATTATGAGCGCCATTGGCAGTATCGCTGGCACAAGGAGCACTTTGGCGACCCTGCAGACTATGGCTTGAAGGAGCTCATACGCGACTGGACTGCGCCCAACTGGCAGCCCGACTCGCTGGTGGCACTCTACAAGAGTGTGGGTGCACGTTACTTCTTCACCCTCGGTCAGCATCACGACAACTTTGACCTTTGGGACAGTCCCTATCAGGAGTGGAACTCGGTGAACCTGGGCCCCAAACGTGACATCGTGGGCGAATGGGCTGCAGCATGTGAGAAGTATGGATTGCCCATCGGTATCAGTATGCATGGTAGCCACACATGGACCTGGATGGAGAAGTCGCAGGACTATGACGGTAATCTTACCAAGGCCGATGGCAAGGGCCAATGGTGGGAGGGCTTCGATCCGCAGGAACTCTATGCTCAGCGTCACGAACACAGTGAGGGATGGGAGCGCGAGGGCTCTATACATGGTCAGTGGGGCTGGAAGAATGGCGCTTCGCTGCCCTCGGAGGAGTATAAGATGAAGTTCCAGAACCGTGTGCTGCAGTGTATTAACGATTACGACCCCGATATCCTCTACTTTGATGATACGGTACTGCCTTTCTACGGATGTGACGACCAGATAGGGCTTAACATCCTATCGCACTACTACAACCGCAGCGCTCGCCTCAATGGCGGACAGCAACAGGTGGTGGCCATGGGTAAGGTACTGGAGGAAGAGCACAAGGAGCTGATGATGTGGGATGTAGAACGCGGTGCTCCCGACCGCGCGCAGGAGAAGTACTGGCAGACCTGCACCTGCATCGGTAGCTGGCACTACGAGCAGGGCGTGTATAACAACAACCGATATAAGAGTGCCGAACAGGTGATTTCGATGCTGGTGGACATTGTGAGTAAGAATGGTAACTTGCTGCTGTCTATCCCCATCCGCGCTGATGGTACTATCGACGATAAGGAGATGGCTGTATTGGCCGGTATCAAGGCTTGGATGGATGTGAACAGCAACTCTATCTATGGTACCCGTCCGTGGAAGATCTTCGGTGAGGGTCCGTCGGCTGAGGCTTCACGCCCCATCAATGCGCAGGGATTCAATGAGAACAACAACTACACATCGGCCGACGTACGCTTCGTGCAGCGTAACGATACGGTGTTTACCACCATTATGCGTTGGCCCGAGGAGCGCGAGTATACTATCAAGTCGCTCGGTTCGGCATCGGCTCACTACAACGGTGAGGTGAAGGGTGTGCAGCTCCTTGGCTATGGTGCAGTACCTTTTGTGAACAGTGCTGAGGGTCTTGTGGTGACACTTCCCGCAGAGAATACGAATGAGATTGCTCCTGTGCTTGAGGTGACCTTCTAAGAATCAGGATAGCATTATACAAGAAAGCTGGGCAAGTGCGACTTGTCCAGCTTTCTTTGTTATTGAGGGGTATTCTCTTATCTGAAAAGGGTGGCTGAAAACGATTCCCATGCATCGCTGAATGCTTGCATGGAGGGGAACAGGGCGTCGGCTCCTTCGTCGGTAAGTGCATGGTCGGGCAGGGGACCGGTGTTCACGGCTACGGTGAAGATGCCGGCTGCCTTGGCTGCACGCACGCCTAATGGCGCATTCTCAACCACGATGCACTCTTCGGGGCGCAGGCCTCCCTTCTGTAGTCCCATGAGGTAGGGCTCGGGATCGGGTTTGCCACGCTTCACGTCATAGGCGGTCACCATGAGTTCGCGACAGAAGATGTCGGGGAAGTGGTGGTTGAGGCGGTCGAGCAAGGATAGCTGGCCCGAGCCGGTGACGATGAGTATCTTGAGCCCTTGTGCCTTGAGTTTATGCAGTAGCTCGAGTGCACCGGGCATAGGCTGGGCGGGCGGGTACTCGTTGAAGTAGGCCGACTTGACCTTGTAGATCTCCTGGATGCGCTCTTCGCTCTCCTCGATGCCACGCTGGCGGCGGCTGACGATGTTGATGGTGGAGGCGCCTGTGCGCCCTTCGTGCATGTAGGCCTCCTGTTCGGGAAGGTCGTAGCCAAAGTCTGCCATGGCGCGGTGCCATGCTTTGGCGTGCGAGGGCATGGAGTCGTAGAGCACACCGTCCATATCGAAGAGAACGGCACGTAAAGAGCGGCCCCCCTCATTCCCCCCAAGGGGGGATAACATGAAGGGGACTGCTATTAAATCCTCCCCCTTGGGGGAGTTAGAGGGGGCTGTTGGTCTCATTTCAAACGAGCCTTGATTGCCTCTGTCTCGGCCTCGTAACCGGGCTTGCCGAGGAGGGCAAACATGTTGCGCTTGTAGTCCTCTACACCGGGTTGGTCGAAGGGGTTAACTCCGAGTACGTAACCGCTTACGCCGCAACCCTTCTCGAAGAAGTAGAGCAGCTGGCCGATGTAGTATTCATCGAGCTTGGGCATTACGATGCGGAGGTTGGGTACGCCACCATCGACGTGTGCGAGGAGGGTACCGAGCTCGGCCATCTTGTTTACCTCGTCGACGTGCTTGCCTGCGAGGAAGTTGAGGCCGTCGAGGTTCTTCTCATCGGCGGGTACTACGAGGCTGTGGTTGGTGTTCTCGACAGAGATGACTGTTTCGAAGATGGTGCGCTCGCCCTGCTGGATCCACTGACCCATCGAGTGGAGGTCGGTAGAGAAGTCTACCGATGCGGGGAAGATGCCCTTGTTCTCCTTACCCTCAGACTCACCATAGAGCTGCTTCCACCACTCTGATACGTAGTGAAGCTTAGGCTGGTAGTTGACGAGGATCTCGATCTTCTTGCCATCGGCATAGAGGGCATTACGTGTAGCGGCATATACGGCAGCGATGTTCTCCTCGAAGGGTACCTCGGGAGCGGTAGCAGTCTCCATATCGGCAGCTCCCTTCACGAGGGCCTTGATGTCGAAACCAGCGATGGCGATGGGGAGCAAACCTACGGGGGTGAGCACCGAGAAGCGGCCACCTACGTTGTCGGGGATGATGAAGCTCTTGTAGCCTTCGTTGTCGGCTGTTGTGCGTGCTGCACCGCGCTTAGCGTCGGTAACGGCTACGATAACCTTGCGGGCTACCTCGATGCCACGCTGGTCTTCGCACTGCTTCTTGAGCAAGCGGAAGGCGAGAGCGGTCTCAGTGGTGGTGCCTGACTTGGAGATGTTGATGACACCGAACTTCTTGTCCTTGAGGAACTCGGTGAGCTCGAAGAGGTAGTCTTCGCTGATGTTGTGACCGGCGTAGATGATGGCGGGGTTGTTGCTCTTGAGATAGCAGTGGAAGTTGTTGCTGAGTGCCTCAATCACGGCACGTGCGCCGAGGTAGCTGCCACCGATACCTGCAACTACTACTACATCGCACAATTCGCGGAGTGTGTCGGCTGTAGCCTGTATATCGTTGAGGTGCTCTTCGGTGATGCTTGAGGGGAGGTGAAGCCAACCCAAGAAATCGTTACCGAGGCCTGTGCCCTTCTCGAGCATTTCCATAGCTTCCTGTACTTTAGAAGCATATGCCTTTACTGCTCCTTCGGCGATAAAACCTGCGGTCTTATCGATGTTCAATGCAATATTTTTCATCTTATTTACCTTATTTTATATTATTATCTGATTGAATCTGTCAATAATTTAATCTCAATCACGGGTGAGATGCGCTCGTAGAGGATGTTGTATACGGCATCTACGATGGGCATGTTGACGTGGTACTTGCGGTTGATCTCCTTGATGCACTTGGTGCCGTAGTAGCCTTCGGCCACCATCTCCATCTCGAGCTGTGCGCTCTTTACGGAGTAGCCCTTGCCAATCATGGTGCCGAACACGCGGTTGCGGCTGAAGTTTGAGTAGCCAGTGACGAGGAGGTCGCCCATATATACCGACTCACTCACCACGCGCTTGAGCGGATGAACGAAGTCTATGAAGCGCGACATCTCAACCAATGCGTTACTCATGAGCACGGCCTGGAAGTTGTCGCCATACTTCAGCCCGCTACAGATACCGGCTGCGATGGCATACACGTTCTTCAGTACCGAACTGTACTCGATGCCGGTGACGTCGTCGCTTACGGTGGTCTTCACATAGCTGCAGTTGAGCTTCTGCGAAAAGCTGAGCGCATTGTCGCGGTTGCTGCAACCTACGGTAAGGTATGAGAGGCGCTCAAGTGCAATTTCCTCAGCATGGCAGGGACCTGCGATGACTGCGATGTTGTCGTAGGGCACGTGGTACTCTTTGTGAAAATAGTCTGACACGAGCATATTTTCTTCGGGTACGATTCCCTTGATGGCGGTCACCACAAACTTGTCGTGAAGTTTGGTCTTCACCTTCTTGAGGTGTGATTTCAGGTAGGGCGATGGGGTGACAAATACCAGCACATCGCTCTCCTTGATAACTTGGTTTATGTCTGATGAGAAATTGATGCGGTTCACATCAAAATGCACCGACGACAGATAGCCGGGATTGTGACCTGTGCGTTTGAAGTCTGCAATACGGTCATCGCGGCGCATATACCAATTTATTGAGTCCTCGTTGTTGAGGATCATCTTGGCAATGGCGGTAGCCCAGCTACCGCCACCCATAATTGCTACTTTACCTTGAGGGAAACTCATTATCCAATCTTTTCAATCCAAGCTGCTACCTCATCCACGGTGGGGTTCTTGAGGTCGAGCTTATACTTCTTGTTAATGCCACAGATGTCCATATGTACCTTCTGCGGATTTACACCCTGCATATTGGCCACGAGGTTGTATCCGGCCTTCTGGATGACGGGTACCCACTCTTCGGCGATACCGATCTCCATGTACTTGCTTGCGGGGTCCTTCGGAGACTTCTTCTCGGGACGCATCTGCGGGAAGAAGAGTACCTCCTGGATGGTCTGCTGACCGGTCATGAGCATCACGAGGCGGTCCATACCGATACCCATACCTGAGGTGGGAGGCATACCATACTCGAGTGCACGCACGAAATCGTTGTCGATGAACATGGCCTCGTCGTCGCCCTTCTCGCTCAGGCGCAACTGCTCCTGGAAACGACCCAACTGGTCGATGGGGTCGTTGAGCTCGCTATAGGCGTTGCACAACTCCTTACCGTTGACCATAAGCTCGAAACGCTCGGTGAGCTCGGGATTCTCGCGGTGACGCTTGCAGAGGGGCGACATCTCGATGGGGTAGTCGGTGATGAAGGTGGGCTGGATGTAGTTGCCTTCGCACTTCTCGCCGAAGATTTCGTCGATGAGCTTGCCTTTACCCATGGTGTCGTCAATCTCGATGCCGAGCTGCTTGCATACATCGCGGAGCTGTGCCTCGTCCATGCCGGTGATGTCGATGCCGGTAAACTCCTTGATAGCCTCGGTCATGGTGCGGCGCGCGAAGGGGGCCTTGAAGCTGATGATGTTGTCGCCTACCTGTACGTCGGTGGTGCCGTTCACGTCGAGACAGATCTTCTCGAGCATCTGCTCGGTGAAGTTCATCATCCAGTTGTAGTCCTTGTAGGATACGTAGATCTCCATACAGGTGAACTCGGGGTTGTGGGTGCGGTCCATACCCTCGTTGCGGAAGTTCTTTGAGAACTCGTAAACTCCCTCGAAGCCACCTACGATGAGGCGCTTGAGGTAGAGCTCGTTGGCGATACGCAAGTACAAGGGGATGTCAAGCGCGTTATGGTGTGTGATGAAAGGGCGTGCTGCCGCTCCACCGGGGATTGACTGCAATACGGGGGTTTCTACCTCCATGTAGCCGCGGGTGTTGAAGAACTCACGCATTGAGGTGTATACCTTGTTGCGCTTGATGAAGATGTCCTTCACACCGTCGTTTACCACGAGATCTACATAGCGCTGGCGGTAGCGCAGTTCGGGGTCGTCAAACTTGTCGTATGCTACGCCATCCTTGTACTTTACGATGGGGAGCGGACGGATGCTCTTTGACAATACGGTGAGCTTGTGGGCATGTACGCTGATTTCGCCCATCTGTGTGCGGAATACCACACCCTCGATACCTACGAAGTCACCAATGTCGAGCAAGCGCTTGAACACTACATTGTACATATCCTTGTTATCCTCGGGGCAGATGTCGTCGCGGGTGATGTACACCTGGATACGGCCCTTCGAGTCTTGCAGCTCGATGAACGAGGCCTTACCCATCACGCGGCGGCTCATCAGACGGCCTGCGATAGATACCTTGCGAGGCTCGGCTTCGTCGCTGAACTCCTCTTTTATGTCGGTGGAAAATGCGTTGGTCACATACTCTGCGGCAGGATAGGGCTCAATGCCCATAGCGCGCAATTCGTTCAGACTGTTGCGTCTTACAATCTCTTGTTCTGAAAGTTCTAATACATTCATTGCTTTAATGCGTTATGTCTTTGAAACTGCAAAGATACGGCAAACCGAGTGGAGAACAAAATAAATTTATTTATTTTTTATCCCGAAATGCGTTTGAGGTATTAGATTTCGCGGAACTGATAGGCTGGCCAATGTTTGGGACGATGCTTGCCATATCGTCGCGGGATGTAGGGCGTACTCACGACGAGTGTCCTGAGCAATGCTCGGGTAGGGAGGCCTACTTGCTTGAGGTCTCATGGCACGATATGGGACTATTGGTCCTTTATCAACAATCGCACCGTGGTATGGTTTGCTTTAGTTGAAATACTTTTCTATGCGCTTGATCATCGATGACAGGCAGAATACCACTACATGGTCGCCCGGCTGTATCTGGGTGGAGCCCGTTACGAGGATGCCTTCGTCGCCGCGTACGAGTCCGCCAATGGTGACTCCTTTGGGTAGTACCAGGTCCTTGACGAGCGAGCGGGTAACCTTTGCTCCCTCTTTGACCACAAACTCCGCTACATCGGCATTGGCAAAGGTGAGACATTTGACATTCTCCACATCGGCATCGAGCAGCAGCTGGTAGATGTAGCTGGCGGCAATCTTCTTCTTGTTGATGACGGCACCGATGTCGAGGCTCTCGGCCATACCGATGTAGTCGATATTCTCCACCTCGGCGATGGTCTTGAATACGCCCATACGCTTGGCCGATAGACAGGCGAGGATGTTGGTTTCCGAGTTGTCGGTGAGTGCCACGAAGGCGTCTACCTCGCTGATGCCCTCATCTTCGAGCAACTTGTAGTCGCGTCCGTCGCCATTGATAATCATCACGCTGTCGTCTACCATGTCGGTAAGCCAATGGCAACGGTTGATGTCGCTATCGATGACCTTCACGCTCATGTCATTGCTCACGAGCTGTGTGGCGCGCATGGCGATGCGGCTTCCGCCCATGATCATGATGTTGCGTATGGTCGAGTGCTCCTCCTTGCCTGTGATTTTGCGGATGTAGGGGAGCGAGCGCTTCGAGGTCATGAAGTATACGATATCGCCAGCTTGCAGCTCGTCGGCACCGCTGGGGATGATGGTCTCGCCCATGCGCTTGATGGTGACGATGTGGTAAGGGTGCTCCTTCTGTATCTGTGCGATGGGGGTATTGAGTATGAGTGCATTATCGCGCAACTTGACTCCGAGCATGACGAGTGCTCCACCGTTGAACTCCCACCATTGGCGTATCCAACTTAGGTGCAGTCCGTCAGCAATCTCCTTGGCGGCCAGCATTTCGGGGTAGATGAGCGAGTCGACACCAAGATTCTTGAAGAACTCTTTGTTCTTGGGTTGCAGGTACTCGTAGTTGTCGATGCGTGCCACTGTTTTCTTTGCGCCGAGAGAATGAGCCAATATGCAGGAGGTTATGTTGGTGCTTTCTTCTGGTGTAACTGCCACGAAAAGGTCGGCATCGGCAACGCTCACTTCCTTAAGACTATTGATGGATGTTGGTTGTGCGACGAAGGTCATGAGATCGAAGTTTGACTCCAAATTAGCCATGCGCTCTTCGTTGGCATCCATCAATACGATGTCGTGTCGTTCGTCAGATAGCATCTTGGCCAAGTGTGTGCCTACGGCTCCTGCGCCTGCAATAATGATTCTCATAGGCTGTGTCTTTTTTGAGTTGTTATTTCATGAGCTCTTGTGCGATACTATCAGCGTCAATATTGCAAAGACGGCAGAGTTCGGGTACTGATCCGTGCTCTATGAATTGGTCGGGGAGCCCCATGCGGCGTACTTCAGGTTTATATCCATTGTCTGCCATAAATTCCAGTACGGCGCTACCAAGACCTCCTATGATGGTGCCATTTTCTATGGTGATAATGCGCTTGAATTTGCGGGCCACCTCGTGCAGTATCTCCT
>JAZRDT010000062.1:0-13457 GCA_045660385.1 Bacteroidaceae bacterium | reverse complement strand
TAGCTGTTGAGAAGACCAAGGCTGAGATGGTACAGAAGGCTGTTGACGCTGCTCTCTCTAAGGCTGGCATCAACCCCGCTCACGTTGACTCTGAGGATCACATGGAGAGCAACATGACCAAGGGCTGGATCACTGCTGAGGTTGTAGCTAAGGCTAAGGAGATCATCGCTACTGTATCTGCAGAGAAGTCTGCCAACCTTCCCGAGCCTATGATTCAGAACATCGCTAAGGGTCGTCTTGGCAAGTTCTTGAAGGAGGTTTGCTTGCTCAACCAAGAGGACATCATGGAGGCTAAGAAGAGCGTACGCGACGTTCTCAAGGAGATCGACGCTGACCTCAAGGTTGTTGCCTTCAAGCGCTTCACACTCCGCGCAGAGTAATTCGTATAGAATTGTGAGATAATGAATAAGGCTTGCCGATTGGCGAGCCTTGTTCTTTTTATATAGGCTTAATAGGATTTAAATTTCTGATATTCGAAACACGCCTCTTGCAACTGATTATGTAATCTGTAATAAATATTTTCGCAGGTGTCTCTGCATTTATGACTAGTGCCATAAATTATTTTGCAGTATCCTCAGTGTTTTGTCTTTGCGGTCAAATGCTTCGAATCTCCTTATTTTGTGTTGGCGTATCCCTCTTTTATAAGTAGTTCGATGACTTTGGGCTTAAAGCCGCCCTGGATGATGATCTCGCCATCTTTGGCCGAGCCGCCTACACCGCAGCGGGTCTTGAGAAACTTGGCGAGGGCCTTGAGGTCGTCATCGGTGCCGATGAAGCCTCGTACGATGGTAACGGTTTTGCCTCCACGATGGTTCTTCTCCATCTGCACGCGCAGCTTCTGCTGCTGCTTGGGGAGGGTTTCCGCTTCGGGCTCCTCGTCAGTGACGTAGTTATAGTCGGGGTTGGTAGAGTACACCACTTGCAGGCGGCTCTTCCAGTCGTTATCTTTTTTGGCCATAGTCAATCCGTCTTACACAATATATGGGTGCAAAGGTACGTATATTCCACGATTTTCACTATTTTTGCAACGAAAAACCATAATACGACTTCCAATATGAAGATTATCTGCGTGGGCATGAACTATGCCGAACACCTCAAGGAGCTGGGCGAATCGGCCACAAAGCCCGAAAGCCCCGTGATATTCATGAAACCCGACAGTGCGCTGCTGAAGGGGGGCAAACCTTTTTTTATCCCCGACTTTGCCGAACGGTTCGACTATGAAGGCGAACTGGTGGTGCGCATCAGCAAACTGGGTAAAAACATCGCTCTGCGCTTTGCACACCGCTACTACGACGCTGTCACCGTGGGTGTCGACATCACGGCACGCGACATGCAGGAGCGCTTCCGCCGCGAGGGATTGCCCTGGGAACTGTGCAAGGGATTCGACGGCTCGGCCGTATTGGGCGACTTTATCCCCGTGGAGCGCTTTGCACACATGCAGAACATACGCTTCCGACTCGACATCGACGGACACACCGTGCAGCAGGGGCATACGGCAGACATGCTCTTCGGCATTGACGAACTGGTGAGCTACGTGAGCCGATTCTTCATGCTCAAGACCGGCGACCTCATCTTCACTGGCACACCCGTGGGTGTAGGGCCCCTGCAGATAGGACAGCATGTGGAGGGATACCTGGAAGGAGAGAAGGTGCTGGCATTCAACATAAGATAAGCAACCGCACGCCACAATAAAAGGGCACACGCCACGTTATATATAAATGAAATAAATATAATGTGATTCCCTGCTGATGAAACGTCGCTACATACTAACATTCCTGCTGGCCCTTGCCTTGCTGCCTTTGAGGGCACAGAGCGAGTTGGTGGTGGACTGGACAAGCTATGCACAAGACACCGTGGTGCCCACCTATGTCCACTGCATCGACCTCGGATACGACCATCAGGGAAGAGACTACACCGTCAGCATCGAATATCCCGAACTGAAGCCACTCACCTCCGAAGAGGTGACACGTTTCCGCTTGCCCGCTCAAAAGGGGTTGCCCGAATGGCCCGTGATAGAGACACACAAGGGAATCAGCGCCAAACGTGCACAACTCGACATATCGTTCACCCCCATCATCTGGCGCGACGACAAATACCTGCGCATCGAGAACTTTGTGCTGAAGGTTAACTCGACCAGACGTCCCCAACACATCCGTGCAGAAGCCAGTGCAGAGGGCAAGGTGCAGAATTCAAGGTTGAGCAGCGGACGCTGGGTGAAAATCCGCGTCTCAGACAATGGCATACACATGCTCACCCATAGCCAGCTCAAGAAGATGGGATTCAATGATCCGACGAAGGTTCGCCTGTTTGGCTATGGCGGACACATGCTTTCGGAGAGCGACACCGAAGCTTGGATTGACGACTTGTGCGAAGTGCCGCTATGGCGTGGTACCGACCGCGTGCTCTTCTACGCCCAAGGCTCCATACAGTGGACATTGAAGAGCGACAATACCTTTACCCACACCCGCAACCCCTACTCCGACTACGGATACTACTTCCTGACTGCCGATGGAGAGGGCGAGCCCATGGCGTTCCCCTGTAGCGACGCTCTCGCTACAAGCAGTTCGGAGATTGTCACCACACCCGCCTACGACCTGCACGAGATTGACGACTATGCCTGGTTTCACGGAGGGCGCCAACTGGTGGAGAGCTACGACTTTGCCGGAGGGCATCGCCGCCAATACCGACTGGAAGCAAGCAACATCGTCGGCATGAGTAACAGCGCCACGCTCGACATTTGCTTCAGCCACAACGGCAAGAGCAGTTCGTCGGTATCGATAGCCGTCGACAGCATCTCACTAGGCAACATGCCCCTCAGCCCCATAGGTAGCCATAGTGAGGCATCGGCCACCACACGAAGCTACAAGACAAACCTCGTGCCCAAGAGCCCGAGCGGCGAAGTGACGGTGACGCTCACGCATAACCGCGGCACGGGTGTGTCGGGCCGACTCGACTATCTGCGCCTCAGCTACACGAGCTACATCGGGCCCGACAAGCCCATCTATGCCACCAGCACAGGCACCCACACCTATGTGGTGGAGGCAAATAAAGCGTCCGTATGGAATGACAACAGGGTGGTATGGCGCATCACCGGTGCCACTGCCATGGAGCAAATCCCTTATGACAAGGCGGGCAACACCTTTACCGCTGCAAGCACCCGTGGCGATGTGTTTATCGTCGTAGACGAGAAGGCTACCTATCCCACGCCCGAGGAGGTGGGCGAGATTGCTAACCAAAACCTGCATGCCACGGAACCGACGGACTACATCATCATCGTGCCCGCGAGCGGCAAGCTCACCACACAGGCCGAGCGCCTGGCCGAGACGCACCGTACACGAAGCGGACTGCGCACCAAGGTAGTGCGTGCCGACGAGGTGTACAACGAGTTCTCATCGGGCACACCCGATGCCACCGCCTACCGCCGTTACCTGAAGATGCTATACGACCGCGCCGGAAACATGGACGACATGCCCAAATACCTGTTGCTCTTCGGTGACGGAGCGTGGGACAACCGCATGCTGTCATCGGCATGGCAAGGCAAATCGCCCGACGACTACCTGCTCTGCTTTGAGGCGGTAAGCTCATTCAGCGCCACCTCGTCGTATGTGATGGAGGACTATTTCGGGCTACTCGACGATGGAGAGGGAGGCCGCTTGCTCTACGACAAGGTGGACGTAGGCGTAGGACGATTCCCCGTGACCACCGCAACACAGGCACGCGATGCCGTGGATAAGGTGATTGCCTATATGGACAATGCCGATGCCGGCGCATGGAAGAACCAGATCCTCATGCTGGGCGACGATGGCGACAACAACCAGCACATGAGCGATGCTGAACTGGTGGCACGCATGCTGGAGGCCAACTATCCCGACTACATGGTGAAACGCATCTATTGGGATGCGTACCCGATGGAGGTGACATCAACCGGAAACAGCTATCCTACTGTGCACAAGCGACTGCTCGAACTCTTCAACGAAGGTGCCCTGATGGTGAACTACAGCGGACATGGCAGCCCCGACGTATTGTCGCACGAACTGGTGATAGGAAAGGCCGACGTCGAACAGCTCACCTCGCCACGCTTGCCTGTATGGGTGACGGTATCGTGCGACATCACCCCATTTGACAATGCCACCACGCCCTTTGGCGAATATGCCTTCCTGAACCCGAAGGGAGGAGCTATCGGACTGATGACATCGACCCGCACGACCTACTCTGAACAGAACCGACGCATCAACTACCTGTTCTCGAAGCATCTTTTTGCACGCGACGAGAAGGGCCAACGCCTACGCATGGGCGATGCCATACGCATGGCCAAGTGCAGTCTCATCACCTCGGCATCGAACTCGGGCTTGCAAGACGTATCGGAAAACAAGCTCAACTACATGCTCATGGGCGACCCTGCGCTCATCATAGGCAATACCGACTACACCCTGGTGGTGGATGAGGTGAACGGCAGGGCAGCATATAGCCATGACGACATCGTACTGAAAGCAGGACAACAGGTCACTGTAAAGGGACACGTGGAGACCCTGCAGGGAACGCCCGCCACCGACTTCACCGGTGTAATGCATGCTACCGTGTTTGACAATGTGGAGACCATTACCTGCCGCAACAATACGGGCAAGGCATCGAAACCCTTCACCTACTACGAACGCTCCAAGACGCTCTTCGTAGGAGGCGACTCGGTGCGTAGCGGCGCATTTGCCTTCACTTTCCGCGTACCCATGGACATCAACTACTCGATGCTGAGCGGACTCATCAACCTATATGCCGTGAACGACACACGCGACCGCGAAGCCAAGGGCTCATACGACAATTTTCTCTTGGGCGGTACAGCGGAGGAATTGGCAAACGACAGCCTCGGACCCAAGTTGACGCTATATCTCAACTCGCCCGACTTCGTCACGGGAGATCAGGTGAACGAGACTCCGCGCCTGGTAGTGATGCTCGAGGATGCTGACGGCATCAACACCGTGGGCAATGGCATCGGACACGACCTGATAGCCATCGTGGATGGCAAGGCATCGATGACCTATACGCTCAACGACTACTACGAATCGGACCTGGGCGACTACACGCGCGGTACCGTATCGTACACCCTGCCCACACTGGATGAGGGCATGCACACGCTCATGTTCCGCGCCTGGGACATGATGAATAACACTGCTGCCACCACCATCGACTTTGAAGTGGTAAAAGGATTGCGTCCACGCATACTTGACATCACTACCACGCACAGCCCTGCACGTGAGCACACAACGTTTATGCTCACTCACGACCGCCCGGAGACAGAGGTTACCATCGGCATCGAGGTGTTCGACTTCTCCGGCCGCACACTCTGGAGCCATCGCGAACAGGCGACTACACCGGACAACAGCTACACCCTGAACTGGGGACTCAACACGGCATCGGGGCAACCTTTGGGAACGGGCGTATATCTGTATCGGGCCACCGTAAGCTCGGCAAGCGGAACATCGACGAGCCGAGTACGCAAACTCACGATTTTACGATGAGGCAGACAATAAAAGAGGAAGTTTAGAGTTTAGAATTTAGTGTTTAGAGAGATTATTCAGAAATCATACTATCCGGAAATGAAAAAGTTATTTATACTATCGGCCTTGCTGCTAAGTGCCACATCAGCCATCTTCGCCCAAAAGGGGGCAAGCGACGTGCAGATGTTTAATCCTGTGATGACCGCTGTAACCTCACTCTCCATTGCCCCCGACTCACGTGCCGGAGCTATGGGTGACGTGGGTGCCGCTACCGACCCGGACGTGAACTCACAGTACTGGAACCCCGCAAAATACCCCTTTGCCATCAGCCCTGCGGGCTTTTCATTGGCCTACACTCCGTGGTTGCGCCAACTGGTGAGCGACATTGACCTCGCCAATCTCGTGGGCTATTACCGCATAGGCGACTACCAGGCAATCAGCGGTTCGCTCACCTACTTCTCTTTGGGTGACGTATACGTCGACGACTATGTGATCCGCCCTTACGAAATGGCGGTCGACTTTGCCTACTCACGCATGCTGTCCGAGACATTCTCAGCCGCTGTAGGTCTGCGCTATATCCTTTCGGACCTCAACTACAAGTTTGAAGATGACACCGAGGTGGGACAGGCCTTTGCTGCCGATATCGCCCTGTTCTACTCGAATTATGTCATGCTGGGCCGTCGCGAGTGTATGCTCAACTTCGGTCTGAACGCATCAAACATCGGTAGCAAAATCTCGTTCGATGGCGGCAACACCAACCAGTTTATCCCCACGAACCTGCGTCTCGGAACCTCGCTGATGATACCCATTGACGAATACAACACATTCACTCTCAGTGCCGATGTGAACAAACTCATGGTACCCACAAAACCCTCGTACCGCCAGTACTTGGACGAGACCTATGGCGAGGACTTCGAAGACGATAGCTACTCGTATGCTTCGGAATATCAATCCTGGCTCGACGAGCGTGGCTACAACGACGTATCGCCCATCGCCGGTATCTTCCAGTCTTTTGCCGATGCACCCGGTGGCTTCCGCGAAGAACTTCAGGAAATCTATTGGGGTGTAGGTGTGGAATACTCTTACAACAACCAGTTCTTCCTCCGTGGCGGATACCACTACGAGAACGAGTACAAGGGAAACCGCAAGTACTTTACGCTCGGTACGG
Source organism: Bacteroidaceae bacterium (assembly GCA_045660385.1). Lineage (GTDB taxonomy): Bacteria > Bacteroidota > Bacteroidia > Bacteroidales > Bacteroidaceae > UBA1189. Next base: position 6,797 of record JAZRDT010000062.1, on the reverse strand, counting down.
GTTTCAAGATGAGTGTGTTCTCGCTGGATGCGGCCTATCTAATCTCTACCGCACAGAGCAACCCACTCGACCAGACATTGCGCTTCACCCTGTCGTTCGACATGGATGGCATACGTGAGATTTTAGGAAGATAAAAAGAAGGAGGTTGTCATGAAAATACGTGTAGGATTCGGATTCGATGTTCACAAATTTGCCGAGAACCGTGAGCTATGGCTGGGAGGTATTCGCCTTGAACACGACCGCGGACTCCTCGGCCACTCTGATGCCGATGTACTCATCCATGCCATCTGCGATGCACTCTTGGGGGCGGCACACATGCGCGACATTGGCTACCACTTCCCCGACACAGCAGGAGAATTCAAGAATATCGACAGCAAGATTCTCCTAGCACGCACGGTCGGACTCATCGCCACTAAAGGCTACCGTGTAGGTAACATTGATGCCACCATCTGCGCTGAACGTCCCAAACTGAAAGCCCACATCCCCCTGATGCAGCAGACCCTTGCCGAGGTCATGGGCATAGAGGAGGAGGATGTGACCATCAAGGCCACCACCACCGAAAAACTCGGGTTTACCGGTCGCGAGGAGGGCATATCGGCCTATGCCACGGTGCTGATCGAAAAGGATTGAGCATGGACGCCCAACCATCCGGATCGAATTTTATGACAAGCCAGCGTTTTTTCAGAATCTTTTCAGATTCGCATGTTACTTTTGTAGTGTAAAACTTAAAAACATGTAGATATGAAAAGAGTATTCCTGTATTTAAGTGCACTTGCTTGCACATTGAGCCTGATGACATCGTGCCTTCATGAGGTAACACCCGACACAATGAGCGGGACCTTCTACGGGAAGATGGACGTGGAGATAAATGTCCCTAACCTTAAGCTTGAAGAACTGGAACTGCCGGGAAAACAGGCTACGGTAACCAAGGTCAATGAGTCGTATGTAGACATCACGATAGACCTTAATCTGGCACAATATTTCGATGCCTCACTGGCTGCGTTGATAGGCCAGAATCTTGATTTCGGACATATTACGGCACGATGCCTTGTAGGACCCACCTATGATGGCGAGGCTCCACTAAGCGGTACTGCAACCGTGGCAGGTAAGACAATACCTGTATATGGCGAATATGATGAGCGTAGCCTTGATGTAACCTTTGCATTGGGTCTCGTGACCGTAGAATATGAAGGTTTCCGAAAATAAAGAATTTAGGTAGATTAGTCTACCCATGTGATAAAAAAAGTCGACAAGGCATATGCTTTGTCGACTTTTTTGTATCTTTACGGCATCGAATAATGTTACCAACTAAAAATTCACGGATATGAGAAAGATTCATACGCTTACTGCAATGCTATGCCTTATGGGATTGTATGCCCAGGCTCAGACTGCCGTACTCAATGTGGATGCAGCACGCGAAAGCGTGAGCATCAGTCCGACCTTGTACGGACTCTTCTACGAGGAGATTAACCACGCTGGTGAGGGCGGACTATATGCCGAGCTCATTCAGAACCGCTCGTTCGAGGACGAAGCGCAGCCCGTACGCAACCGCCGCTTCGGCGCAAATGGCGAGGGGGAGCGTTTTGGATATCGCCCGGCACCGGGAACGATACCTGCATGGATAAATGCCGACGCCAAAGGGGCGCAATCGAAGATGGAGATCACTACCGAGGGACTTCTCAACGAGGTGCAGAAGAAAGCGCTGCGATGGAACATCACTGAGGCCACAGCCACGGCACAGGCAGGTATCGCCAACACTGGATTCTGGGGCATCGCAGCAGTGGAGGGCGACACCTACACGCTCAGCTTCTGGGCACGTGCCGACAAGCGCTACAAGGGGAACCTCTATGTGGGGTTGCAAAGCAGAGAAGGGGGTATCTGGTACGCCAGGGTGAAGGTGAAGGGACGCATCGGCAAGCGATGGAAGAAGCATACGGTGACCTTCACGCCCGAGGCTGACGCAGACTACACGAATTTCGTGATGGTAGCCGACAAGCCGGGTACGCTATACCTGGACATGGTGTCGCTATTCCCCCCGACATTCAAGGACCGCGAGAACGGATGCCGCAAGGATCTGGCCGAGATGCTGGTGGCATTGCACCCGAAATTCTTGCGCTTTCCCGGCGGATGCTTCGTGGAGGGCATGTCAAAAGAGACGGCATATGAGTGGAAGCGCACGGTGGGCCCGCTCGAGGAGCGCCCCGGCCACTACAATGCCAACTGGCACTATCCTGTAACCGACGGTATGGGCTATCACGAGTATCTGCAACTGGCCGAGGACCTCGGGGCAGAGCCTCTCTACGTGGTGAACGTGGGTATATGGCACGGTGGATTCGAACCCTACGACCAGATAGATGAGTATATTCAGAACGCGCTCGACGCCATCGAGTATGCCAATGGCGACAAGTACACGAAGTACGGCCGCATGCGTATCGAAAACGGACATCCCGAGCCCTTCAACATGAAGTATATCGAGATTGGCAACGAGAACTACCAAGTCAATCCGCGCGAGCAGAGCGACCACTATGCCGAGCGCTACATCCAGTTCTACAACGCCATCAAGGCCCGCTACCCCGAGATGCAGGTGATAGGCAACGTCGAATCGTGGGGCACAGACTATCCCTCGTGGCGTAACGAACATCCGGTGGACATGCTCGACGAGCACTATTACCGCTCGCCATCATGGTTTGCAGGCAAGTATCACCACTACGACAACTACGACCGCAAGGGACCGAAAATCTACGTAGGCGAATATGCCGTGACCTCGAACTGCGGTGAGGGCAACCTGAAGGCTGCATTGGGCGAGGCCATCTACATGATGGGCATGGAGAACAATAGCGATGTGGTAGCCATGTGCAGCTATGCTCCGGTGTTCGTCAACATACATGACAAGACCTGGATGCCCGACATGATACGCTTCGACGCCGCGCACAGTTGGGGTTCGCCGTCATACTATGTGCAGCAGCTTTTTGCCGAGAACGTGGGCACCACGATGGTAGCATCGAAGGTGGAGCAGACACGCCGTCAGCGCCCCTCAGCGTTCAGCATAGGCTTCGGTTCATGGAACACGGAGGTGGAGTACAAGGATGTTGAGTTGAGAATGGATAATGGACAATGGACAATTAAGCCAGAACTGGACATCAAGAAGGGTAAGTGGCAAGTGGAAGATGGTATCATCAGCCAGTCGACACAAACTACCGAGTGCGTGGCCATCTGTCCTGAAGTATTCAAGGGCACCTCATATGACCTCACCTTGAAGGCCCGTAAAAAGGCAGGCGACGAGGGCTTCCTCATCATCTTCGACCACTACGACGAAGACAACTACAAGTGGCTCAACCTCGGCGGATGGGGCAATGCACAACATGGCATAGAGACCACAATAGCTGCATCGAAGAGCACCACAAAGACTGTGGCAGGCACCATCGAAACGGATCGTTGGTATGATATACGGATCGAAGTACGCGACACAAAGGTGCGCGCCTTTATCGACGGACAACTTGCGCTCGATGTCGAAATAGGGTATCCCGACATGCTCTATGCCAATGCGATGGTGGATAAGAACACCGGCGAACTGATAGTAAAGGTGGTAAACTTTGACGATGTGGATGTCCCTGTACAGATGAACATCAAAGGCGGCGATATCAACTCTGCGGATGCGACCTTGCTCACTGCCGACAGCGGCAAGGCTGAAAACACCTTTGCTGAGCCCGAGAACGTAGTTCCCGTACCATTCAAGGCAGTCATCAAAGATGGTTATTACACTGCTCCGGCCAACTCACTCACCATATGGCGCATGAAGACAAAGTAACAGAACACTTCGCATAGAAAATATCTCCTCGCTGCCTCAACTTGGCAAAGAGGAGATATTTTTTATGTAAAGACTCTTTTCATCACATCGCTCACGAGTCTTTCTCTTCCCAATGGAAGGGTTCGAAGTTGCTGGAAGCATCCTTCCATGATGGCTTGCGCAGCGCATAGATGATGAGCGGGATAACCACCACTACGACACATCCGATAACCAATACAGCATACCACATCGTCTTACTGCCTACAGCAATCTGGCCGGGAGGTATAAAGCTGAGGATGAAGGCCAGCAGCGAACCGAGGAAACCCAAACCGCCAATAATCCACATCAGTCCATTGCCTCTGCTACCGATACGGAAGGGACGGCCTGCGCTCTTCATGCTATAGCGTAGATAGATGGCTGCGGCAAACATGAGCAGATACATAATCAAATAAAGCAGAACCGTGAGCTGTGAAAGAATCTGATAAAAGCTCTGCACCGAAGGCATCACAACAAAAAGCAAACCGAGCAAGGTTACAAGGGCACCCTGAATGAGAAGGATATTCTGCTGGACACCATTCTTATTGGTCTTCTGAAAAAAAGGCGGCAAGTAACCGGCACGACCTACAGCAAAGATACCCTTTGAGGGGCCAGACACCCATGTCAGCACACCCGCCAACACGCCAAAGGCGAGGGCTATGGCTATCACGGGTGATAGCCACGAAGCACGGATAAAGGTAAAGTAGCGGTCGAACCCTACGAGCAAACTCTGTGTGAGGTTAATCTCGCTCTTCGGAATGATGATGCCCAGCGAATAGGTGCCAAGGATGAAGATAAGTACCGTCACAAACGAACCTATAAATACTGCCTTGGGATAGTTGACCGAAGGGTTATCCACATCCTTCACATGAATACCGCCCATCTCCATACCGGCATAGAAGAGGAAGATGCTTGATGCCAGCACGAGATTATTGAAATTGGTCAGATCGGGGAAGAAGCTGCCATGAAAATCGAGGTGCGAATGTCCGCCACTGGCAAGATAGATGATAGCCAATACGACCAGCAAGCCTGCAGGGATGATGGTTCCTACAAGACCGCCGATCTTCGACACCTTACCCACCCATGACATACCTTTGAGAGAGATGAGCGTGGCAAGCCAGTAAATAGCCAACACCACAATTAGCGTATAGAGGCGATTGGAGGCTAATGCCATGTCGTGGGTTCCATTCATTCCGATAAAGGCAAGCGACACCGCACCAAAGGTCAGCACGGTAGGATACCAGATAGTACTCTCTACCCACTGTAGCCAAATGGCAAGGAAACCCATACGTTTGCCGAAGGCCTCGCCTACCCAGCGGAACACACCGCCCTGCTTGTCGGAGAACATGGCTGCCAACTCAGCCGCGACAAGTGCCGTAGGGATAAGAAACACGATAGCTGCAAAGAGATAATAAAATGCCGAACTCAAGCCATATTCAGCCTCGGCTGGAAGTCCGCGTAACGACACAACGGCAGTTACGTTCATGATAGCGAGTGTAGCCACACTCAACTTGGTTGCTTTACCTATATTTGCCATAGTCAAAAAGGTTTTTGATTCTGGGCTATACAACAACACTACACACATAGTTGTTTACTTTAGCAACTATGCACGTATCATAATTTGAGGGATAGAGCAACAGACAACAGAACAGAATAGACAAAAGGATGCATACGATTGAGAAATAATGCGTACATTTGTATCTATAAAGTTTGAAAAGTGTTTCGACAGGAAGATAAAACATACAAAAACCATGCGCTACCGCCTACCCTACTATCTGATTATTGTACTCGTCTTTACTTCGTGTACATCGCTTCGCTATACAGGAGTCAATCGAATTCGTGACTACCGCATAGAGAGTCCTAATGTGCCAGAAGCCTTTGACGGATATCGCATAGCCTTTGCCTCGGACTTCCACCTGAAAAGCAAATTCAAGGAGAAGCAGCTCCAAGGAACTGCCAAAGCGTTACAAGCACTTGGAGCAGATATCCTGTTATTGGGCGGCGACTATCAGGAGGGGTGCGAGTATGTAGAGCCAATCATTGCCACTTTAGGGGCAATATCGACTCCTGACGGAATATATGCAGTTTTAGGGAACAACGACTATGAGCGTTGCACCGATATCATACGAGCAGCCATGAAGAAGCATGGTATCATATTACTTGAGGATTCAACAGCAACCCTGCGACAACACGAAGACAGCATCGTCATATGGGGAGCCAATGCATATAGTGGGCTCTATCCTACGACACAGAAGAAGAAAGAATCACCTATAGGGTGTGGTGGCGTATACTCATCGGCATTTACGATACTTCTCACACATACGCCAGACTATGTCGAAGATGCTGACATAACTGGTGTCGACCTCGCATTTGCAGGTCATACACACGGTGGACAAATCACACTATTCGGATTATATGCCCCGGTCACAGCATCGAAATATGGTACGCAATTCAGAACAGGCTTGAGACACAATAGTCAAGGTATTCCTGTCATTATTTCAGGCGGATTGGGAACATCCAGATACCCTATACGCTTCTGCGCTCCTACGGATGTTATTATCGTCACACTGAAACGGGAAATCGAACCATAGGTGGCATCCACCTGACAGCAGAAACATACATAAAAACAAAGAGACGCAACTCACGTTGCGTCTCTTCACTCATATAGCTATAATTGGAATTACTCTGCCTTTGCTTCCTCAGCTGCAGGAGCCTCGGTTGCGGGAGCTTCAACAGCCGGAGCAGCTGCTGCACTCTTCTTTGAACGACGAGTACGTGTAGCCTTCTTGGCAGTCTTGGCCATGTTCTCATTATAGTCTACCAACTCGATGAATGCCATAGGAGCAGCATCGCTCATACGTGAACCGAGCTTAATGATGCGAGTATAACCACCGGGACGGTCGCCTACCTTTACTGCAACTTCCTTGAAGAGCTCAGTTACAACATACTTATCCTGAAGGTAGCTGAATACTAC
>JAZRDT010000061.1:0-3156 GCA_045660385.1 Bacteroidaceae bacterium | reverse complement strand
GATGTACTTGTCATCAGGAGCAAGCGTGAAGAAGAAATGGTGGAACATTTCGATGTGGCTCTTTGCTTCCACATCCAAGGTCTCTTCCATGGTGGTACGCTGTACCAGTATGGGTACGTTCCCGTCCAGTACATACACCTTCTGTTGTGCATCCGACACCATGCCCCGTGCCGTCCAGATGCTGGAGATGCTGATAAGGATGCAGCCGACCAGGAAGCAGCTGCAGATGATTGTTACCAGTTTGATTTTGTTTTCAAGATTCTTGATTACCATAATTTACTGTTCTTATTACCTATATTATTGTCTATCTCATCATGCTTGAAATGGCTCCCGTAGTGGATGCCTTGGCTTGCTGTGCCACACCCTCACCGAAGTTACGGGTAGAGAAAGCCGTGTCACCCTCAGGAATCATCCATGCCGCCAAGTCAGGAACAAGGTTCAGGCATTTGAGGGCCACAATGCTTGCCGCCATCAGATAACCGGCAGAGAAGAAGGAGTTCTGAAGATATGCCGCCATGGTCGTTTCGCTTTGTGTAATGGCAGTCAGATTCTCCACCTGTATGCATAATACGATATCGAAGAGCAGGAGGACATAGAAACCGACGAAGTACAGCATCGCTCCATAAAAATGAACGGTCAGATAGCGTATCATCCACTTTGCCCATGCACCTTCCCATTTCGGAAGCAGGGAGAATGCCCATTGTATCGGCCCGAAAATGGTCAGCATACCCAAGAGTATCTGCTGGCAATAGATGGTTGCCCACCAGCCTATGCGGAATACAATGAGTGCAATCACCATGACAATCTTGTCGATACAGACAGTGACACCGCTGACAAGGGAGGTGAACCATAGCCTTGAAGCATCCGTTTCCATCTGTGTCACCTCATCGACTCCCGTCTGTTCCATAGTTGACTCAATCAGATTGGGGTCACTCGTACCCGAATGTGCCACATCCGCCTTTGCCTGAAGGCTAGTATATAAGGTGTCACGTACATAGATAAGTTCCTGCACTTCCTGGAACTTGTCACCAATTTGCGCCGCTTCCGCCTGATAGAGGTCATGCGTATAGGAGCCGATGGCGTTGGGGATATATGAAAGGAAGTCCAGTACGCACCAGCTGTTGCCGCTGTTGTTCATGCCTGTATCTGCAGGCGGGTACCACCATGTCATAATCAGGGATATGACAAGCGGCTTGAACAGTTTCATCACGTCAAGCGGTTCGTGCTTCACCATCATCTTGTAAGCCATGTTAGCCGCCACGATGAGTGAGAAGAGAGCTGCCAATGCCATACACATCTGCAGGATCCACCAGAAAGGTCCTTGTGTACCTGTGAATGTCGCATCACAAAGGAACTCGTTCGTCTGGAATATCACGTCGTCAATCTCTTCTTCCAGAATGTTGATTCCGAAATCGGAAAGGATATTGTCTGCCATAGTCGGATATATGTTGTTTCGTTTATAGTCTATTCATTCGCACCTGCCGTTTTCCATCCGGCTTCCCTCCATCGGTTCATTGCCGCACGGATGATATGCGTCTTGCTGTCAGGACGTTCATACGTGGCGTTCAGCAGTTCGGATGTCCTTTCGGCATTGGATAACCTGACGATATAATGTATAAGGTCTTCGTTTTTCTTTGCCACATCCGCATAGATGCGCAGGTATTCCTTTTTCCGCTGTGCATTCGGCATGTAGGCTTCCTGTGTCGCCTTGATTGCGCATTGGTACATGTTGTAGTGCTCTTTCCAATGGCTTTGCTCGTTGGCAGTACCGCCTGCCTGTAATATCCGGTTGATGTTCCGCTCGAAATCCTCCATCTTGGCAGTGAGTTTGCTGCCTTCTGCCACCCATGCAAGGTCAAGCGCACCACCGCTTCGGTCAGCTACATTCAATGCTTCTATTTCTGCACGTTTGGTAAGAGCGGAATCCAATGCCTCCGCTTCATCGACCTGATTATACAGGTTGATGCCTGCCAATGTGCGGAATGACAGTTTGTTTTTCCTTGCCGCACTTTTGGAGTAGTTACGGTGAAGCACATCGTAATAGATGGATGGTGTCAGACCACCCGAACCGATTTCCATGACGGTTATCTGGTTCATTTTGGCGGCATCATGGTTATAGCTCACGCTTTGCCCCATCATGCCCGATGAACATGACAGGACAAATGCTGCCGCCATTCCTCTGAGATGTCCAAATGCTGTTTTCAACTTCAAATTTTCTTTCATATTCCGTTATTTAAAAATCATTCTCTATTGCCGGGATTCAGTCCCGCTTCCCTCCATCTGCCGAAAGCGTCATCAATCAGTTGCCGCTTCGTCTTTGTCCGATAGACAGCCTCTTTCCAATATCCCATTCGGAGTTGGATATACCTCCATGTCTCGAAGTAGGAGCGGTTCAGATGTCTCTCGATGTTGTCCAATGACGTGTTGATGCTTTCCAATACCAGAAGCAGGTCGGAGGTCGAACAGGCAGCTGCACCTGTCGCATACAGTACAAGGTCACTGACCGAACGGTAAAGATGCTGTCCTTCATCGGCTATCTTCTGTATGCACCGCAAATTGACACTGATGATTATCGTGTCGGAAACGGCTATCTTGTTCCAGTCAAGTACCTTTTCTTTATAGTCCTCCAGCAAATTCTTGTAGTCAGTTATCCTGTCACTCACCGTATTGTAGGTGGAATAGACATTCAGACTGGTACGCAAGGACTGGTAGAGCACATCTAACACATCGAACGCCCTTGTGTATTTGTCCAAATCTACATTCAAGGTCTTGTATTCTACGGTGGCATCACTGCTGTATTCGTGCAGCAACTGGTTACTAAGCTCCAATGTGGAACGGGCCAGTAACAGACTCCGCTGTTTCTTGTGGTCATTGATGTATGCTTCCACGGAAACGAAGTCAAAAGCCCATTGAGCTTTCGTCATTTGAGGCACCATCATAAACAAAAGCAGTATCAATATGGAAAATGGTCTATTCATCATCAATGTCCTCCTCATATTTTCCGTTATATCCGATAGCGTGCAGGCTGTTTGCCGCTCCACGCAGCCATCTTCTCCTGCATTGTTCCACCAATGTCAACCGTCGTCCTTGGTCTTCATTGATATGGGGTCCAATATCCTTCAATACATCGATGATGGACAGTTTGTAATGCATCAT